>JAFZZR010000048.1 GCA_017615635.1 Lentisphaeria bacterium
CCACCGGGACTTCGCCCGCGGCGGCGGCCTGCCGGGCACAGCGGAGGGCAGCCCGCATGAAATATGCGTCATCGAAAACGACGGGCACCTCGTCCCGGATCAGCTCCTCGCCCGGATCAAGATTCATGATTCAGCGCCTCCTGCCGGAGCTCTTCCAGAACGGAATCGCCGTAGATGGAACGCATCAGCTTGAGGTTTTCCTGATAGAAAACCAGAGCGTCGGGCTCGGTGATGATGTCCTCTCTGGAGCTTTCCAGCATCTTCTTCCGTTTTACCGGGTTGTCCCGATAGGTTCCGAGATAGCGGACCAGCGTACGGGGACTCAGTTCCTCGAATTTCTTCTGGCTGAACTCTTCCACGTAATCCGAGGCGATGACGGCGGCCAGGGAGTCCGGAGCGTCCTTCATTCCCAGAGACAGCAGGAAATCGGCCACCATCTCCTTGCAGCGTACTTCATCGAAAATGGGATAGACGAATCCGCGGCCGCGGCTGGAGATGTTGGCGGGGAACCGCTGATTGGACGCAATGGTGATGGAGATGTTGGGCGGCAGGGAGAAGGCGCCTCCCACATTGGCCCGGAAATAGAACCAGTCGGTGGTGGAGGCGTCGATGTCGTCGAAAAAGAGCATGAATTTCCGCGCCGGGTATTGCGCGAGCTTCCGGATAAGCGCCTCCAGCCCCTCGGCGATATCCGAAGGAGACGGAAGAATGAGCGTCAGGTTGGCATAGTGCAGCGTGTGGGAAATGGTCATTTGCGTTTTTCCCAGACCCGGCAGACTGCTGATGAGCAGAGGCAGATTGGCCTTCCCGGCGGAAAATGCGCCGAAATGTTCCAGAAACGTCTGCCGGGCCGCGTGGTATCCGTAGAACTCGTCCACTTTCCGGATGGACTCCAGATTGACCGGTTCGAAGACGCCGTCCTTATGCCGGAACGTCCGTCCCGAACTGAACGGTTCCCGGGCCGCCGTCTTTTTCCGGACCTCCAGTCCGAACGCGCCGCCGGCCAGACGGAGGAAGGCGGACCGGCCGGTGGCAAGGGCGGAAACGGACGGGAGAAGCCGCGAAAAACGGATCTCGTCCGGAGTATGCCCTGCCGAAAGCGCTTCGACGTATTCGGGGATCAGATTTTTGAGCAGTTCCGCAAGCCGTTTGGCATGCCGGAAGCAGAATGCGCCGTCGGACGGGCCGCCTTCCTTTTTTTCTTCAAAGGAGGAGACGTCCGCGCCGGGAAAGCGCCGGGAAAGCTCGTCCAGAACCGCATTGTCGAAAAAGGAGGAAAAATACACCTTGGGCGGCAGCGCGCCGGAAAGACGGTTGAGATACGTCACGGAGTCCGGTTCGGTTCCTTCCGCCGGCTCGAACAGAAGATGTTCCGTCCGTCCGGACCGGATGTCCTTCCGCATGGCCCCCAGAGTATCCGCCAGCAGAGCGAAGAAGGGAGGCGCGGCGGAGCGGTCCGGGAAAAGGACCTGACAGGAGACAAGCGCCTCGGTGATGTTTCCGGCAAGCTGTTCCGGGAATGAGACAGTCTTTTTACTCGGCATGACCGGGTTCTCCGTTCTGCGGCGGCGCCGCCTGTTTTTCCCCGGCGGGCCGATGGCGGCGGCGCCGGTGCGGACGACGTTTCCCCGGAGCGCCCAGTTTCATGGGAGGCGGAAGAAGTTCTTCGAAACCGGGGAGATGCCATTGGACTTCGTTCTGGATGAGCGCCAGTTCGCGGGCGGTGGGATATACCGGGGAAGGGCGCACGTTTTTTTCATTCCGGACGGCGCGGAGCTTTGTTTGGGCGCAGAGACTCCGGATGGCGGCGGAACAGCTCCGCCGCGTCAGGATGAGCGGGGAGAAGATCCGGTGCATCAGCTGGAGGAACTCCGGCTCGATTCCGTCGTGGAGTTTCCAGAGACCGCCGGGCGGATTGCCGTTCTGTTCTTCGGCGAAGGGGAGAGTCAGCAGCGCGATGGCCAGGGACATGCTGTCCCGGTACAGTCCGGTCCGCATCCGGCGGTTGCGGCAGGCGAAAAGTTCCATGGCGTATTGACCGGCGGGCGAATCCCAGCCTTTATCGAGCTGTGGGAGGAAGTACCGGAGGAACCCGTACCGGCGGAAGGATTCGAAAATGGCATCGCCGTGGCTGTTTTTCAGAATTTTCTCCAGTTCCAGAGTCAGACGTGAAACGGAGGCGTGCAGAACCAGCGGCATGGTTTTCCGGAGCGCGGCCTCCGTCTGTTCCTCCAGACGGAACCCGTATTGTCCGATCAGCTTCAGCGCCCGGAGGATCCGCACGGGGTCCTCCTCGAACCGCAGTTCGGGATCCCCGATGCTCCGGATGATCCCCGCCTTCAGATCCTTCATGCCCATGCCCGTGAAATCGGCAATGCGGTCGGTCACCGGATCGTAAAAAAGGGCGTTGACGGTGAAATCGCGGCGGTGCGCATCGTCGTCGGCGGTCCCGAACTCGTTGTCGTTGAGGATCATGGCATCGGGTGCGTCCGCCACTCTGGGCGGCCGGTTGGCCTGTGCGGACCGGCTGGGGCATTTCCGGAAGGTGCTGATCTCCAGAATATCGGCGCCCAGATACAGATGGACCAGCCGGAAACGGCGTCCGATGATCAGCGTCCTGCGGTCCCGGAAAACGGCTTTCACCTGTTCCGGCGTGGCGGAGGTGGAAATATCGTAGTCCTTGGGCGTCCGGTCCAGCAGGAAATCCCGGACGGCGCCGCCGACGATGTAGGTTTCGTATCCGGCGTTCTGAAGCCGGGCGACCACGTCCGTTACCCGCGGATCCGTTTTTACCTGGAGAGTCATGGACGGCACGGAGACGACCTCACTGCTGCGGAGAATAGGGTTTCTGGATGATGGTATCGACACCGTCCAGAGCGGGATTCCGCTCCGGGTAGTCCGCGTTGTAGTGAAGTCCGCGGCTCTCTTTGCGGCTGATGGCGGAATTGATGATGAGCTCCGCCACGGTGGCCATGTTGCGGAGCTCGATAAGATCCTTCGTCAGATGGAAATCCCAGTAGTACTTCTGGATCTCCATGAGGATGGTCCGGATCCGTGTTTTCGCCCGCTCCAGACGTTTGTCCGTCCGGCAGATCCCCACGTAGTCCCACATGAACCGCCGGATTTCCTCCCAGTTGTGGGAAAGCACCACCTGTTCGTCGGAGGACGTGGCGTCGCCGCTGGTCCAGACGGGCAGTCTGGCGGGCGGACGCTCGGCCTTGAGCTCCTCCAGATTTTCGGCGATATGGTCGGCCATGTTGGCGGGGACCACCAGCGCCTCCAGAAGACTGTTGCTGGCCAGGCGGTTGGCGCCATGGAGTCCGGTGCAGGCGGTTTCGCCCACGGCATAAAGGCCCTTGATGCCCGTGTATCCGTTCAGATCGGTCTTGACGCCGCCGCAGCTGAAGTGGGCGGCCGGGACCACGGGGATGGGATCCTTCGCCATATCCACGCCTGCCTCCAGGCACTTTGCGTAGATATTCGGGAACCGTTTCTTCAGAAATTCCGCCGGATGATGACGCATATCCAGCCACACGTTGGATTGACCCGTCCGTTTCAGTTCGTTGTCGATGGCGCGGGCCACCACGTCGCGGGGAGCCAGGCTTTTCATGGGATGATAACGGTCCATGAAGGGTTCCAGTTCGCCCCGCGCATTCAGGATCTTCAGGACGCCGCCTTCGCCGCGGAG
This sequence comes from Lentisphaeria bacterium, assembly GCA_017615635.1. GTDB lineage: Bacteria > Verrucomicrobiota > Lentisphaeria > Victivallales > UBA1829 > RGIG8244. Next base: position 3,689 of record JAFZZR010000048.1, read on the forward strand.
CGCTTCACTGATGAGGAAGCTCTTGACCTTGGGATGATACAGGATCGTGGGATGGAACTGGTAGAATTCCATATTGGCGATAGCCGCGTAGGCCCGGTATCCCAGTGCCACGCCGGCCCCGCAGGCGCCGTCCGGATTGCTGGTGTAGAGATAGACTTTTCCGCAGCCGCCGGTGGCGATGGTGGTGGTGGACGCGGCAAAGGTCTTCACCCGGTTTCCTTCCGTATCGAACACATAGGCGCCGAGGCAGCGGTTTTCACCCATCCATCCGAGACGCCAGGTGGAGATCAGGTCGATGGCCACGTGATTTTCGAATACGTGGATCTTCGGATTGCTCCGGCAGGCCGCCACCAGGGAACGCTCCACTTCCGCGCCGGTGATGTCGCCCGCATGAAGGATGCGGCGTTTGTGGTGGCCGCCCTCCCGGCCCAGATCGAATTCGCCCCGGTGCTCCCGGTCGGGATCCCCAAGCTCGTCGCGGGTGGTGAAATGCGTGCCCAGATCGATGAGCCACTGGATCCGCTCCGGTCCCTTCTTCACGATCCCCATGACCGCTTCGGGATTGCAGAGATCCGCCCCCGCCTCCAGCGTGTCGGCCAGATGTTCCTCGAAGGTGTCGGAACTGTCAATGACGCAGGCGATCCCGCCCTGCGCCAGTTTCGTGTTGCAGTCGTCTATGGCGCCCTTGGTGACAACGGCGATGGACCCTCCGGTTTTCTCGGCGAGTGCCAAAGCGCTGGAAAGTCCCGAGAGCCCGCTTCCGATCACGAGATGATCGAAGCAAAGCTCGCACTCCCGCGTTTCTTTCATATTGATCCAGCTCCCGCCGCGGCGACGCGGCCTGCCTGCGGAATTTTTCAAAAAAATCCCGTTCTTTGGTTTCAATCACAATTTTATGGTGTAAATTACACATTGTTTGCCTTTTTGTCAAGAAAAAGATTGCATTTTTTACCGAAAGAAAGACTCTATATCATGGCTCTTTTTCCCCTCGGCGCTTCGGATGACCCTGCCGCACGGCGCCTTGCCTTCCGCTCTTCCTGGAAAGGCACGCTGGCCGATCTCCTGATCCTGGCCCTTTCCGGCGGATACTTTACGCTGGCCTTCCCCGGCATCGGATTCACCCCTGCCGCCTGGACCGGGATCATTCCGCTGATCTGGCTCTGCGCCCGGCGCACTCCGAAGCGGGCGGCGGTCTACGGGTTTGTCTGGGGGTATTTCTGGAACCTGACCGCCTGCTTCTTTCTGCGGGAGATCATGTTTTTCATCCCGTTCCTCTTCGCCGTGATCCTGGCTCTTTTTTCCGCCTGCTTTGCCTTCGCGATCCCTTTCCTCTTCCACTGGCTCCTTTATCCGGCCGACGTGCGCTCCGGCGGATTCCGGATCATGGAACCCTTTTACCGCTTTCATCCTCCGGCGGAGATCTTCTGCGCGGCGGCGCTCTCCTCCTGGTGGACGGCATTGGAATGGATCCGCAGCTGGATCGCCACGGGGTTTCCCTGGAATCTGGCGGCGGCGACGCAATGGAACAACATCCCCCTTATCCAGATCTGCGAGTACACCGGGATCTACGGCGTTTCCTTTCTGGTCGTCTTCATGAACGCGGCCGCCTTCTTCGGCCTCCGCGGACTGCGCTTCAGCATTCCGGAAGGACGGTATAAACGGCCCTGGGCGTTTCTTCTGGCCGTCACGGTCTGTCTGCTCGTCTCCTTCCTGGGGGCGCGGCGGATTCAGGAGCGTCAGCGTTCCGAACAGGGCAAGGAGCGCCGGGACTTCGCCGTGGGGGTCGTCCAGCCTCATCTCTCCCAGCGGCGGAGCGGCGGACTCATTCCTTCCATGGAAGCGCTGGACATGTGTTCCTCTCTTTCCGAAGAGCTCCTGGAAGACGATCTGTTTCAGAAATCCGGCGCCGCCGCGGAAGCTGCTTCCATGGCGGGCCTCGCTCCCGGACGCCTTCCCGGAGCGGCAAAGGACGAAGCCCCGCTGGAGCTGATCGTCTGGCCTGAAAGCGCGGTGCCCGCCTTCTATTACGGAAATTCGCCCGTGTCGGAGGAGTACCGGACCCGTGTCGGCAAAATGCTGAAGAAATATTCCGTCCCGTTTCTTCTCGGGACCCTGACCTTCGGAAATATCCGTTCCGAAAACGATTTCGACGTTTTCAATTCCGCTCTTCTGCTGAAACACGGCGCTCAGGGTGGATCCTCTCCTCTCCTGCGCGACATGGAGGATGTCTATTCCAAAGTGCATCTGGTTCCCTACGGGGAATTCATTCCGCTGAGCAAATGGTTCCCCTCTCTGGGAAAACTCGTGGGTATGGGACGCGATCTGACACCGGGTCCCGGCTTCACTCCCCTGACGCCTGCCGACGGTGTCCGCGCCGGCGTGCTGATCTGCTATGAAGATGTCTTCCCGTACGCCGCGCGGGCTCAGGCGCTTGCCGGCGCCAATATGCTCCTGGTCATTACCAACGATGCCTGGTATCCCACAAGTTTCGAGCCGGAACAGCACTTCGCCAACTCCATTTTCCGTTCCGTCGAAACGGGTCTGCCCATGATCCGATGCGGAAACTCCGACTATTCGGTCCTTATCGATCCCGCCGGACGGGTCACAGACTCCGTTTTCAAAAAGACCGATCCCGTCGACGGCTCGTTTCTGCCGGATCCGGGGCGCAAAGGCAAAGGCGCCGCCAGGTTTCTGGTTTCTCTGCGGAAGCATCCCGAGCCCACGTTCTATACGAGGTTCGGCGACCTGTTTGTCCTTCTCTGCTGGCTGATCTTCGGCTCTGCTCTTCTGCGCTCTCTCTTTGCAAAATATCAGTTCCGCAATTTGTTCGGACGATCTTTCCGGGAACAGGAGGAAAAACTCCGGGAGGACTTTCTCGAATCGATGAAGAAACCCTGAGCCGTTATTTTCGCCGGACGTGTCCTTTTCTGTTGCAAAAAAACAGGTTCGCCGCATTTTTTTCTTGATATTACACGGTCGGGATGTATAGTAGTGCACCGCTTCCGTTCTGTTTGCAGCGGAGATAAAAAGGGAAACCTTATCGTTCATAGAGGACTCGAAAATGAAGTAAATGACGATCACTTGTCCCGGATGTGGGACTCAACTTGCAGGGGATCCTTCCATCCTGGGACAGGGAGTCGAATGCTCCGAATGCGGGAAGAAATTTATTGCAAATGCGGATCCCGTGCCCTTGGTGCCCAAACAGCTGGAGGTCCCCGATAATGCACCGCCCGTACTTACTTTAAAAACCCCTCCGCCCGTACTCAAACTGTCTGCGCCTGTACTTGCTGTAAGAAAGGCCCCTCCGCCCGCACTCAAACTGACTCTGCCCGGGAGGGGCAAGAAAAAAACGGTTGCGGGCAGTATATCCAAATTCTTTCACCGGCTGAAGGAATCAGATGGTTTGACTTTTGATAAAGGCATGCTAAATTGAGCCGGGTCACAGGAGTTATCTGGATGAAAACTTTGTCTGAAGCAAGTTTATTGTTGTTCCTTTTTGTTCTCCTTTTTCTGTCCGCGGGATGCGCTTCCATCACGACGTGGGAAAATACCGGCATCGAAATCTGCCGGGTAAACGATGCCGAAATCAAAAAGATGGATGACGGCAGCTTTCAACTTGTACAAGACGTTTCTGTCACCAGGGAATACCTCCCATTTCTGTCTTTCCTCTCGCAAACTTCTGAAGAAAAACGGACATACTCTTTCCCCAAAATAAATAAAATAACGGATCCAAAATCGTATGTGTTTATTCTGAAACCGGACAACAGGAAATCGACGATCCTGTCCATGAGAAAGGGTTTTCTTGTCTGTAAAGAATATCTTAGTCCGCTGTACAACAATGAAAATATGTTGAATGATTCGGATTTATCGCTGCTGGAAAATCATCCTTTTGTCGTCAGAAATCTTGCTTCCAGCCGGGCTGATTTCCTGATCCCGTACGAAGCTGTTTCTCTCGATAACGGGAATCTGAAACTGAACTGTTATGCACCGCCGGCGCCGCCTGTCATTCTGAACGACAAAGACAATGATACCTACCAAACGAGAATGGAGGGCACCGGCATTACCTGTTTACGGATCGTGCTCCTGCCGATCCCTGTCTTGATCGACGTGGCGACGCTGCCGTTCCTGCCGATCGGATTACTGCTTGTGTATTCCATGCGGTGTTAAGGGTCCGGCAACCGTGTCCGGCGCGTCTCCGTTCACTGAAGAAGCGGGGCGAGAGGCTGCCGAAAGTAAGGCCGGCGCATCGGGCGCGACGGAAAGACGTGCGCCGTGTGTGCCGCGACATGTGACAAAATGACACGTTTGACACGGGTGATCCGGGTGATCCGGGGCACAGTACGTCTTTTTGTTCGCCTGTAAAAAATATATAAACTAATAATAATGAACGAATTGTAAAAATCATACCAAAAGTTGGCATTATACCTGCTTATTTATCGGCGAACTCAAAAAAACAACAAAAAAAACGAGAAAGGAAACCGATCATGAGCAAAATACTTGGTATCGACCTCGGAACCACCAACAGCTGCATGGCTGTCATGGATGGCAACACTTTCAAGATCATCCCCAATGCTGAAGGCGCCAACACCACGCCCTCCATCGTGGCTTTCACGAAAACGGGCGAACGTCTGGTGGGACAGACGGCGAAGCGTCAGGCCGTGACGAACCCGAAGAACACCATCTTCTCCATCAAGCGGTTCATGGGCCGCAAGTACAGCGAGGTGGGCGAGGAGATTTCCCGTGTTCCGTATCAGGTGGTGGAGGCTCCCAACGGAGACGCCGCCATTCAGGTGGGCGACAAGAGATATTCTCCGCCGGAAATCAGCGCCATGATCCTTCAGAAGCTGAAAAACGATGCGGAAGCGTTCCTCGGTGAAAAGATCAGTGAAGCGGTCATCACCGTGCCTGCCTATTTCAACGACACGCAGCGTCAGGCTACGAAAGACGCCGGCCGGATCGCCGGACTGGAAGTCAAGCGGATCATCAACGAGCCTACCGCCGCCGCGCTTGCCTACGGCATGGACAAGAACAAGGAAGGCAATATCGCGGTGTACGACCTGGGCGGCGGGACCTTCGATATCTCCATTCTGGAAATCGGCGACGGCGTGTTCGAAGTGAAAGCCACCAACGGCGATACGCACCTGGGCGGCGATGACTTCGACAAGGTCGTCATGGACTGGATCGCGGACAATTTCCAGAAAGAGAACGGCGTGGATCTCCGCAAGGATCCGCAGGCTCTCCAGCGTCTGAAAGAGGCCGCGGAAAAGGCGAAGATCGAGCTTTCCTCCAGCATGAGCTCCGAGATCAATCTGCCCTTCATCACCATGAATCAGAGCGGACCCGTGCACCTGCAGACCACGCTGACCCGGGCGCAGCTGGAGCAGCTGTGCGATCCTCTGCTGGAACGCAGCCACATCCCCTGCAACAACTGCCTGCGCGACTCCAAGCTCGCCACTTCGAAACTCAACGAAGTCATTCTGGTGGGCGGCATGACCCGTATGCCCAAGGTCCAGACCACGGCGAAGGACATCTTCGGACGCGAGCCCCACAAGGGCGTCAATCCCGATGAAGTCGTGGCCGCCGGCGCCGCCATCCAGGGCGGTGTCCTCAGCGGAAACAAGAGCCTGGGCGATGTGGTCCTGCTGGACGTCACGCCGCTTTCCCTGGGCATCGAGACTCTGGGCGGCGTCACCACCAGACTGATCGAGCGCAACACCACGATCCCCACGCGGAAGAGCGAGATCTTCTCCACCGCGGCGGACAATCAGCCCTCCGTGGACATCCACGTCCTCCAGGGCGAGCGCAATATGGCCGCCGACAACAAGACCATCGGCCGCTTCCGGCTGGACGGCATCGCTCCTGCTCCCCGCGGCGTTCCGCAGATCGAGGTCGCGTTCGATATCGATGCCAACGGCATTCTGAATGTGACGGCCAAGGATCTGGGCACCGGCAAGGAGCAGAAGATCACAATCACCGCCTCCAGCGGACTCTCCGAGCAGGACATCCAGCGGATGGTCGATGACGCCAAGGCCCACGAGAATGAGGACAAGCAGGCCAAGGAGAAGATCGAGGTCCGCAACCGCGCCGACTCCATGGTCTATCAGACCGAAAAGCAGCTCAAGGAACTGGGCGACAAGGTCCCCGAGAACGTCAAGGCCCCTGTCACCGAGGGTATCGAGCAGCTCAAGAAGGATCTGGAGAAGAACGATACCGAGGCCATGAAGGCCACCATGAAGTCTCTGGAAGAGAAACTCATGGCCATCGGCCAGGAAGTCTACAAGGCCCAGCAGCAGGCTCAGCAGCAGTCCGGAGCCGCTCCCGGCGCCGGCCCGCAGGGTGGAGGCCAGGCCAAGGACGACGGGATCGTGGATGCCGAAGTTGTGGACGACGAGAAGTAAAGGAAGAAAGGTTTCCGCTCCGGGAGAAAGGCCCGGGGCGGATCCCGTTTTTCATACGGAAACAGAACCCTTAAAGAAACCCAAATATCTCAAGGAGAAAGAAAAAATGGCAAAACCGAAAATCAAACCGCTTGGCGACAGAGTCCTCGTTCAGGCCGTCGAAGAAAAAGAGCAGATCCGCGGCGGGATCGTGATCCCGGACGCCGCCAAGGAGAAACCCCAGCAGGCGAAGGTCATCGCCCTCGGCACCGGCAAGGTGGATGAGGACGGCAAGCGCGTTCCCTTCGACGTGAAGGTCGGGGATATCGTTCTGACCAGCAAGTACGGCGGAACGGATGTGAAGTACGAGGAAGAAGAGTACAAGATCCTCAGCTCTTCCGATATTCTCGCCATCGTCGGCTAATCAGAAACACGAACAGGAGATTTACACATCATGGCAGCAAAACAGCTTATTTTCGATGATGAAGCCCGCCGTCAGCTTCTTTCCGGCGTCGAGCAGCTTTCCAAGGCCGTCAAGGCCACTCTCGGTCCCAAGGGCCGCAACGTCGTCCTCGACAAGAAATTCGGATCCCCCACCGTCACCAAGGACGGCGTCAGCGTCGCCAAGGAGATCGAACTGGCGAATCCCTTCCAGAACATGGGCGCCCAGATGGTCCGCGAAGCCGCCAGCAAGACCAGCGATATCGCCGGCGACGGTACCACCACCGCCACGGTCCTGGCCGAAGCCATCTTCAAGCAGGGCCTGAAGAACGTCACCGCCGGTGCCGATCCCATGTCCCTGAAGCGCGGCATCGACAAGGCGGTCACCGCCATCGTCGCCGAACTTGACAGAATCAAGAAGGACGTCAGCGACAACAACGAGCAGGTCGCGCAGGTCGCCACCATTTCCGCCAACGGCGATTCCGAGATCGGTGAGATCATCGCCAACGCCATGGACAAGGTCGGCAACGACGGGACCATCACGGTGGAAGAGGCCAAGACCATCGAGACCACGCTGGATATCGTGGAAGGCATGCAGTTCGACAAGGGCTATCTCTCCCCGTACTTCGTGACCGATGCCGAAAACATGCAGTGCGTCCTCGAAGATGCCTACATCCTCATCAACGAAAAGAAGATCAGCAATCTTAACGACATGCTCCCGGTCCTCCAGGCTGTCGCCAAGACCGGCAAGCCCCTGCTGATCATCGCCGAGGACGTGGAAGGCGAAGCTCTGGCCACTCTGGTCATCAACAAGATGCGCGGCATCCTGAACTGCGCGGCCGTGAAGGCCCCCGGATTCGGCGACCGCCGCAAAGCCATGCTGGAAGACATCGCCATCCTCACCGGCGGCACCATGATCAGCGAAGATCTGGGCATCAAGCTGGATTCCGTGGGGCTGGATAAGCTGGGCAAGGCCAAACGCATCACCATCGAGAAGGAAAACACCACGATCGTGGAAGGCGCCGGCAAGCAGAGCGACATCCTCGGCCGTGTCAATCAGATCCGCAAGCAGATCGAGGAAACCTCCTCCGATTACGATCGTGAGAAACTTCAGGAACGTCTCGCCAAGCTCGCGGGCGGCGTCGCCGTCATTAACATCGGCGCGGCCACCGAGACCGAGATGAAGGAAAAGAAAGCCCGTGTGGAAGATGCTCTCCATGCCACCCGCGCTGCGGTGGAAGAAGGTATCGTCCCCGGCGGCGGTGTGGCTCTCCTCCGCGCCGGCAAGGCTCTCAATTCCGTCAAGCTCGACGGCGATGAGGCCGTTGGCGTGGATATCGTCCGCCGCGCCATCGAAGAGCCGCTTCGCTGCCTGGCCGCCAACGGCGGATACGAGGGAAGCGTCGTCGTCAACGCCGTCAAGGCAGGAAAGGGCAACGAGGGCTTCGATATCGCCTCCGGCAAGTACGTCGACATGCTCAAGGCCGGGATCATCGACCCGAAGAAGGTCACCCGTTCCGCTCTGCAGAACGCGGCCTCCATCGCCGGTATGCTCCTCACCACCGAATGCCTCATCACCGAACTGCCGGAAGAAAAGAAGCCGGCGGCTCCGGATGCCGGCATGGGCGGCGGCATGGGCGGCATGGGCGGCATGATGTAATTCATCGCCGTACCATACGTACCGCAAACACGCGGGGGATCGGATTGGCATCCGGTCCCCCGTTTCTTTTTATCCCGCATCCGGGCACAAAAAAAACCACCGGCAGGACTGTCTGCCGATGGTATCGATCAGAAAAAAGGGATCTTCAGGCTCTGTGGCCGTGATGATCGCCGGGGAGAATGCCCCGTTTGGTGGTCTTCACGAACTCGATGAACTCCTCCACTTCGGGAATGTGCGGAAGCTCCGCCTCAGCCCGCGCAATGGCGTTGGGCATGCTCAATCCCTGACGGAAGAAGATATTGTAGAGTTCCTTGATGGTACGGATCGTTTCCGCGGGGAATCCGTTCCGTCTCAAGCCCACCACGTTGTATCCGCGGATCCCGCCGTTCCGTCCGTCGCCGATCATGAAGGGCGGCAGATCCATGGAGATGGCCGAGCCGCCGGAGAGGACGGCCATGCGTCCCACGCGGCAGAACTGATGGATCGCGGAAAGACCGGAGATCAGGCATTTGTCACCGATCTGACAGTATCCCGCAATCGCACAGAAGGGAACCAGGATCACATTGTTTCCGATCACGCAGTTGTGTCCCACATGGGCATTCGCCATGAGAAAGCATCCGTCTCCGATCACGGTTTCGGTACCCGCGTGCGTGCCGCGGTTGACCGTCACGCCTTCGCGGAATTTGTTTTTGTTTCCGATTCTCGTGTAGGACGGCCCCTGGGAGGGATCGTAGGCGTAGTCCTGCGGATCGTTTCCGATGGATGCGAAAGGATACAGCACGTTCTCTTCACCCATGCTGGTGTACGAAGCCACATTGCACTGGGCGATGAGCCGGCTGCCGGCTCCGATGGAAACGTGATCCTCCACGACGCAGTAGGGCCCGATTTCAACACCCTCGCCGAGCGTCACATCCTGTCCGATTATCGCCGTGGGATGAATTTTCGCCGCCATGGGTAGGCTGCCTTATTTCTTCTTCGCGGTCTTCAGAGACGCACGGACCTTCGCCCGGACGCGGGCAATGTAGTTTTTCCGGCGGGCGCGCTTCTGAACTTTGTTGTACTGTCTTCCCATGATGAATCTCCAGTTTTGATATGGTTTGTCGATCAAAAAGTATCCGGTAAGAATAGCACAGAATTCATTAAATTCAACCCCGGAAATGAAAAAACACGCGTTTTGTGTTCCGAAAGAGCGGATGTCCGGGCGGAAGAGAAATGCCGCGGCGATCGAAAATAAATGCGTGTTTTCTTTTGTGCGGGATTTGTTTTTTGCGCGGGAAGTGGTATATTGTGGGCCGAAGAGAAGAATGGTTTCGGAACCCATAATAAAAAAACATCAGAAAGGAAAAATCATGGTCAACTACAAGGATCTCGGACTTGTCAACACGAGAGACATGTTTGCGAAGGCAATGAAGGGCAAATATGCCATTCCTGCGTTCAACTTCAACAACATGGAACAGCTTCAGGCTATCATTCAAGCCTGCACGAAGAACGAATCCCCTGTGATCCTTCAGGTCTCCAAGGGCGCGCGCAAGTACGCGAACCAGACCCTGCTGCGCTACATGGCCCAGGGCGCCGTGGAATTCTCCAAGGAGATCAGCAACGGCAAGGGTGCGATTCCGATCTGTCTGCATCTGGACCATGGCGATTCCTTCGAGCTGTGCAAGAGCTGCATCGAGTTCGGTTTTTCGTCCGTGATGATCGACGGCTCCGCTCTTCCGTACGAAGAGAACGTGGCGCTGACGAAGAAAGTCGTGGATTTCGCGCATCAGTATGATGTGACGGTGGAAGGCGAACTGGGCGTTCTGGCGGGCGTGGAAGACGAAGTGTCCGCGGAAGAGTCCCACTACACGAAGCCGGAAGAAGTGATCGATTTCGTGACCAAGACGGGCGTGGATTCCCTGGCGATCTCCATCGGCACCTCTCACGGCGCCTACAAGTTCAAGCCGGAACAGTGCACCGTGGATCCCAAGACCGGCCGCCTGGTTCCCCCGCCGCTGGCCTTCGACGTCCTCAAGGCTGTGGAAGCCAAGCTCCCCGGATTCCCCATCGTCCTTCACGGATCCTCCTCGGTCCCGCAGGAAGAAGTGGACATCATCAACGCCAACGGCGGCGCCCTGAAGGCGGCTGTCGGCATTCCGGAAGAGCAGCTTCGTGAAGCGGCGAAATCCGCGGTCTGCAAGATCAACATCGACTCCGACTCCCGTCTTGCGATGACCGCCGGGATCCGGAAAGTGTTTGTGGAAAAGCCCGCGGAATTCGACCCCCGGAAATACCTGGGCCCCGCGCGCGACCGCATGGAAGCGATGTACACGCACAAGATCATCAACGTGCTGGGCTCCGCCGGGCACGCATACGACAAGTAAGACAGAGGAGCGATCCGGGCTTATTTGTCTGTACGAGAGGGAAGGCCGTTTCGCGGTTTTCCCTCTTTTTGTCGAAAGGCTCTTGCCTTTTCGAAAAAAGGGGATACTGTAAGACGATGCCAGAGAGGAGGAACGCCGGACCGACATGAAGATCGCCGTTTTCGGAGGCACTTTCGATCCCGTGCATACGGGACATACGGGACCGGGCCGTTTCCTGCTGGATACCGGCCGGGCCGAGAAGATCCTGTATCTTCCGGCATGGTGTCCTCCGCACAAAGGCGGCGACAGGCCGGTGACGGCGTACGCTCATCGGCGGGCCATGCTGGCGCTGGCGCTGGATCCGGATATGGAAATAAGCGATCTGGAGAAGGAGCGCCCGGGGAAGTCCTACACCATAGACACGCTGAAGATCCTGACGGAACGGTATCCGGCGGATTCGTTTTCTTGGGTCGTGGGGGCGGACAGTCTGCGGAACCTCCACTCCTGGTGTCGGGCTGAAGAACTGGTGCGCACATATTCGTTTCTGGTCCTTCCGAGGCCGGGCGAATCCATGCCGGACCGGGAAGAGCTGAGGCGGCACTGGCCGGAGGACCTGGTCGGCAGACTGCTCTCCTTCGTGGTGACCGGAGCGCCGTTGTTTCCGGGATCGTCCACGGAGATTCGGCGGGCGGTGTCGCGCGGAGAAGCGGAAACGGTGAAGCGCCTGCTCAATCCGGCTGTGCTGGATTACATACGGGAACATGAGTTATATCGAAAGGAGCAAATATGAGCGAAGAAAAGGAAGCGAAAAAGCTGTCGGGCGCCCGTGAACTGGCGGCGTTCTGCGAAAAGGTTCTGTACGAACACAAGGCGGAAAACATTATCCGGTTCGATATGGAAGGTCTGGAATGGGCTCAGGCCGATTGCTACATCGTTTGCACCGGCATTTCCGCCCCTCATATCGGCGCACTGGCCGAACGGGTGGTCCGGGAAGTCCGGGCCGAATACGCGGTACGCCCCTCCGCCGTCGACGGCGATCCCCAGAGCAAATGGATCATCGTGGATTTCGGAAATGTGATGATCCATGTGCTTACGACGGAGGCCCGCGAGCGGTATCAGCTGGAAGAGCTCTGGAACGATGCGCCGAAGGAGGACTGCGTCCGCCGTCTGGAAGAGGAACACCGGCGCCGTTCTCCGGAGAAGGAATAAGTCCATGCCGTCCGATTCTCCGTCTCAGGAATTCCGGGATGAGTTCGCCTGGGAAAAGGAACTGCGCCGCGATGACGAGCGGATCCGCACGTACTTTTCGGAGCTTCCCGCATTCATCGACCTTCCGCAGGAGGATGCGGTCATTTCCAGACGCATCCAGTGCCGCGAAGAACGGATTCCTCACGCCATCCCGCTTTTTCAGGAGAAATGGGACCCGGATTTTCCCTCCGATCCCGAGGAAGAACGCGAGGCCCGGGACGCCTGGCTTCGCAGGGATGGGGCGGACATCTTTCTTGCCAGCGTCCGCCTGGCCCGCGGATTCACCATGCTTTTCGCCATGGATCCGAAATCGGCGCAGACTCCCGAATTCATGAGTCTGCTTACCATTCTGGGAAAAATATCCGCGAAGCTGGCGGATACGGTGGAACTGGCGCCGGACGAGCTGCCTGCGCTGCGGCGGGCGGTCTGCAAGCGGATCGTCTCCGATCTGAACGATGCGATCGGCCTGCAGAATTATCTTCTGAACAATGCGGGAAACGAAGAAGCCGTTTCCCATCTGTGCAGTCTCGGCACGCAGCTGCGCGTGATCCGGGAGGACGTACTGGCCATGCTTTTCCGCGCCCGCAAGCCGGGGAAAAATTCCTGATAAAAGCAAAAAAAATCCGCGGGTCGCAAGGTATCGGCCCGCGGATCTTTTTTTGCCGGAAGGAACGGGTCAATCCAGCCGGGTGGTCTTTTCGAACTCCTCGTTGATGAAGGCATCGCCGGAGGGGCCGAGGACTTCCATAATGGGATCGGAGTCGGGAGGACAGAATCCCAGGGGATTGTGCCGGATCCATCCTTCGCTGAACTCATAGCGGCGGGACATCTTGCCGAAGTAGACGCCGCGGTCGATCAGGTCCTGAATGTACTGGTTGTTCCCCTGACTGACGTCCAGCCAGGACTGCTGGCTCTTGTGACAGGCCAGCATCTTCTTCTTCGTCTCCATGGCGGGGCCGATATTGACGAAGATCCCCGGAATGACCGGACGGCGGAGGCCGTCGGAAAGACTGTGGGGCATGGAATGATAGACCGTAATGGGATCGTCGAACTTCTGCGAGGGACGCGAGGTCTTCGCATTGCCCATGCCGCGGCAGAAGGCGGCGGAAACCGCCAGACGGCCCGCATTCACGTGGTCTTCCATGTAGTCGTAGGGCCCGTGGGTGAGGATCACGGAGGGCTTGACGTCGCGGATCTCGGGAAGGAGCTTCCCGAAAAGCTCGGGAGAGTAGAAGACTTCCAGGTCCTCGCAGATGCTTTCGTGATAATGGAATCCGGCCAGGGCGCAGGCGTTCGTGGCCTCTTCCCGGCGCATGCGTACGATGGTGTCGTGATCGTACTTTTCGGTGCCGAGGCTGCCGTTGGCAATGTTCATGTAATGGACTTCCCAGCCCTTCTCCTGGAACCGGAGGAGCGTCCCCGCCATCCCGAACTCGATGTCGTCGGGATGGCAGGCCACCGCCATGATGATCTTACTCATAGCAAGTTCTCCCGTCTGAATCTCAGTGCATTTCCACGTCGCAGGTTCCGAAGCCGGAGCGGAGGAAGCTGAACGTGACGCTCTTGTGCTGGGAGAGCAGGGACATAGGTACGGCGCTGTCCGCGATCTTCTTGGAGATCATGTAGGTGGTCAGGCGCATGCCCAGAGCGTTGTCGTGATGGCCCGGATGCCAGATGGAGACGTTTTCCGCCTTCCAGGTCTGGACCGGTCCCACGGTCACGGCCTGCGAGGGCACGTTCTGGATCATGCCGCCGCCGGAGGTCCGGGCGTTCTGCATGAGCGTGATGGGATGCAGATTCACCACGCGGGTGGAGAGCTTGCGGAACTCGGCCGGCGTGGGCGGCGCATCTTTGTACTTGCCCGTCCGCGGGAAGGGATCGTTGAACGCCCAGTGCTTGGTCTCGCCCTGTCCGCCCTGCATGAGGACCACGCGGATATCTTCCCAGGCCTTATTGTAGGCAGCGGGTTTTTCCGAGGGGAAATGCAGATTCTTTTTCGGCATGCGGAGCTTCGGATCGATGCGGTTGAAGCAGAGATCCAGGTCGCACTTGGCGAAGCCCATGGGGAAGTTCAGGCCGGCGGCCTTGCCGTTGATGACCCATTCGTCCATCCCGAAGAAATGGCAGTTCTTCAGATTCAGGCCGATGGCGTTGACGATCTGGGCGACGATGGGGAGCTGTTCCGTGGGGCCGATGGGGCCGCAGACGCCCACCGGGCAGTCATCGGTGGCCTGCATCCAGGCATTCACGTATTCCAGCGCTTCCGCCGCATAGAATTCCTGGGGCGTGTCATAGATATTGATCTTGAAACCGGGCCGTTCGTAGCTTTTCAGGGTGTCGATGGTGATTTTGGACGCTTCGTCCAGAATCTTGCGGTCCAGGGTCGTGTAGTCCCACCAGCCGGCGGCCAGTTTGCTTGTTGCTCTCGCTTTCATGTTTCGTTCCTTTCCTGAAATTTTTGGTATTTGAAACGTGTTTTCGTTTATTCCAGACTTGCCAGCCAGCCGGCGACGGCTTCCGCCGATCCGGATCCGCCTTTCGACTTGATCTCGCTTTCGTAGACTTCGCACACCATGGCGGTCAGCTGTTCGGGATCGATCTTTTTCCCGAGAAGCTCCCCGACCACTTTCCGCAGTTCGCTTTGATTGAAGTCATACTTCTCGCCTTTGACGATGTCCGTGATGGCCTGCGCCGTAGCCGCGGAACCGATCCGGTCCCGGAAGCTGTCGTCGCTCATCATTCTGACGCAAAAGGCTTTTGCACTTTCCTGTGACATGATTTCTGATCCTTTCGTCGTTTTTCCGTCACTTTTTGTTATTTGTTCTTTTTGTTTTCGAATACGGCAAGCTCAGGTTCTACACTTTCAAGAGCTTTCAGCTCCACTTCCTTCCCGTCACGAAGCGCTGCGATCTGACGGACGTACTCCGCCATCAATCCGTCACAAAGACCTTCCTCCTTTTCGCGCGGGGTAGGATTCTCCAGCTGATCCATGGCCTTGTCAAAGGCTTTCTGACAAAGCGGGTTTCCGGCGCGGGAGCCCTCCAGCAGGAGATACAGCCCCAGTCCGCGGGGAAGCGGATCGTCATACATCGGAGGACTCATGGGTTCGACGATGCACGGGAACAGGATCATCTTCCGGAGAGTACGGAGATCGGTGGCGTCGAGCAGCGTCGTCATTTTTCCGAGAGCGCGGCAGGCATAGGCGCGGAGGAAGGCGGAACGCTTGAAGGCGCCGACGGATTCGACAAGATCCTTGACAAGAGACGTATCGTTCAGGATCCGGACCGATTCCAGTGCTGCGATCACCACGTCGTCCGAGGGATCCTTCAGCAGTTTTTTCAGGACGGAAGTGGTGGCGCTGCCGGGGAAGACCCGAAGCGATGCAGCCACCGCGGCCCGGACGCTTTCATTCATGTCCGTTGCGCAGTCCAGGATCAGCGGGGCCAGGGATTCGGCACGGAGCACGGTCAGTGTTTCCACCGCCTGACAGATCAGCGCGGCATCCTTATCCTTCCGGGCCGTTTTCAGGATCTCGGCGGCCCGACCCGCGTATTCCCTGTTTCCGGTGGCGCGGATGACCGTCAGCAGCGGGCCCAGGGCTCTTCTGTCGTCCGATGCGGCCAGCACGGCCTCGGAAAGAACCGGTTCGGTTTTTGCGGCCAGCGAAGCGGCGGCGGCTTCCCGGACCGGAAGAGATTCATCCCGCAGCCGTTTCCCCAGCGCCTTCGTACGTTTTTCGGAGGGCGCCGCCCCGGAAAGATTCCGCGCGGCGGCCGCACGGACGGCGGAGGAGGAATCGTTCAGAAGCAGCAGGAGAAGATCGGTCCGGACGGGATCGGCGGGAGACATGGCGGAGGCGGCGGCCACCCGGGCGGACGCGGGCAGATGTTCGAACAGGACCAGTTTCTCCAGAAGAGCAGGACACTTTTTCACGGGATTGGCGGCCAGTCCGTCGGTGAGGGCGAAAAGAACGGGGATATCTTTCTCCTTTTGCGCCTTGGTCCAGGCACTGGCGAGAAGTTTTTCCGAATCCGGATTCCCGGCGGTGCGCGCAAGATATTTCAATGCGCTGTTCCGGATCTGCGGATCCTGCGAGGCCGCAAGAGCCTCCACCGTTTTTGCGGGCAGACGCAGGGAGGAAGCGGCCAGACGCTCCAGAACGCTTGCCGTCAGGAAGGGGGATTCGTTCTTCTCCAGCATGGCCGCAATCTCCGGGAGTCCGGTTCCCGCCTGGATCAGGATCAGCGCCGTCTCCTGGCGTACGACGGCCGACTTGGAACGGAGGAAAGTGCGGGGAAAATCCGCGATCTGTCCGGATACGTCATCCAGCGTTTCCGCCAGGATGCGGTACGAGGTGATGAGATCCGCCTGCAGCCTCGGATCGGTCTCCTTTTTCAGCAGATCCTGAAGCACGGACAGTGCCGCCGGATTGTTCGCCTGGCGGAATGTCAGGGCGATCCGGGACCGGACCTCCGGGTCGCGCATCGTCCGGTAGAGCGACGCCTGTTCCTGAAGCCGTCCATCCGGGATCCGGCAGGGCGAGGAGGGCGGATTGAGCAGAGGATCAGGCAGAAGACCGGGATCGGACCAGCCGCTGTTGATCAGCGGGAAGAAAACGGAAGCAGCAAGGAAGAGCCACATGACAATCACCTCCGGAAAGTTCAGATTCTGGTAAATGCGACGATACGGAGAAATATAATCCGTCTTTCCGGTGATTTCCAGTGATTTTCACGTCGGTCTGTCAATTTTTCTTTTCCGAACTGAGAATTCGGGCCGAAAGAGTCAGCTTCCCGTCCTTCCAGCGCAGATCCACGATCCGGTTGCCTTTCGTGTACTGGAAAACCCCGGACACGGCACTCTCGCCCTCGTACGACATCTTCATGGCGAACTTTTCCTCCAGCCAGCGGACGACGTCCAGCGTTTCCGCCAGAGAAATGGTCCGTGCCGGATCGGACTTCGCCATGATGGTCTGCACATATCCTTCGGCGTCGTTGAAATAGTTGTAGATCTTGAACTCTGCCCGGGGATAGTCGGGGTAGAACAGCATCATGCCGTCTTCATTGATCATTCCCTCCGGGATCGGCTTGCCCAGCTCCAGTCCGAACAGACTCTGAACGGGTTTCCCTTCGGGCACGGCGGGATTCTTCGGCATCGCCGAAACGGAGACGACCTCGAACACGGTGCGGCCCGAGTGGATCAGCTGGATGTTCCGGCCCTCGCCGGAGGCCGTCGTTTCCGAAAAGCCCACACCCTGCATCTGGGGAATGGGCGGCAGGCCGATGACCTTTTCCAAAGCGCTCTTCCGTCCTTCGAAGGCGGCAGTCGCCTCCTGCTCGGTCTCGTACTGTTTCTTCACCTCGATCCGGATAATGCGGTTCGTGGCGGCGTTCAGTATGATCTTTCCGCCCGGGAACCGTTCCGTTTCGTAGAGACTTATGCCTTTCGCGAGATCGATCTTCATCAGGGTCTCGGTTTCGCCCGGCTCAAACGGCGCGTCCAGAGGAATGCTTTCATACGAGGCCAGCCAGGTGAAGGCCGCCGGTTTGGAGTCTTTTGCCGCCGCGGTCTTGGCGGACGCTTTCCCGGTTTTCTTCGCATTCCCCTTGGCGGACTTCTTTTTGGAGACGGTCTTGCCCGCCTTCGGATCCTTTTTTCCGGAACAGCCGGCAACGAGGGGCATCAGGAGAATTCCTGCGCAGAGAACGGTCAGGAGACTGAAAAGGGAGAACGGACGTCTTGTGGATTCGATCATGGGAAACAACTCCTTTCACTTGCTGTTTCGTGCGATCCTGCGGTCCCGGATCGCCATGAGAAATAATAGCACATCTTTCACGAAAATGCAAGTGGACCGGTCCGGATTATGCGAAGGCGGCTCACCGACCGGATCACGAAGGAGTATTGCGCCTGTTTTACGAATTGCGTGCGAGTTTCAGGATCATGCCGTCATAGCCAGGCTCGATGCCCAGAGGATGGAAAAACTCTTCCAGGTCCTTGTGGAGCATGCCGGCGCAGTGGGCGAAATGATTCGTCACCAGACATGTTCCCTCGTCGATGATCTTCTCCTCCCGCAGCCGTGCGACAATTTCCCGCACCTGCTTCGCCGTGCAGTGGCTTCCCTCGATATCCAGACGGCCCGCCGTGGCGTCCAGGATCATCATGTCGAAATGGAACTCCTTCAGGATGCTCCAGGTCTCCTCCTTGAACCGGCCGGTATCGGTGCCGATGAAGAAGGTGAATCCGGAAGGCATCTCGAAAATGTAGTTGAGCGCGCCCGGACAGAGGTGATTGGCGGCGATCCCCGTAACCCGGATCCCGTTCTCCAGCGTCCGCACGTCCCGTACCGGATTCAGCACATCCAGCACCATCCGCATTTTGGAGAAGTCCTGGACCAGCCCGGTCTGAAACTGATCGATCACCTGCTGTGTCCCGTGCAGCGTCAGGATATGATCCTTCAGTATGGCGGGGCCCAGGGGACCGTGCACGTGATAGTTCATCTGCAGCGGCGAAAAATGATCCTTGTGCGGATGCGTGATGAAGAGATGCCGCATATTTTCGTAGTGCAGATTGAAGCGGTACCGGTGCAGCAGCGAGTCCGGTCCGAAGTCGATCCG
>JAFZZR010000049.1 GCA_017615635.1 Lentisphaeria bacterium
CACGATCGGAGAGGCGGTGCTGGTGATCGACGATTCGCTCAGGATCATGTATCACAATGCGGCGGCGGAGACCATGCTGGGACTGCCGCGGGATCATTCGAGGCTGACGATCGACAAGATCTTGCGGGGGCTGACGCGGGATGCGCTGTTCCCCAAGGGAAACGGAGACGGACGGAAGATCGTGCGCCAGGAGCTGGAGCTGACGTATCCGGAGCGCCGGATCGTACAATTCTACACGCTGCCCATCAGCGGAGAGGATCCGGGGCATGTACTGATCTTCAACGATATCACGGCGACCATGGACCGGGCGGCCGATTCGGCGGAAAGCGAGCGAAGCCGGATGGTATCCATGCTGGCGGCGGGCGTGGCCCACGAGATCGGGAATCCGCTGAACAGTCTGTATCTGCATCTTCAGTTTCTGCAGAGGATGCTGGGGCACGAGGGCTTTGACCGCGAGGAGGCGCTCTCGGAGGTTACGGAGTCCCGGGCCGAGGTGGAGCGTCTGGATACGATCATCAACCAGTTTCTGAGGGCGGTGCGTCCCGGGAAGCCGGTGATGCAGGTGCTGGATCTGAAGACTCTGGCCCTGGAAGCGCTGAATTTCATGAGACACGAGATCTCGGCACGGGAGATCCATGTGGATTTTCTGTGGGGCGACAGCATCCCGCTGATCGAAGGGGACGCGGGGCAGCTGAAACAGGCGTTCTACAATCTGGTGCGGAACGCGGTGCAGGCGATGCCCTCGGGCGGACATCTGGGGGTGACGTGCAGCGCGGACGAGGATTACGTATCGCTTTCGGTCTCCGATGACGGATGCGGGATCCCGAAGGAAAAACTGTCGCAGATCTTCCAGCCGTACTTCACGACCAAGGAACGGGGGACAGGGCTGGGGCTGATGATCGTGGAGCGGATCGTGCGGGATCACGGCGGCCGTCTGAGCGTGGAAAGCGAGGAGGGGATCGGGACGACGTTCTCGATCTCGCTGCCGAGGCGCGACCGGATGGTGAAGGTGCTGCCCGCCCCGGAAGAGAGTGTCGGAGAGGAACAGGGGAAGTGAGGAAAGGAATACCGGAACGATGAACCGAAAGGAAAAAAGACCGTCCATTCTGCTGGCGGACGACGAACGGGGAACGCGCGAGGTCCTGGCGAAATTTCTGCGCATGCAGTACGATGTGACGCTGGCGGAGGATGGCGGGATCGCATTGAATCTTCTGGATCGGAACAACTACGATCTGGTGCTGACGGATATCCGCATGCCGGGCGCGGACGGGCTGGCCGTGCTGCGCAAGACGCTGGAAAAGGATCCGGCGCCGCCCTGCATCCTTTTCACGGCCTACGGGTCCATTGAAACGGCGGTGGACGCCATGCGGAAGGGCGCCTTCGATTTCGTGACGAAGCCGGTGAACTTCGATCAGCTGGAGATCGTGATCGCGCGGGCGCTGGAAACCGGACGTATGAAACAGGAGAACACCGAGCTCAAAAAGCGGCTGGATGATAAATTCGGACTGCGCGGGATCGTGGGCAGTTCGCCCGCCATGAGACACGTCATCGATACAGTCCGCCAGGTGGCGCCTACCCGTTCGACGGTCCTGATCGAGGGCGAAAGCGGGACGGGCAAGGAACTTATCGCGCAGGCGATCCATCAGCTCGGCGGACGCACGGGCAAATTCGTGGCGGTCCACTGCGCCGCCCTGCCGGAGACTCTGCTGGAAAGCGAACTTTTCGGGCACGAGCGCGGGGCGTTTACGGGCGCGGTGGATTCCCGTCCGGGCCGCTTCGAACTGGCCGACGGCGGAACGCTGTTCCTGGACGAGATCGGAGAGATCCCGCTTCCCATTCAGGTGAAGCTGCTCCGCGTGCTGGAGACTCGGACCTTCGAGCGTCTCGGCGGGACGGAGACCCTTCAAACCACCGCGCGGGTTGTGACGGCGACTAACCGGGATCTGGCGCAGATGGTGCGGGAGGGGACATTCCGCGAAGATCTGTATTACCGGCTGGATGTGGTTCGGATCGAGCTTCCGCCTCTGCGGGAGCGTCCGGAAGACATTCCGCAGCTGGTGCGTCATTATCTGGACGTGTTTGCGAACGAAAACGGCAAGGAGGGCATGACCATTACCGAAAGCGCCATGGCGGCCCTGACCAACTACACCTGGCACGGAAATGTACGCGAACTCAAAAACTGCATGGAACGCATGGTGGTCCTCTGCCGCGGCAAGGAGATCGGACTGGAAAACGTGCCGCTGAACATCCGCGAGAACAGCGAGCCCGGGATCGGGAAGACGGTCCTGACGGAGAGCGGGTTCGATCTGGAGCAGAACGAAAAGCACCTGATCGAGCGTGCACTGAATGAAACGGGGGGGAACCGGAGCAAGGCGGCGGAGAAGCTGGGGATCAGCCGACGGACTCTGCACAGGAAACTTCACCTTTACAACATAGACTGAACCAAACACAACGTGGAGGACAATATGAGAAACTGCATTTTCTGCAAGATCATCGCGGGAGAGATCCCCTCGGTCAAACTGTATGAGGACGACCTGGTGTACGCGTTCATGGACATCGCGCCCATCACGTTCGGCCATACCCTGGTCATCCCGAAGGAACATCATACCAGCGTTGCCACGATTCCCGAGGCCACCGCCGGACGGATGTTTCTGGTGGGTTCGCGTCTCGGCGTCGCCATGAAGCGCGGACTGGCCGCCGACGGATTCAACCTGCATCTTTCCGACGGGACTGTGGCAGGGCAGGTGGTCATGCACGCGCACCTTCATGTGGTGCCGCGCTGGACGGACGACGGATTCCACTGGAACTGGCGTCAGCTGAAATACGAAAACGAGGCTGCAAGGGAAGAACTGAAGAAGAAAATGCTGGAGTATTTTCGCCTTACGAAGGATGCCTCGGAGGCGGAAGAGCCGGAGGCGTGAATCATCGTCCGCCGGACCATCCCGGAAGCAGAATTTTCATTTCCTCATCCGTAAGCTCCCGGAGTTCGCCGGGCGCCAGGGAATCGTCCAGCTTCAGGCATCCGATGGCCGTCCGCTTCAGACGGATCACGTTTTTACCGACCTGACGGCACATGCGCTTCACCTGGTGAAACTTTCCCTCCGAAATGCCGATCACGACGCGGCAGGGGTCTCCGGGATCGATCTCCAGCGAGGCGGGCGCGGCGGTGAAGTCGGAAAACGTCATGCCGCGCCGGAACGCGTCTGCATCTTCGGGCAGGGCGGGACGGTCCAGAACAGCTTCATAGAGTTTGACGATCTTGCGGACAGGCGACATGAGCGCGTGATCGAACTGTCCGTCGTTGGTCAGGAGAAGAAGACCTTCGGTATCTTTATCCAGCCGGCCCACGGGGAAGACGTGGAAATGCCGAAGCTCTTCGGGCACCAGATCGGTGACTACGGGATCCCGGGCATCCTCCACGGCGCTCAGATATCCCTGGGGCTTGTTGAGCATGAGATAGACGTATTTCCGGTAACGGACGGCCGCTCCGTCGACGGCCACAAGATCATGTGCTTCGTCCACCCTGGTTTCCGGCTTCCGCGCGGGTTGCCCGTTGACGGTGACCCGTCCGGACCGGATCCGTTTTCCGGCTTCGCTGCGGGTGAGAGGCGAGGCGACGGAAAGAAATTTATCCAGACGCATCATGATTTCCCCCTTTCCTTCTGCGGGAGACGGCGCGAACTCCGGTATTCCTGCGGGGTGACGCCGTAGCAGTCACGGAACGACTGGAAGAAATAGGGCGTGCGGAAGAATCCGGACTGATCGGCGATCTCCTTGATACTGAAATCGGTGTTGAGCAGCAGTTCGGCGGCGCGGCGAAGCCGGATCCGGTTCAGGTAGACCATGGGCGGGACACCCGTGACGGACCGGAAACGGCGCTGGAGAGTCGAGCGTGACATGGAACTGAGCTTCTCCAGATCCTCCAGATAGATCTCTTCACAAAAATTCCGCTCCATGTACGCGATCAGCTTCGGAATATCCGGGGAGGATGCGGTCTCTTCCGCGGACGGCTCCCAGACGGAGCAGAGCCGACTCATCACGGCCATGAAGAGTCCCAGTTTGAAGGTGTGATCGCCTTTTTTTTCCCCCGCCTCCGCCAGCGGACGGAGCAGCGTCTCCAGTTCGCGGAAAACGTTCTCCTTCAGCTTCGTCATGGGGTAGTTCTCGCCCTCATAGGAGGCCGCGGACCGCAGAAAGATCTTTTTGAAGACGGGCTGTGTATAGAGCTCCGAAAGGATCGGCGGAAGACGCGTCACTTCGAACATCAGATTGAGGATCGAGAGGTCGGGCGATACCCGGGGATAGGCGTGGCGGCCGCCCTTGGGAATCACGATCACGCATCCCCGTTCGAAGGGCACGGGCTCGTGATCCTCGGATTGATGCATGCCGTGCCCGCGGATCACGAACACGCATTCGCAGAACCCGTGACTGTGAGGCACCATGGCGCCCTGTCTTTTCTCGTATTGCGCCAGCAGACCGAAGTCCGGTTCGCTCTGAAAAATGAGTTCCAGCGACTTTCGTGTTTTACGATCGTAAAAGGCTTTTCCTTCGGGCATGGGGGATCCTCCGGGGAATAGTATACACGCGGCCCGGACAAAGTCAAGGGCCGAAATCCGAAAGAATGGGAAAAAAATGAATAAAATGACAAAAAAACTTATTGAAAGCGTTGAAAAAATGTATTATAATTACACAAAGACAGGGATGAACGAAACGGAATGAAACGGAAAGGAGAGTCAATGAGAAAGAACGAGTTTACGCTGATCGAGCTGCTTGTGGTCATCGCCATCATCGCCATTCTGGCCGGGATGCTGATGCCCGCGCTGGGCGGTGCCAAAATGCATGCTATGACGATCAGCTGCATGTCCAACATGAAACAGACGCTCCAGTTCACCGGGTATTATGTGGATGCCAGCGACGGATATTTTCTGGTGTATGACGAGAAGAAGTCCTGGCAGGACGCCACCCGCGCGCTGCTGCCGGATGCACATGTGGACGTGATGGGGTGCGACTCCGGTCCCCGTGCGCCCGTCAGTTTCAGGGGACAGTGCCGCTGGCACGACGTCTACGGGGCGCGGATGGGGCAGGTGCCGAACCGGTTTTATGTGAGAGGGGCCGCGGCTGACAGTATCGTGTATGTTCCGAACCGGATCCCCCATACGAGCAGCTTCATCCTTTTCGGGGACAACTACTCGCCCAGTCTGTGCTCGGGCACCTGCGGGACATACGGGGGCCGGCAGCGGTACAGTCTGAGTCCCTTCTCCTCGACCGGCGGGCTGCATCTTCTTCATCGGAGGAAGGCGAACGTGGGATTCTTCGACGGTCATGTGGAAACGATCGACGAAAAGGTCTACCGGGATCACGTCCGCAGCGATTACACGACGCTGAACTTGACGGTTCCAAACAGCGGAAAGATCGGCTACGTACTGCCGGATCTTACGGTGTCATCGATCTATTGACCGGAAAAATTTGAGTTCAAGGAGAGGAGATGGAATGCAGATGAAACAGAACAGAGTTCACGGGTTTCTGAAACGGTTCGGTATCCTGGCAGCGGCGCTTCTGATCCCGTCGCTTGCGTCCGCGGCCGAGTCGGAAGTGAAGGCGAGCAGCTTCGGATTCGATCCGGCGAATGCCACAGGCTGTCTTCAGAAAGCCATCGATTCCGGCGCAAAGAAAGTGATCGTGGACAATACGGGCGTGCCGTGGGTCATCGGGCCCGTGAAACTGCGTTCAAATCTGGAGCTGGTCTTCGCCGCCGGTGTCCGGGCGGAAGCGCTCCCGGGCGGCTTCCGGGGACGCAACGACTGCATGTTCTACGGCAATGATGTGGACAACGTCACGCTCCGTGGCGAGGAGGGCGCGGTCCTGGAGATGCGCAAGGCCGACTACATGAAGCCGGAATATGTCTGGGCGGAATGGCGCCACTGCATCAGCGTCCGGGGCGGCTGCAACATCGTGATCCGGAACCTGACGGTGCGGAGTTCGGGCGGGGACGGCATCTACATTGCGGGGAGTCAGCGCCGCGGCCCGAGCCGGAACGTGCTGATCGAAAAGGTTGTGTCGGACGACAATCTCCGGCAGGGGATCAGCGTCATCAGCGCGGTGAATCTGCTGGTTCGTGACAGCAAGTTCATCAACACGAAGGGCGGCCCCCCGCAGTGCGGGATCGACCTGGAGCCCAACACTTCCGACGACATGCTGGTCAACAACCTCATCGAAAACTGCGAATTTTACGGCAACGAGTCTCACGGGATCTCGGTCTTCCTTCCCTGGCTCACGACTCCGGTCTCCATCGTGTTCCGGAACTGCAGGGTTCATGACAATGGCTCCGGACTCCACGTTCTGGCGCAGACCGACCGCAAGGGCCAGCTTCAGCAGGGCACGATCCTCTTCGAAAACTGCGAAGTGTCCGGGAACCGGGGCTCCGTGGGAACCATTTACGGACTGCAGAAGGACGCCTGGACTCTGACGCTGCGTGACTGCACGCTGGACAACCGGCAGGGCACCGGGCCCTCCTTCCTCTTCAACAACAGCCGGGTCTTTTCCAACATCACGGGCCTCACCTTCGAACACTGCACGCTCCGGCCCGGCAAGAATCCGCTTTATGAAGTCTATCTGCACTCCGGGTACGGGGTGGACAAGGTCGGGGGCGACCTCAAGCTTGTGGCCGACGACGAAACGGAGTCCGCCGCGGACTGGGCCGCTTTGCGGAAGCAGTATCCGGAAGACAAGGAGCTCCAGAAGTTCGAATTCGCCGAGATCGATTACGAAAAACTTCGCGCACGTGAGGAGACTGTGGAAAATCCGGAAGTCGACTTCGATTCCTGGCTCATACGGGGACGCGGGACCTGTCTGCTCTACACCGGGAAACCGGGCACCTACGAGGTGGATTTCGAGGTTGTGCCCGTCCGGCCGGACAACCGGCCGGTGAGTTACCTGATCACGGTGAAGCTGGCCAACGGGACGGAGGTGGAAAAGATCCGCGTCAAGGAGCCGAAATTCACCTGGCGGATCGAGTCCCGGGGGAATCAGCTCTACATCCTGGACATCACCAACAGCACCAGCAATACGGCCCTGATTCGTTCGAAGCATCCCGGATTCGGCTTCCTCGTGCAGGACAAACTCCATTTCTTCCGGGGCGACGTGAAAAAGATGTACTTCTACGTTCAGCCCGGTGTTAAATTCTTCACGATCGAACTGCTGGGCGAAGGGCACGAATGGGTCAGCGCCGTCCTCCGCGATCCCGAGGGCAATGCGGCCGCGGAGTGCGTGCAGCATCGCGGAGCCGTGATCCTCCGGGGAACCCGCGAGGACGTCTCGAAGGGCGAGGTCTGGTGCCTGGAACTCCAGGGCGAGGAAGATCACTTTGTCCGGCTGGGCGCACCGCTGATCCCGGTGCTCTCGCCCGACCGGGACATGGTCCTCATGTACGAAGAACGATCGGGAAAACCGGAATGAAACGGAAAAATAACCAAACAAAACATAAGGAGTCGTTATGAAAGCAAAATGGCTGATCGCACTGCTGGCGGCGCTGCCGCTGCTGGTTGCCGGAGGGGAGGAGCCCATGAGCTTCCGCTTCCGGCCGTCCGAAAATCTGGTGAAGAACGCCGATTTCGGGAGCCTGAACGAAAAAGGTCTGCCCGCGGACTGGACCTTCGACAACTGTTCGAAGTCGCCGGAATTCCGGACGAAAGTCGTGGGGGAAGGCGCGGAGCGTTATCTGGAGGTGACGACCGTGTGGGAGAAGTTCGGTTACTGGCTGCAGAAGGTCCCGCTGAAGGCGGGCGCCACCTCTTCGAGAAGCCGGACGACTGGAAGACCTCGTTTACCATTCCCGTAGACAAAGCGCTCATAAACTGGAACGGGGAAACGACGGTCATCGTGCGTGTGGAGGATAAAAACGGATCCGGCGGCATCTGGAAACCCGTGTGGCTTGTTTCCCGTTTCGAACGGCCTGCTGAAAACTTTTGAAAATACGAAAGGGATTTCGCCTTATGCATAAACGTCTGCTCATTCCGGTCCCGCGTGAACTTTCCTTCCGTCCGGGAGTGCATCTCCTGAGCGACCATTCCGTCTTCGCCGCGTGTGCTTCGCAGCGTGAGCGCGTGCTCGAACTGGCGGAGCGATACTGGAATATCCATCCCGAATTTCGCGAGATTTCCGCGGAGGAGAAGACGGCCTCGGGCGAGTACGCTTTTTCCATCGAACCGGAGCTCATCACCTTGCGTGCGCCGTCGGAGGAGGAGCTTCTTTCCGCGTTCAAGACTCTGCGCCAGATGGCCGAGCCCGAACGGGGCGTCATGTCCGGTTCCTCGTATGTGCTTCCCTGCGCCGAAGTCCGGGACGCTCCCGGCGTTCCCTTTCGGGGGATCCATCTCTGCTACTTCCCCGAAACCGATGAGATCCAGCTGGAAAAGATGGTGCGCATGGCCGCCGCCTGCAAGTTCAATTACGCGGTGATCGAGTTCTGGGGGACGTTCCCCTATCAGCGGCATCCGGAGTTCCAATGGGAGGAAAAACGGGGGAACCGGGCGTTTCTGCGGAAACTGATCGATCTGGGGCGGGATCTCGGCATCACGCTCATTCCCCAGATCAATCTTCTCGGACATGCGCCCGGGGCATCCATCAGCACGGCCAAGCACGTCGTTCTGGACCGGCATCCGGAGTACGGACCGCTTTTCGAGCCTGACGGATGGTCCTGGTGCCTCTCCAATCCCGCCGTCCGGCAGATCCAGAAGGAACTGATCGCGGAGGTCGCGGAACTGTTCGGACCGGTTCCGTTCTTCCATCTCGGATTCGATGAAGCCTTCAATATCGCCACCTGTTCGGAGTGTGCGAAGCATTCCCTTTCCGAACTCATGCTGGCGCATATTCTGTTCCTGCACGATGAACTGGCGAAATACGGAAGCCGCATGATCCTCTGGCACGACATGTTTCTGGACCTGGATAAGGAAAAATGGGGCGACCTCGTCATTCAGGATCGCAACGGAGCCAATCCCTCGGACATCCTGGAGAAGCTCCCGTGCGATATCCTGATGGCCGTCTGGCACTACAATCCGCCTCAAACCGATCCTTCCGCACCCCTCTGGCCCACGGCGGACCACTTCGCCTCACTGGGGTTTCATACCGTGCTTTGTCCGTGGACCAACGAGCAGGGGATCCTCACCATGGCCCGCAAGGCGGCGGACCGCGGACTGGACGGCATCCTTCAGACTACCTGGAATGCCGTATGCGGCGCCTCCGCCATGCGGAAATACTTTTTTGTTTCGGCCAACAAGGCATGGAATTCCGAATGGCAGCCGGAAACCGGATTCGCCGATGAAATGCTGGCCGTCAACCGGATGTTCCGCATGATCACGCAGGAGATGCATCTCACGAAATACGAACATCTCGGCTGTGTGTCCCGGTTCACGGTGTGATTTCCCCGCCGGGTCCGGATCGGTGATGTCTCTTCTTCTTCGGATCACCCTCGATCTGCGGGGTGGTCCACGGATTGTCTTCATGACCTCCGGCGGTGATCGATCGAAAAAAATAGAGATTTCGGGTAAATAAATTATAAAATGGGAAAATAACTTATTGACAAGCCGGAAAAATGCGGCTATTGTACGGGCAGATCACTCGAAAACATCACATACGAGCACGCCAAGGAGGTCCTTATGCGTAGAAAATGGATTGCTGTTCTGCTGGCAGCGCCGCTTATGCTGGCGGCTGCGGGGGAAGAGACGGATGCACTGTCGTTCCGGTTCATCCCGTCCGCGAATCTGATCAAAAATTCGGATTTCGGTCAGCTGAACGAGGAAAAACTGCCCTCGGACTGGACCTTCGACAACTGTTCCCGATCCCCGGTATTTCGGACGATCGTTTCCGGGGAGGGGGCGGATCGTTTTCTGGAGGTGACATCCGCTTGGTCGCAGTTCGGCTACTGGCTGCAGAAGGTACCCGTACAGGCCGGCAAAACCTATTACGCTTCCTGCGAATATCAGACGGACGGTCCCTGCGGCGGGCTCTGGATTCAGGGCGAGACGGAGAAAGGGCACAAGTTCCGTTCCGTAAACGAAATTTCCTCCCGGTTCGGGGACCTGCTGACGGAGCAGATGCGCGATTTCGTGCCTGAGCGATACATCTACCGGGTCGGGCCTGACCGCTGGTGCCGTCTGGAAAAGGAGTTCACTCTTCCGGCGGACAAGGGAGACGGCGTCTGTCAGCTGCGCGTCGGGGTGTACGGCGGTTTCGCCGGATATGTGCGCCTCCGGAATCCGGTCCTCCGGGAGGCGGCTTGCGGACTGGAGATCCGGATCGCGGGGCAGGGGTGGACGGAACTTCGGGTGCAGGGTGCCAAACCCGAGGTCATGAAACTGGATCCTGCCTCGTCCGAACAGACGGTTTCCACGGTTCTTCCGGGCGTATGCCGGTACATTTGTGCGGAGTTAACCGGCTTGTCGGGAGTCAAAGTAAGTAAGGAGGTATATTATGAGTAAGTATGTCGCTTTTGTCTTTGCCTGTATATCCGGTTTTTCCGTTCTGGCGGCGGAGCCGGTTCTGGAGATCCGGGAGTTCGGAGTCGAAAAGCCCGCGGTTCAGGCGTCACTTGCCGGAGACACGCAGGATTTTGCGGGGAACGGCTGGACCTGCCGGGTGGAAAAAGTCAAGGAGCCGCTTTCGGGCTGGCGCTTGAGTTTCACCAGCACGCGGCACGACGATCCGGCACGGCTTTCCGTTTCCTTCACATCACCTCTGGACTTCAAGCCCGCTCGGTTCTGGGACGGAAACCGGGAGCGCAAGGCGGAGAATCTTCCCCTGGAACGCCGGGAAATTCTGGAAACGTTTCCCCTGGCGACGGCGGAGGATGGAAAATCGGGCCGGGCCCTCGGCTTCGCCCCGCAGACTGTTTTGAGCGGATTCACCCGGTCTCTGACCTCCGACGGACTGAACCTGACGGCCCGGATCGTGGCCGACGACCGCCGGGTCCAGGTGCTGGACATCGTGGACTACGATTTCACCCCGGATTTCGCCTGGTGCAACGCCGTGGAGGATTATCAGAACGCGTTTTCGCCGTGGTTCCGTCCGGCGGCCCGGTGTGGACTCGCGCATCTATGGAATCAGCGGTTATCTTCTGGGCGGGCATCAGCAGCGGCCCTTCGAACTGCATTCCGCCCGCTCCTCCGGAATCGAATGGGAGTGGACCTACGCGCCCTGGTATGAATCGGGCAACTGGTTCGCGCCCGGCGAGGGCTGGCAGGGCGAGACCAATCCGTACTGGGATTACTACGGACACAAGAAGGAAAAACAACTGACCCGGGAAGAGTACGATGAGGTCCTGAGGCAGGAAATGCTATGGGGCGACAAGGTGGCCGCCATGTTCTTCTACATCCTGGTCAAGGATATCCATCAGAATGTGGCGAACTCCTATCCGGATGCCGTGAGGGGCGGCAGTGCCCTGCATTCACGTCCGTCTAACGCGGGAAAGACGAAATCGGTCTTCGCGCCCGGTTCCCCCATCTTCGATTACCTGAAAAAGCAGCTGAAGGAGATCGTGGATCGCTACGAAGTCTCCGGCTTTTCCTTCGACATGGCCAACAGCAGTTTCCATTTCACCACGCCCAGTCAGCTGGAGTACGCCGTGGGGCGTTCCTGGTACGATGACGGGACAATTTACACCTCCGACTCGGTCGCGCCCATCCCGTTTTCCGACTACATCCACACGCTGAAGCGGAACGGAAAGACCATGGGGACCATGTTTAACGCCGCAAACAGCGAATTTTCCCCCTTCACCTTTTTCCACTGCGACGGAGCCATTGTGGAAGGTTCCGCCGCCGGAAATGTGGATATGGTTCTGCCCCTGCGCCTGACGCTTGGACGCAAACCGTTCTCTTTCTGGCACGCGCCGCTTGCCGGAATTCGGCAATACCTTTATGGAGGAAATCCGAAGACAGCCGCGGAGGTCGCGCGGGGCGGTAAACTGTTTTACATTCTCTCTTGTTACCGGTACGGGTGCTCTGTCATGAACTGGATGTCCACGGACAGCGTTTTCATGCCGCATCTTTCCGCGATCCGCGCCGTCTGCGAGGCCGGATATCATCCGGTTACCGCCATCCGGGGGGCGGAGCCCTTCTGGGCAAGCCGTTTCGGGGACGGCCCGGGAACCATTCTCACGATCAGCAATCCGAAGCGGGAGAAACTGACGCGGACCATCCGTGTCGTCAATGGCTATCTCGGCAAGGGGAAGTACGTCTTTATTCCGCAATCCGGCCGACTCGGGCAGAAAATCGTCGATGGGGAAACGGTATTCGAACTGACGCTGGAGCCCAAGGAGGTCGTTGCGCTCCGGACAGCGGAAATCGAGGGCGAAGCTGCTGAAATCTCGGTCTCTGCCGACGAACAGGAAATCGCGTTTCAGGCGGATGCGCCCTTTGCGTTCACGCTGCCCTCGGCGGATTTCGACGGCCGACGCATCGACTACGAAGCGAAATTCGTTTCGGGCAAGACTGACAACGCGGTCTCCCTCAAACTGCTTCCCGCCTGCGGAATTTTCGCTCCGGAAGAATCCATGACCGCCTTCCTGGCGGAAGGAGAGACTCCCGCGCTGGAAGCAGGATCTGAAAAGGAGGTGCAGATCGCCGCGGAATCGGTGGCCATGTACCGTCCCACGGAAACGGCCAGTCTGCGCCGTTTCGGGAACCTGAACGGAAACGCCGGTTTTCTGGATGCGAAACTGGCCAAGCCGGATCTGGAGATCGTCCAGGTTGGCAAGGGCGCGGCCGGCAAGAAGATCCTCGTAGGCACGACCGCAGACTTCCCCGGCCTCGAAGTCCCGGAAAACTTTCCCGGACCCTTTCTCGCCATGCCCGACGCGGATACTCTCTGGATCGGCGGACGTACGCCCGATCAGGTCCGGAAGGCGGCGCTGGTCTATTTCGATATGCTGGACCGCGAATGGAGCAGCAGGTAAAAAAAGACAAAGTGACATTGAAAAATAAAATGATAAAATAGGAAAATAAATTATTGACAACGGCGGAAAAATCACCTATTGTACGGCAGGTTGCGCGAGAATAATGCAAATGCATGAAGGAGGTCTTATGCGTAGAAAATGGATTGCTGTTCTGCTGGCAGCGCCGCTTATGCTGGCGGCTGCGGGGGAAGAGACGGATGCACTGTCGTTC
>JAFZZR010000050.1 GCA_017615635.1 Lentisphaeria bacterium
ATGGATCCGATCATGAAGATCGCGAAGAAGCACAACCTGTATGTCATCGAAGACTGCGCGCAGTGCTTCGGCGGTATCTACAAGGGCAAAAAGGCCGGTACCATCGGCGATGTCGGCTGCTTCAGCTTCTGCCAGAGCAAGCACTTCACCACCGGCGGCGAAGGCGGCATGGTCTGCACCAACGACGATGATCTGGCGTGGGAATGCCGTTCCTTCCGCGATCATGGATACGACGTCAAGGCGAAACTGAACCTTCTGGAAATGGAAGGCAAGCAGCTGTACATCCATCGCCGCGTCGGCTTCAACTTCCGTATGACGGAAATCCAGAGCCAGATCGGTCTCTGCGAGCTCGAGCGCCTGGATTCCTGGAACCTGCCGCGCCGTATCAAACTCGGAAAGATGCTGATGAAGGGCCTGGCCAAGCATCCGCTCATCAAGTACCATCCCGTCGACACCAAGGATCGTCAGAACTGCTTCTGGCTGGTTCCCTTCGTGCTGGATACCACGAAACTCAAATGCACCACCAAGGAGTTCATCGCCGCCGTCCAGGCCGAAGGCGCCTGCGCCTACAGCGTTCTCTGGCCCGAGATGTACAAGGAAGACGCCTACACACTCCGCAAGGGCTTCGGCGTTGCCGGCTATCCCTTCAACGATCCCCGGTCCCGCAACATCGACTACACCAAGTTCAACTGCAAGATGGCCAACTGGCTTACCGACCGCACCATCAGCTTCTGGACTCATCCGACCTACGAACCCAAGCATATCCAGGCGGATATCGATGCGTTCAACAAGGTCGCGGATGCTTACATGAAGTAAGATCCGACGGAATATCCATTCCGAAAAGCCCGCGGGGGAGTGCCTTCAAAACACTCCTCCGCTTTTTTCTTTTAAGGGGGGAGACCTTCCCGCAAAAAAACGAAAGCGTGAGAAGTTTGAAAAAAACGTCCAAGTTCGGCATACAGCAAATGTTTTCTGCCGCCCCGTTGGGGCTGGCTTTTCTCAAGATATCGTGTGCACCGTACAAGGCGAGCCCTGAAAGGGCGAAAGATCATAGCCAGGGGATTCATCCTCTGGAAAAAGGTACAAAAAATAGGTCAAGCCCCGAAGGGGCGGCAGAAAATATCTTCGAATGCAATCCGCCTGCCTGATCTGAAATATCCGGACAGGTCCTTTTTCTGTTTTTTTCTGAAATCCATTTGCATTTGGTAAAATCCGTGCTATCTTCTGGAAGACTGTTCCGGAAACAGTCTGTGCTCATTAAAACCGTTATATTTCAGCAAACGAGACTGAAACCGACCAAGTAAAAATCCTGTTTGCTACTGCCCTGGGCGAAATGTATCCGGTGAGATTGCGTCTGCACATCTTGCCGGACCTTGCTCATTCATGGTGGTAGCGGTTCTTGGTCGGACCTCAGTCTCGGTGTTTGGGGAGTGTCCGGCTTTTTTGTTTTAAAATCCCGTATCCTTCTCGAGCATGCTGGATCTTCGCAGTCGATTGCGGGACCAGAAACCTCTTTCCTTTTTCCCTTACAATTCCTCTATTCCTTTTTTCGACCGCGAAATTCAAAATCGGATCGTCGCGGCTTTTTTTTGAGAATGGGGGATAAAAGAGGGGGCAGGGGGATGCACATGTGACTGTCCGCAGGAGAATTTCAGAACAAATGGAATTCTCATGTAAAACGAAGTCGTATTGCCTTTTTTAGTAGTTGAGCATATCCCAACGAAACAATCAAAGAGAGGAAACAGAAAATGGATGAGATCCGACTCAAGTGCCCGTACTGCGAAAGATTTTTCTTTGTTCCCCAAGGCGACGATGGAAAAACTGTGCAGTGTCCAGACTGCAATGGCCCCATTCGACTGCCGGAGAAAGGAGCTGCACATCCGAGCTGTTATTTATCGGTGCACTGTCCCACCTGTCTCGCCGAACAGATGATCCCCATCTCATCGGAAGAAGGCCATTATCATATTTGTTCAGACTGCGGGAAATCATTTCTTTCGGCACCGCAGATATCTTTTCTCTGTGCGGAAAAACTTCCGGTTACGACTTTGGGCGAACACCGAATCAGCTGTCCGTATTGCGACCAGCATTACAGCTTGAATTTTATTCCGGCCGATAAGATCCTCGTCTGCGAAGATTGCCACAGAATCTTCGCCTATCCGGATTATGAGCCGGAGATACAGCAGGAGCCCGGTGAAGCGGTTGCGCCGAGTCCGAAGGAGTCAAGACAGCTGGCTCCGGCGGTGGAAAAAGCAACTGTACCGCATCAGGTCAATCATCGGGTGTTTTTTCCAGAGGTTTCTGCAGAAACTGCTGTGGAACCGGGAATCGACATCAACCCGGCGACGGAGTCATTTTCGGAGGAGACGAAGGCAGGCGAGATACAGCCCTCTTTCCCGGAGGAGCCTGTTTTTATCCAGGAACAGCAGGAGCAAGCGTACGGCGTGCGCCCTGTTGCCGAATCCGTACAGGCGCCCCGTATTGATCCGGCCGTTTCCAACTATCATCAGCCCGTTGAAATCCGGCAGCAGACAACAGGCGTATCGGAAGAACAGCCGAAAAAAGAAACGAGACCGGTGATTGCGGCAATAGCGGCGACCTGCAAGATCCCCGTCGAGACCGTTGCCACCATCTTTAGGATATTGGGAAACATTTTGTGGCTTGTGCTGGGAGGCTTGCTTGGATCGATCATATTCCTGTTCTACGGCGTGCTTCTCTGCCTGACCATCATCGGCATCCCCTTCGGACTGCAGATGTTCACCCTTGCGGCCCTGAACCTGTGTCCGTTTGGCGCCGACGTATACCGAAAGTCAAAGGACGGCAGGGTCGGCTGTCTTTCTACCGGGTTCAATATTCTCTGGCTTCTGCTTGGCGGCATCTGGGTTGCGCTGGCCTATTTCCTGATTGGACTGTTGATGTGCATCACTGTCATCGGTATACCTTTCGGACTGCAGTATTTCAAACTGGGAAAACTGGTTTTTTCTCCGTTCGGGCTTGAAATACGTTATGCGCCTGGCATGAAAGTCGTTTATCTCATTGCGGGGATTCTTTCGCTGATCTACCTCATAATCGTGTTCTCATAATTGCAGTCTGAACAGAACTTGAAGGAGTGCGAACCATAAATGTTTTTCGGACGAATGTTACATTCCCCGCTGTTTGCGGTCCTGTTTGCAACGGGCAATCTGCTGTCGGCCGCCGCGCCGCAGTACTGCCAATGCAAGGATCCGGATCCCGGTCAAGACGGTCAATGCAGGAACACGACTTGCCGGAAGCAGATACAACCATGCGTTCATTCGCATGAAAACGGAGGTCCGCCCATTCAGGCCCCGCTCATACACTGCAATCTCTGCAACGGATGGTGGAGCGAGTTCTGCAAATGCAGCACTCCTAAGCCGACCGGCAGCGCTCAATGCGGACGATGCGGTCATACGATCAAGTTCTGCATCCACCCGCATGAAAACGGAGGTCCGCCCATTCAGGCTCCGCTCGTACATTGCGATTTCTGCAACGGATGGTGGAACAAAAAAAAGGGGAATAAGCATCTGCAGATTTACTGCAAGTGCAGCCCACCTAAAGCGACCGGCGGCGCCCAATGCGGCCGATGCGGTCATACGATCAAGTTCTGCATCCACCCTCATGACAACGGAGGTCCTCCAACGCAGGAGCCGCTCATACACTGCGATTTCTGCAACGGATGGTGGAGCGAAAAAAAAGAGGAGGAGAAACCGAAAGAGACCATTTGCAAGTGCCGGATGCCTTCTCCCGACGGGACTGCGGTATGTACCGTCTGTAAACTGCCGATTCAAGTTTGTCAGCATCATCCGAAGACGCCGCCGATCCAACAGCCGCTGGATCGATGCGAAATCTGTGACGGCTGGTGGCGTTACGGATATTGCGAGTGCGAATCTCCGTCGTTCAGTCTGAAGGATAATTCCGTCTGGTGCAGCCGATGCGAGCTCCAGGTCAAGGTATGTTCCTGTTTCGGCAGCAGCCTTCCGAAAATAGGCGGGAAAAACGAGCAGTGCTCGA
Organism: Lentisphaeria bacterium; assembly: GCA_017615635.1. Classification (GTDB taxonomy): domain Bacteria; phylum Verrucomicrobiota; class Lentisphaeria; order Victivallales; family UBA1829; genus RGIG8244. The sequence goes on from JAFZZR010000050.1 coordinate 4,027, forward strand.
ATTGCTCCGGGTGGAAGGAAAAGCGTTCGGGCGTATATATCTGGATCATTGTGATCTGGTATCGCATCCAGCACTTTTTTTGTTCATATATTCTCGCGGACTGGTTCTACTTTTTCAGGTATTTTCTGACCAGTTATCATTTGCATTGTTCAAATCCAAACAGTATGACTGCCAGGGAGGTCTTCATCAAATTGCTGGACAGTGCATGCCAGGGTACATATTCGGCTTCTTCGGAAAGAGAAGAAATGGCGGCAAAGAACCTGTATGCATGGTCTTTCGTCGGAATGCGGTTTGCCTTTTTCGTCGGCAATCCGGTCGGGGAAGACGCAAAATATGAATATTGCCCGTTCGCAATTCGTTATCCGTTCCTGAGTCGCACGCAAGTGATCGCGCTTCCCAAAGATCCCGCGGCGTGCGCACAATATTTTCGGACGGAGATCATGACAAAACGGGAAGACCCCATTGGCCCGCAATGGGATCAGGATTTTACCTATTTCCCCGAGCCGCGGGACGAATTGTCCGCCGCCGCTGAAAAATTCGCCCTGGAGTTCCGGCAGGCGGTACACGACAAAGATCTCAAGAAAATCCAAAGCATGACCGTGCCTGGTTCTCCCGCCTGCAACATGTCCATTGACGCACTGCGCAGTCGTTTGCCGCTGGACTCCTGTCAGGGGCGTTCCTGCAGTCCGTGGTCGGACGTTCGGCTGGTTCCGTTCATGGTCATCATCAACAATAAGGCGCAATCACCCCGAGTCGTGGTGGAACGGATTTTCGGAAAATTGTATATCACCGAGATCCTGTGAAAAAATCATCCGGACGGGAGTTCCGATTCTCCGCCCCGCGACAAATGCTCTTTTCGATGGCTGTGGCGCGGCGTGGGCGAGAGGACAGTGGGGAAAATCAGGGGAAACGCCTTTTGGGCATCCGGCGGCTCCCGGAGGTCTTCAACTCCGGGGCCTCGACCTAGTATACCTAGTACCCCTAGTACACTTAGAACTCCCCCCAACACCGGCCGGGGACTGCCGGAGACCCTGACCAGGGTTCGCGGGCTCTGGAAATACTGGGAATACTAGGAATACCAGGCTTTTTGCGTGTCGGTGGGCGGAGGCGGCCAAATCGTGTGCAGTAAATAATAAAGCTGCCGGCCTGTTTTTGTGAGGGCGGCAGCTTTTCGGATGAGGGGTTGTATTGTCTGAGGCTCAGTTTGCCAGTTTGCGGCAGATGATCCTGGCGGCGGTGACGACGGCGTTCCATTCCTCTTTGCTGCAGGTATCCAGATAGCGGAGAACGAACTGATTCAGGCGTTCATCCACCTCGCGGAGGACGGCTTCTCCTTTCGGGGTCAGGGAGATGAGGACGTTCCGGCGGTCTTCCGGATCGTCCTTCCGGTTCAGGTATCCCTGTTTGACCAGTTTGTTGACGAAGAGGGATGCGCCGGGGGGCGTCAGGCCGGTGACGACCATGATGCGCCCCAGATTGCACGGGAGGATGGAGCGGACGGCCATGAGCTGGTTGAGCTGTCCCTTCGGGATGGGGCAGGTGTGTTCCCGGGCGTCATCCTCCAGGAACACACGGTGCTTCCACGAGAGCAGCCGCACCATGTGCCGGACGTCTTCGATGTCCGGGAGGACGGCGTCAACGGTTTTGTTTTTTCCTGGGGATTTTTTCATGCCGGCACACCGTCCTTCCTTTTACTTCAGTTCCTTGTATTCGTCGTTGATGATGTTGCCGACGTTGTCGAGCCGTTCATTCCGGTCTTCGCGGTCTTCATCCAGCCAGTACTGCTGGAAGAACATATTGCCGACGCGGCTGGTCATACCCTTGTTGACGCCCTTGACGATCTTGCCCAGATCTTCCTGGATTTCGGTACCGGCGAAGTCGTCGGGATTGACGTATTCGGCGCGGGCGATGAGGACCAGCTGGGACTGCTTGATGGACTCGGATTCGGTGGAGAGGGCACGTCCGAGGACGGGGATGTCCTTGAGGAAGGGCAGGCCGGTGGTGCTGCGGACGGACTCGGATTTTTTCAGGCCGCCGATGACGAAGTCACGAGGCTCGTATCCGATCTGGAAGGCAGCCTCGGTGCCGGAATGACTGGTCCGCGCGGAACCGTCGGAGTTCCAGCCCAGCAGGGAGATGCTGTCCAGATTGAAGCGGATCTTGGCGGCTTTTCCCGTGACGACGGGCGTGACGGCGAGATCGAACTTGAAACCGTCGGCGATCATGGGATACTGGAGTCCGCCGTGCACCTGACCGATGGCGCTGGCCATGTGGTCGGCGTCGGTGTTGTAGTACGTCCCGTTGACGACGGTTCCGTCCTTCTTGATGTATCCGGTGAGGAACTTTGCCAGGGGATCTGTCCTGTCGTCCGAGTCATACACTTTTGCGGAGGCGTCGGCGAAGGTGTTGGTTCCGGTCTGGGAGCCCATCATGCGCAAGGTGTATCCCGAGGGGACCAGGATCGCGGAGCTTCCGGCCTCCCGGTAGAAATCCTTGAGGACCTGATACGGCATGATCTTGGTGAAGGCTTCGCGCTGGATGGTGTCCGGATTGGGTTCGGTGTAAGCGAACTCGTTGCACGCATCCGCGAGGGACTTCGGATCGGGCTTGTAGTAGGTGCGGTCGTAGAAGAACCCGGAGTTGACTTGGATCCGGGAGGTGAGGCGGTTCTGGGCCAGGATCGTGCCGCGGGCGAGGACTTTTGCCTTGCCGATGGAGGTCATGAAGTCCAGGTACCGGGTATTCCACTTGGGATTGAAGTTCCAGTAGGAGACCTTGTTGTTTCCGGTATCCTGCAGACCGCTGGCGAAGAAGGTTCCCCAGTTGCGGCTGACGGTGGCGCCGGCGGAGAAGAGGTCGACGCCTTCGTTGTTTTTCCAGCTCTGGAAGTCAACGCCGATCCGGTCGTCGTTTTCCGCATAGATCTCCAGGATCCGGTAGGTGATCCGGACCTCGGGGATGGCGCGGTCGTATTTCAGCAGGAGCTTGCGCATGTCGGCCCAGGACCATTCCGGCGCGCGGATCAGGAGGGCGTTGAGTTCGGCATCCACCAGGATCGTGCTGGGGGATATCTCGAATTCAGGATCCAGTTCCGAGGAGCCGACCTTGATCAGCATGTCGCGGAGGTTCGCCGCACGGCTGATCCGGGGAAAATACACATAGGTTTCCGCCGAGGGCGCGTAGGTCAGACCCGGCCGGTCGAGAAGCGCCACGATGGAGTCGATGCCCTTGCCTTCTTCCTTGGAATCCTTGAAACGGTACTCTTCGGCCGAAACCAGGATCACGCCCGCGCCGTCGTTGAATTTGACGGCGGTGACCTGGACGGGGCTCGTCCGGATGCTCCTCGCGGAGACGGCGGCCTCCAGATAGCTGCGGACCGCGTAGGGATCCGCATGCTTCAGAGTGTAGGGCTTGGTGATGACGTAGGGATCCGTGTTGTCCCGGATCACCTTCAGCGATTTCGTGCCTTCCCGCACATCGATCTGAAGCTGCGCCTGAACTCTGGAGGGGGCGTAGCCGCCGGTGGGTCCGTCGTTTTCCGAGCGGGGCGTTCCGGGGATGGCCTGCGGGGTGATGATCAGGTGCTTCGGGCTGTTGTCTTCCGCACGTGCCTGAGACACGGGGCGGACGGGCTGCTGGGGCGCGGAGTTGTCTGTCTGACAGGCGGTCGCCGCGAGGATGGCGCTCAAGGCGCCGAAAGCGAAAACAATTCTGTTATTCATGATATTCGTCTGCTCCTTGTGCTCTTATTCCTGGCTTTCCTCGTCGTCGCGGAACGGATTTTCAATGCGGCGCTTGACACCGGTCGACACGCTGGTCGGTTCCGTGATGCCGTGATCGGGATGGATCAGTTCCGCTTCCGCCGTGATGACGATGAAGGTCCGCTCCTTGATGCTCGTCACCGTACTGAAGATATACTTGATGTACGGGATGCGGCAGAGGATTGGGAGCCCCAGCGTCATTTCCACATCGTTTTCCTTCTCGTAAACGGTCAGGATCTTTTCACCGCCGAAGGCCAGGGTGGTCGCGCCGTTGCAGATCACCGAATTGCTCAGCTCCGCACCCGTGTTTCCGCGTTCCACCACATTCTTGAGATTCATCGAATAGCTGAACAGGATCCCGCCGTCCTTCATCAGGGCTTTCGCTTCCTGCGGCATGTCCGGATCATTCGGGATGAAGCCCTGCGCCGCACGGTCGCCTTCGCGGCCGGGCAGGCAGACAAAGGGATTGATGATCGTGGCGTTCAGCACGGGCGGATCGGCATGCTTGACGCCGTTCTCGTCCTCGTAATAGCTCTTGCCGGCCAGGGTCCGGCCCAGAAAGTTCTTGGAGATGTTCTGATATTCCGGATACATGGAGACTTTATAGATATACGGCGAAACCGCATTGTCGCGGATCTGTTCCAGGCGGAGGCGCAGATACTCCTCCTGCGTGCGGACCGGCGTATTCAGCAGGGAGAGCGTGGCACTGGCCGCCACCGAGGCGTTTCCGGACTGCTGGAGACAGCGGATGAAGCTCATGTCGAACTGAGGCGCGGTGAAGAATCCGCCGAACGCCCAGGACGAGGACGCCGTATACTGCGCCGTCTGAAGGGCCGATTCGAGAACCTGATCGATGGCCAGATGGCCCGCGTTGTATCCGAGATTCAGGATATTGACGCCGGGGCCGTTTTTCCAGGCCAGATAATCGAAGCCCCAGTCCTTCAGGTCGCTGTCGCGCAGTTCATAGTAGTTCAGGCGAAGCGCCGCCTGCGGGATCGGCCGGTCCAGCTTTTCCATCCAGGAAAGCGTCTTTTTCGCCGCGGCCGTCTGATCGCGCCAGAAAATCGTGTTCGTCTCTCCGTTCACATATGCCTTGCCGGCACTGCTGGAGAGAACTGTGTCGATGATCTCCGAGAACTGACTCGCCGCACGATATTTCGGCGCATAGGCCACACGGGCCAGACCCGTACCTTCGATCGAGGAGCCTTTCCCGCCGTTGCCGGGCCGGTCCAGCGCCTTCACGATTTCATCCACGTACGGCAGAAAATCCTGTCCGGTGGATACCAGGATCGCATCTTTAGCCCCGGGCGCCGAGGCCGTGATCCGGCGGATCGTGGAGTTGCGGTTGTAGCGCAGGATCGCCGAGTTCACGAACGGGAGAATGCTCTCCGATGTCACATGCTGCAGCTCGTAGATACGGCTGCCGAAATGCACCTGGGCGTCGTCCATCTTCAGATGGATGCTCCGCTCCGCTTCCGAGGCGTTGTCCTTCGTCTCCGCCGCGCGGAGAACGGGGCAGCATGCCGCCGAGCAGATCAGCAGCGCCGCGATTGTTTTTTTCATCTCGTTGGTTCCTTATGTTGTTTTATGTTCAGTTGTCGACTTCGAAACATTATTGGATCTGGAAACTCAGGACCAGGACCTCTCCCTCCTTCGTCCGCCCGGTCAGAACGCGGAACAGCGCCTCACTGAAGAACTCTTCCTGACCCGTCCTGTCCGTCCGGCGGAACCGGACTGCCCAGACATGGGGCTTCAGCGATACGAATTCCAGTGTGGTAAGATAACGGAAGGAGACCGGTTCCCCGAGGGATGCAACGGTTTCCTTTCTGGTTTTCCGGAACGTCTCTTCCGTGAAGAGTTTTGCGTTTTCCGGAGCAAGCTTCTTCACGAATCCGGAGGCATCGTTCTTGATGAAGCAGATCAGAAGATCGCGGCAGAGTTTGTACTCTTCCGTTTCGGTCTCCGCTCGAAGATTCTCCGCCACGGGCGCCTCGCGGATGACCGTGCAGGCGGGCAGGGCGGCCAGGAGGATGAAGGAAGTGAAGAGAGTTGCGAGCAGCCGCATAATTACTTTTCCTTTTGAATGTTTTTGCGAGATAAAACTTTTCACTGAAAAATAATATATCCCCCGTTTCCCGTCTTGTCAAGCTTTTTTTCTTTTTTTGTTTCATTTTGCCTCAAAAGTTTTTTTGCTGCGGAATGGTCGGCATGGCTTGTTCCGCCTTGCAGGACCCTGAAGCACGGGGCGGCGGTCTGCCGTCTTCGAAAGGCCTTCTTTTTTTTGACCGGGCTCTTGACAAAGCGTGATATATAGTATATGTTATATATCAAGGAGGCATTCTATGGAACGGATTTCCGCCAACAGCAAACGAAGCCGCTTCAAGGAACGGCTGGCGCAGAGGATCGTCAGCGGCGAATTCCCGTTCGGCAGCCGTTTCCCCGGCCTGTACGAGCTGTGCGACGAGTACGGCATCAGCTACGTTACCGTCTGCAAAGCCGTGAAGATGCTGGCCGACGAGGGATATCTCCGCTGCCATCCCGGCGTGGGCTACTTCGTCTGTTATGCCGATGCCGATTCCGCTGTCCGCAAGGAAGTCAGCCTGATCTCCACCTCCGGATTTTTTGCCGGTCACCGGGCGGATTTCGAAAGCGGCATCCGCCTGTTCGAGCGGAACGGATGGACGGTCAATGTGCTTCTGGGGAACGATCTGTACGAGTTTACCGAAAAGATCAATTCGCCTCATGGATATGCCATCATTACCGCTTTCAATGTGGACTGGACACGGTTCTCCGCCACGTTCAGCCATGTAGTCCGGCGTACGGTGGTTCTGGGCCGGCTCTCCGGCAATCCGCTCGTCACCAGCGTGGTCTGCGACGAGCATGAGACCATCCGGCAGTGCATGGATCACTTTGCCGCGCAGGGGCGGAAAAAGATCGCGCTGATCTGTTCTCTCCCTCAAAGCGAACTGGAAGCCCTGAGGATCGCCGCATGGCGGAACCGCATCCTGGAGTCCGGACTCTCCATGGACTGGATGCGGCGGCATCTGTTCTCCCTGGATCTGGAAAACCAGCCGGATTCCGGAGATCGTGCCGTTTCGCTTTTCCGCAGCTGGATCCGGGAAAAACTCTCCGATGCCGAAGGGATCATTCTGCCTGTCTATTTCCGGCAATTCCGGAAAGTCTGCGACGAACTGAAGGTGGACCTGGTCGACCGGCTGCCCGTCGTCACCATCGGAGCGCCGGGTTTCCGCAGACAGGGCGTGCATTTCCTCGACAACAATTTCGAGTGTCATTTCCGCTATGCACACAGCATACTGGAAGACCGCTTCAAATCCGGCGGCGTCGCGCCCGGATCCTGGTATCTGTGCCCTCCGCGGGGCGTTCACCCGTCCCGGGGGGCCGGGGAAAACGGGGGTGCTGAGAAACGTCTTACGAAAAAAACACATCTTCAGAAAGGAGAAAAGTCATGAGAAAGAGACTGTCGTTCACGCTGATCGAGCTTCTGGTGAATACTACTTGCTTTTGATGTGTTTTGAGCTGCAACCATCAAGGTATGAGGTATGAGGTATGAGGTATGAGGTAAAAGAGAGTTCCGGCAACCTGATGATGGAGAAGTCATTTTTGTTTGCCTTGCGGATCGTCAAGTTGTATCAGCATCTTTCCGAGAAGAAAAAAGAGTTTGTCTTGAGCAAACAGGTCTTGAGATCCGGGACGAGCATCGGAGCCAACCTGGAGGAAAGCAGAGGTGCCCAGTC
>JAFZZR010000051.1 GCA_017615635.1 Lentisphaeria bacterium
GACTCCGCTCCGGCGTTACGGCACTCCGGAGGAGATCGCGAAAGTGGCCCTTTTCCTGGCCTCGGACGAAGCCAGCTATCTTAACGGCGCCGTCATTGCGGCCGACGGCGGCATCACCATCAACGGCGACCTGTCGAAGTGCTGAAGAACCTTCTCTGATTTTCGGGAGCTGTTTTTCCGTCGAAAACACTTTTTTTGAAATTTTTGTTTGACAAAATCGGATTCTGCTGTACATTAGGGTTAGTTGCGCGCGCAACCAAATTCCCTTGCAGGAGTGAATCAGATGGCTGTCACTACAAAAGAAATCGCAGAAATGGTCGGCGTCTCACGGCAGGCCGTTTCCGCCGTCCTGAACGGCAAGCCCGGAAAGGTTTCCCCCGACAAACGGAGGAAGATCTTTCATATCGCCAAAAATCTTCAGTGGCGTCCCAATCCGGCTGCCCTCCGCCTGGCGGGTCACGAAAAGAATCCTTTCATCGGCATCGATGCCGGATTCTTTCCGCCCTACCGGCAGTCTCTGCTGGTCAATCTGACTTCTCTGCTGGCGGAGGCCGGGTATCAGGTCCGGCTGACTCCTCCCGGCGACAAGCAGCACAAGCTACGCGTGATGTACGATTTCGCCGCGGAAGGCGCCGCCGGGATCATTACCGACATCAACCCCGACCTCTTCGACTGGAAAAAATTCCCCGTCCCCCTGCTGACCATCGGCAATCCGGAGCGGCTGTGCGATCTGGCCTTCGACTACGAAAGCGGCGTGCGGAGAATGGTGCATCATCTGAGTTCCGTGCACGGGCACCGGAAGATGGCTTTCCTCTGCCATACGGTCAGCGGACTGGACAGCGGCTGCATTCAAAGCCGTGCTTTTGTCTCCGCCCTCCGGGAAGAGGGACTCTCCTTCCGGCCGGAACAGATCGTGGAGACGACCTGGAATGAGGCGGCATTTGATATGATCTTGAAGCTGATCCGGAAAAACCGCGTAACTGCGTTTCTCTGCCAGCAGGATGCGCTGGCCGTCCGGCTGATCGCGGATCTCCGGAGGGTCGGGATACGGTGTCCCGAAGACGTCGCCGTCACCGGCTGCGATGCATCTTTCCTTACCGAACTGACGCCCGTGCCGTTGACCTCGATTTATCTGCCCGTCCGGGCGCATGCGGCCAATGCCGTCCGCCTGATGCTGGAGCGGATCAAGTCCCCCGGAAAGAACATGGCGGACCATCCATTTCTGACTCCGGTCGGCATTTTCTACGGCGGCAGCTGCGGATGTCCCCCGGCCGAGATTCCGCCGCTCTACTGGGAGGAGATCCCGCAGTCTCTGGAGGATCAGCAGTGCGAGATCCGGAAGACCGGCCGCTATGAACAGTTCCGCCGATATCTGGAATTCGATCCCGATGAAAAAAAGAATTCAAAAGAGAAAAATAAAAGAAAAGGAAAAGAATCATGAATCTGAAGCGTTTTACCCTCATCGAACTGCTGGTCGTCATCGCCATCATCGCCATCCTTGCGGGCATGCTGCTGCCGGCCCTGGGTTCTGTGAAAAACAAAGCCTACGCGGTAACCTGCACGAACAATCTGAAAAACCTGTCGTTGGGCGTCATCGGTTACAGCGACGACAATAACGGCTGGTTCGGTCCCATCAACAAGAACTCCACAAGCGGTACTTCTGTGCAGATTTATCCGTATACCTGGGTCGGCGTTCTCAACGTCAGCGGCTACATCGATGCGAAGAACCGGGATGGAGCGTTTCATGCGGAAGACGCCAACCACAACGATGAAAAGTTTTCCGCAATTCTGGCGTGTCCACTCGCTGTTTGGAGCGATTCCCTGAAGAAGGGCTGGAGAATGGGACGCCCTGCCTGTACAAGCGCCGACTACGGATTCAACTGGCATCTCACATCCGGCGGCAACGGATTCCATCGGATGGACAGGATCCAAAGTCCCTCCGGCAGAGTCATGCTCACCGACTGCAACAGCGTAGTCGCTTCCGAAAACAGTTATCCGACGGTCAAGGACAACATGATTTTGTACCGGCATGGCGGAAGTGCCGCAATCGCGGCGGCCGACGGAAGCATTCATTCCATAAAGCAGACGAAATTCAAACTGGATAAGAGTTTCCAATGAACGGTCCGGAAAAGGAGCTGTGCATTCGATGAAAAGGAAATCGATCATACTGGCGGCCGCCGTGTCTCTGGCCGTTGTTCTTGCCTCCTGCTCGACCGCCGTACGCCCCGCGGACGAGCCGCAGACGGTGAAAGCCGCAATTCCGGAGAAACCGGGGAAAACGAGCACCGTTCTGCTGGACAATCCGGAGGACATGAATGTGACGCTGCAGGGAAAACCGGAGGCGAACTGGTACACCCATGTCAGCGAGACGGTTCCCGTGAAGCCGAATACGTGGTACCGCGCCTCGGTCGAGATCAAGACTGCGCTCAAGCCGGGGCCGGGTAAACTGCGCTTCCGGGTGGTTCAGAAGAATGGCGAACAAAATCTGGTCAACAACACGCTTGCCACGTTGAGTCCCGCCATCCTCGACTTTGCCCCGTATTCCGGAGTGTTTTTAACCCGTTCCGACTGCCGGAATCTGCAGGTGTTTTATCACTTGAGCAAACTTGACGGAACAGCTTCATTCCGGAATCTGAAGCTGGAGGAGATCAGCGAAGAGGAGGCGGAAAAGATCCGGTCCGCCTATCAGGTCCCACCCGCCTTCTTCACGCCGCCTGTGTATGCGTATTCGGGCGAGAAGGAACTTCCGTGGGGCTATCGGATCACGGCGGAACTTATGGCGAAAAATCAGATCCCTGCGAAAATCACTATCCGCTTGCCGGAACTGTCCGTCGAGGCAGATGAAGTGACGAAGGTCAATATGTTCGCAACCAGCCGGATCAAGCTGGATTCTCCGCTTAAAAAAGGCAAATATGCCGTGCTGATGACCGCGCTGGATGCGGAAGGGAAGGTTTTGGCCGGGGAGGAACGGATCCTGCGGGTGATCGACCGTCCGAAGACGGCTGCCCGTCTGCCGGTGAAGAGCGTGGAGATCGATCCCGCGGGGAACACGGTCATCAACGGGAAACCGGTTCTGCTGAACGGACTCTACCATGTCTATAGCGAGCAGCAGGTCCGGGAGGTGGCGGAGGCCGGATTCAATACGGTGATCGCCTGGGAACCGACGCCGGAGAAATATCTGAAAACGCTGAACTGGATCTCGAAGCACGGTCTCTATTCCGACTGCGTAATCAAGCATCTGAAACCCGAACCGCTGGCGGAACTGCTCAAGGTCATCGGGAAGCATCCTTCGATCGTTAGTTTCGATCCGGAGGACGAACCGGATATCAAGGACATTACTCCGGAAATGATCCTGCCCCGGATCGATCAGATCCGGGCGGCCTGTCCCGGGATACCGATGCGGATCAGCTGTGCCAGTCCGAATGTGGCGGTAAAATACGGCGTGTGTTCCGAAATCATTTGCGCGCACCATTACGTGATCCCGTTCGGCGGTCTGCCGCTCCAGGTGAAAAGCACGGAAACGGTCGTCAGCACGTTCCCGGAGCCTCGGAAACATTCGCCCCAGATGACGCTGCAGAGCTGGCTCCACTGGCACGATATCACCTGCAGACCGCAGACGCCGGAACAGACGAAATCTCTGGCTTACATTGCGCTCATCTGCGGCGCAAAAGGACTGTGGTGGTACAGTTTTATTGATGTCGGCACCTGGGATGTGCGCAGCGTGCCGTCCGTCTGGACCGCGTTCAAAGGTCTGAATGCCGAACTGGCCGACCTGGAAGAAGTCATTCTGACAGGGAAACGTCTTCCCGTGAAAATCGAGGCTCCGAATGCAAGGGAGGAGAATCCTGTGGTCGCCGCGGTCTGGCAGCTGCCCGGACGGGCGGTTCTGGCCGCAGTCAATACGTTGAAGGAGCCCGTCACGGCCCGGATCGCCGGTTTGCCCGGCGAAAAAATAACGGAGCTTTTTGCCGATGACGCGGCATACGGGGTCAAATCCGGGACGGCGGAGTTTCCGCTTCCGCCGGAGACAACGCGCATATTTGAAATTCAGATGCCTTCGGCGAACTAACGGAAAAGGAAAAGGATCATGAGGCTGAGACTGCAAAACGGTATGGCGAGACGCGCCGCATGTGTTTTTCTACTGGCTGCGGGCCTGATTTGCTGCGGAGCCGTTTGCGCCGCGGACGGGGACACCGCGGTCGAAAGTTTTCACCGCATGTATACGGATTCCATCCGCTCCGCCGCACTGGTGCCGGGCGGCGTATTCGGTTTCTTCGAGCCCGGCGAGGAGGTGACGCTCCGGCTCGTGATCGACGGCACGGCGAAAGACTATGCGTATACGCTCACGGTCACGGACGACACGGGCAAAGTCGTTTTCACGCAGGGAAAGACGGTCCTGACGCCGGAAATCAAGATCCCCGGACAGGTGCGCGGGTACTATTCGGCGGAGAGCGATATTTATGCGGACGGCGTAAAGGCCTATACGATCCAGGGCGGCTTCGCCGTTGCGCCCGTGCCGGGGAAGCGGGATCCGTTCTTCGTGTTCGGGCAGGGCGTGATCCCTGAGCTCCACGACGGCTACAAGCGTGTGGGCTGCGGCACGATCCAGATGAAGCTGGACGCCTTCAATATCGATGCCTTCCCGATGCCGAGGGACCGCGAGCGGAAAGCCCGGTATTATTGGAACATGTACGCCCCGTATCTGGAGTCCGGGGATTTTCATCTGCAGGTATGTCTGAGTACCGGACCGAAGCGGAAGTCCGTCCGCACGCCGGAGGAACTGGAGGCGGGCTATCCGCTTCTGCATGACGACCTGCTCCGGCAGTACCTGGATTTTCTGGAAGACATGCAGCCGCTGATGAAGACGAAGGAATGGTTTATCGGCCAGGAGACGCCCAGTCACGCCACCGTAAAGAACAAACTGGCGGGGACTTGGAGCGAGGCCATGGGCCAGTTCGTCGTCGTGCTCCGCATGGGTTCGCGGAAGCTCAAGAAGCTGGATCCGGAAATCCGGATCTTCGCGGGCGGAAACAACGTGATGGGCAAGATGGAGACCATCGAGCCTGTCGAAATGGGCGACGTCGTCAAGGATTTCGACTGTTATTACATCGACGGCTACACGGGGAACTGGGACCTCACGAAGGGCAAGAAGGTGCAGATCCCCGAGATCGACCTGATGAAATTCTACCGGAAGGCGTCTGCCCTTTCCGTCTCCCTGGGTAAGGGAAAGTACATTGTCAACAACGAAACCGGGTACAGCGTTCCCTACGGGGCGCGCTTCGATCGGGGACTCTCCCTGGTGCTGGCGCAGTTCACGGCGAGAAACATCATTATCAGCAAGGCGGCTCCGCTGCTGTATCTTCACGTTGAAAAGCCGAATGCGTATCCGAACAGGCTCAAAAAAGACCCGGCGGATTCCGACGGCCACATGACCATGGTCTGGAAATGCATTCTGATAAACGGGAAGTGTCTCTTCGTGCCCATGCCCGCCGGGGCCATGTACGTCACGGCCACGTCCGAACTGGCCTTCGCCAAGTTCGAGCGGGAGATCATCCGGGGCAGCGTCTATTCCTACGTTTTCGCAAAGCCGGACGGCTCCGCTCTCGTGACGTTGTGGAACACCGAAAAGGAGCAGTCCTTCGCCTGGAATCTGCCGGAAGGAAGCACTGTGCTGAACATCTTCGGACGCGACATCACGGGACAGCCTCTGTTGATCGGCCCCTCGCCGGTCTATATCACGATCCCCGGCGCGGCGGTGAATGCGGCAAAGGCCGCGGAGAAGGCCATCGAAGCGAACACGCCCGAAGCCGTGTGCACGGCGCTGCCCTCCCGGGTCTACATAAAGAACCTGACTTCGGAGACGCGTGAAGGAGAGATCCGGATCCCGGGGCAGGCTCCTGTGAAGGTGAAACTTCTTCCGGGGAAGGTGAGTACCTTCGACCTGCCGGTTCCCGTTCCGGGCGAACTTGTCATCGGTTCCCGTACGTATGAGATCCCGCTGGAAAAGACGCAGACGATCCGCCTGAAACACGTCTCGAGCATGGAGGAACTCCGCCGGACCGAGCCCGGACTGCTTCACTATCCGGACCACATCCGTCCGGTGGATGCGCTGCAGCCGGAACGCTGCTACTTCAAGACGGACTTCAACCCCAACGGGCACAATGTTTCGGCGAAATACTGGGCGGGATACGACGAGAAAAACTTCTACTTTGCGGCGGAAGTGGACGATCCCGTTCACATCCAGCGGAACACGGGTATGAACATCTGGCAGGATGACAGTCTTCAATTTGTGGTTTCGCCCGCGGACTATCCGCCCGCCTCCATGATCCGCCTCACCAACGGGGAAACGCCCCGGTCCGAGTATAATTTCGCCCTGGCTCTGACTTCGCAGGGGCCGCAGCTGGTGAAATTCGGCGGAAAGGATGCGGGCCCCAAGCCCGACTGGCCGGCAAAGGTCACCCGCGAGGGCGATCTCACGAGATACGAGCTTGCCATTCCCTGGTCTTCCCTCGGCGGCAGGGCGAAACGGTTCGGCTTCCTGATCTGGGATAACAACAGTATGAGCGAGCCTCGCGCGCCGTACCGACTGGAATTCACGCCGGGCATCGCGAACGGACAGAACTCCTCTCTGCTGGCGGAAGTGGAATACGAATGAAAACAGGTATGAGGTATGAGGTATGAGGTATGAGGTATGAGGTATGAGGTATAAGAGAAAGCGGGATGTTGATTTTTCCTATTTGACCTATCCGGCCTATCCAGCCTATTTTATTTAGCAACCATAAAGAAAGGAACAGAAAATGAGAAAGAAAGAGAAAAAATTCACGCTGATCGAGCTGCTGGTCGTCATCGCCATCATCGCGATCCTCGCGGGGATGCTGCTGCCCTCGCTGAGCAAAGCCAAGGACACGGCGAAAGCCGTCACCTGCATGAACAACCTGCGGCAGAATTTCTACGCGCTCCAGTCCTACATGGACGCCTACAACGACTGCCTGTACAATGCGGCGGGCAATACCAGTATCAAACCAAACACCGCAGCCGGTGGCGCCCGGCGTCCATGGGCCGGGAAATGCTGGGAGCTGGGCTTTCTGCCGCTGGAACCGGCCACTTACCGCTGTCCCGTGGGCAGACCTTTCGACATAAACCCGAATACCGACACGGCGGAAGCGCAGGCCGGTCATTACTTTCTCTACAGTTACGCCATGACGAACATTTACGCTGAGCCTCATGAAGTCAATCTGAGAAAGATTCCCAACCTGAGAAGTTACCGGGTCTCCCTCCTGATCGACAGCAGTGCCTCCGACGGTAAGCAGCGTAATATTCTCGATCAGCGTGACAGCGGCTCAACCTATGTTCACCTGCTTCACAACAACAAGGCGAACACCCTGCAGCTGGATGGACACGTGGAAACCTATTCGCCGGGGATGGACATCCGCATCCTGCGGTACAACGATACGCTGGAGGCAGTCAGGAAGGCCTACACCTCGGGCGGCGCGGCCATCTCCGTCAATTAAGCCGTCAGGCGGCGGGTGTGACGACGAGGAAGGCGCGCACGCCGGTGAAGATCATCTGAGCGGCCATGGCGGCCAGGATCAGGCCCGTGATCTTGCTGAGCACCACAATGGTGTGATGACCGAATTTCTCCTCGATCCAGGAGGCCAGAAACAGCATCGCCGTCAGAATGAAAAGGGCAAAGGCCATGGCGAGCGTGCTGATCAGCATGGCCGAAATCGTGGCCGTCTCCGCGCCCAGAACCAGCAGCGCAGCCGTGGTGCCGGGCCCCACGATGACCGGGATCGCCAGCGGAACGACCGCGATGTTTTTCAGAGCCGACGGGTCTCCGCCGGGGTTTTTCTTGTCGATGGCATTGCTGTTCACCAGGCCGACGGCCGAGAGAAAGAGCAGCGCGCCGCCGCCGATCCGGAAGGAGTCGATGGTGATCCCCAGCGCTTCGAAAAGCCATCTGCCGAAGAAGAACAGGATCAGACAGATCGCCAGCGCCGCCAGACCCACGCGGATGGCCAGATGTCTCTTTTCCAGCGTGGAATGCCCCTGCGTCATGGAAAGAAACATGGAGAGCGCGAAAAAGGGCGTCAGCAGAAATATGAATTTCAGAAAGCTGTTCAGGAATATCATGTGAGGGTCTCCCGTTTCGGGACAGGTTCGGAGAAGGGGGATGATCCGGACGGCGCCGTCCGGATCTCCGCGCCCGAAAAAATACGGGGATGCCGCCCTGTCCGACGGCTCCCCCGATTCTCATTCCGGGCGTACCCGGTAGATTTCAGCCTCTGCGGGAAAGAACTTTCTTCTCGTAGGCTTTGACTTCATCCAGCCATTCCGGACCGGCCGGGACGTTCCATCTGCGGCAGAATTCCTCCCAGACGCCGATGAAAGGCATGCATTTGGATTCCTCCATGAGAACCAGACGGCTCGTGTAGTCGGAGGAATCTTCCGCCTTTTTGAGCTTCGCTTCCGGTTCCAGCAGAGCGGCCAGAAGGGCCTTGTAGGTGTTTCTCATACCCAGAACCCAGGAGGCGATCCGGTTGATGGATCCATCGAAGTAATCCAGCCCGATGTGGACCCGGGAATCGTATTTGTGGCGGATGATCTCCCGCGCGATCTCCTGCAGTTCGTCGGAGAAGGTCACCACGTGATCGCTGTCCCAGCGGACGCCGCGGCTGACATGAAGGAGGACGGCCGGGCAGAAGAGCAGGGCACTGGAAATTTTGTCGGAGACGACTTCGGTGGGATGGAAGTGGCCGGTATCGAGGCAGAGCAGCTTCCCGTTCTTCACCGCGTATCCCATATAGAATTCGTGGGAGCCCGTCACATAGCTTTCGCTGCCGATCCCGAACAGTTTGCTTTCCACGGCGTCCAGGTTCCACTTTGCGGAGACCGGGACCGCGAAGATTTTGTCCAGGGAGTCTTTCAGGCGGGCCCGGGGCGCTTCCCGGTCATAGGGGACATCCTTGTATCCGTCGGGGATCCAGATGTTCGTCACGCAGGGATCCTGAAGCGCTTTTCCCATGGCGGCGCCGATTTTCCGGCAGGCGATGGCGTGATCGATCCAGAACTTGCGGATCGCGGCGGACTTGTTGGAAAGAGTGAAGCCGTCCGCGGCCTTGGGATGAGAGAAAAATGTGGGATTGAAATCGAGGCCGAGCCCGCGGGATTTCGCGAATTCGATCCATTTCGCGAAGTGCTTCGGCTCCAGCTTGTCGCGGTCCACCTTCTTTCCGTCGAATTCCGCGTAGATCGCATGCAGATTCAGACGCTTGCGGCCGGGGATCAGTTTCAGCGCCTGGTCGATATCCTGACGAAGTTCCTTCGGATTCCGTGCGCGGCCCGGATAACTTCCGGTCACGGCAATGCCGCCGTCCAGCCCGGCATCGGACTCGAAGCCGCCCACATCGTCGCCCTGCCAGCAGTGCATGGAGACGGCGATCTTGCCGAGCCGCTCCAGCGCGGCCTCCGTATCGACGCCCGCCGCCGCGTAACGCTCCGATGCCCGTTTGAAACAATCCTTGTACGTTTTGCCCATGACTTTCTCCTGTTTTCTTTCGATTTGATTTGAATGGATTTTGCAGGCCTTTTCCGTTTGAGGCAGAAACGGCGCTTTCGACGCTCCGGAACTCCGCCTCATCGGTACAATACCTCTCCTTCCGGCAAAAAGCAAGGCGAAAAATCAAAACTCTTCAAGGAAACATTCGTGCCTGTCCGCCGGCCGAAGGGAAACTGCGAAAGAACGTGGGGATCCGCGCTTGCATTTCGTCCCTTTTTGCGCTATATTTCATGTATTGAAACACACAGAAAGGACATTGTTATCATGGAAGAGAAAATCAGAGAAAGACTCGAAGAACTTCGCGGAATGCTTCAGGCCGACGGCGGGGATTTGGAAGTCGTTGCCATCGAAGGAAAGAAAGTCAAGCTGGCCCTCAAAGGTGCCTGCGGCTGCTGTCCGCACGCGACCATGACCATCCGCGACGGCATTCAGCGGATCCTCCGTGAGGAGATCGATCCGGAAATCGAAGTCGAGCGCGTGTAACAAGTGTTTTCCGGGATTCCGGCCTGGGGGCCGGCCATTGTTTTCTCGGCGTTGCTGCTGGGCGTGTACGACTTGTCCATCAAGCAGGCCGTACGGGAGAATGCCGTTGCCCCCGTCGTATTTCTCGCGACGCTCTGCGGCAGCACGTTTTACCTGATCGCCTGTCTCTGCACGGGGACCTTCCTTGCGGCGGCGGAGTGTTCGTTTCATCATTGGCTCCTGATTCTGGCCAAGGCCGTTCTCGTGTCGGCCAGCTGGCTCTGCGGGTATTTCGCCATTCGGGAACTGCCGATCTCCATCGCCGTCCCCATCCGGGCCACGGCGCCTCTCTGGACCTTCTTTGGGAGCGTGATCCTGTACGCGGAGATCCCCACGCCGCTTCAGTCGCTCGGCATGATCTGCGTTTTCGCCGGATACTACCTTATTCCGTGCTGGGCAAGATGGAGGGGATCCGCTTCTGGCAGCACAAGGGAATTCGCATGGTGATCGCTGGCATGCTGCTGGGCGCCGCCTCCGGATTGTATGACAAGTATCTGCTCAACGTCCTGCAGATTCCGAGAAATACCGTTCAGTTCTGGTTTTCCGTGCTTCTGGTGGTCGTGCTGGGGCTGGCATGCCTCATCCGGTCACGCCTCGCCGGAGAAAAGACACCCTTTGTCTGGCGGTGGTGGATCCCTGTTACGGGCGTCCTTCTGATCTGCACGGATTTTCTCTATTTTTACGCTCTGAGCGTGCCGGATGCCCGGATCTCCATCCTGTCTTTGATCCGCCGATGCGGCTGCGTGGTGGCTTTCGCCGCCGGCGTCATCTGGTTCCATGAGAAGAACCCGATCCCCAAAGCGCTGGCGCTGGCTCTTTCCCTGACCGGCGTTTTCCTGCTTCTTCTATTCCGCTGAAGACGTGCAGGATCACTTTACGGCGGCGGGAGCCGGAGCGGTCTTCTCCGGTTCCGGATCGGCGGCCAGCTTGTCTGCCGGAGCTGCCGTGACTGTGCCGCGGAGTTTTTCCGCTTCCTTTTTCAGACGGTCGATCTCCGCTTCCTGCTTCTTCAGGGCTTCCGTCCGTTCCTTCAGACGGCGGTCCGCTTCCGCACGCTGTTTCTTGTATTCCGCCTCGCGGGCCTCCGCGTCTTTCTTCGCGGATTCCATCTGCCGGACCAGTTCCAGCCGTTCGGCGGCGAAGCGGTCTTTCTGGGCCGCCAGCTCGGCTTCCCTGCGTTTTTCATAACTGGCCTTGTTTTCCTCCAGTGCGGCGTGGAATTCCTTCTCCTGGGCGGCGAGGCCGTTCTGCAGCGTTTCCAGCTGTTCGCGCATGGACTGAGCCCCTGCGGTCAGATTCGTAGCGCGCTCGGTCAGACGTGCCAGCTCGGCATTCTTTTCTGAAGCCTCCTTTTCCATATCCCGGAGCAGACGGTGTGCAAAGAAGCCCGCCGTGCCGAGCAGGATCATCAGAATCGCGGCAAAGGCGAAGAAGAACCAGGCCCGCTGTGCGCTCGAACGGGACCGCTTTTCCATCCGGTCCATCTTCTCCAGCATTTCGCGGAAACGCTCGCCCAGAAGCACGGCCGGATCCTCCGAGGGATTGCGTACCAGCGCCGTTCCCGGCGAGGCGGGGGAATTCGGCTCTTCTTCCATCGGCGCGGCTTCGGCGGAGACGTTTTCCGCGGCCGGTTCCGATGAAGGTGCGGGGCCGGTCTGCTTCGCCTCTTTCCCGGCGTCGCCCGAGGGGGAGGGGGCCGGTGTCTCGTCGGCGGTTTCCGGATGGACCGCATAGGTGGCCGCCAGTTCGCTTTCGATTTGGAAGGAGGAGGACCCGGAAGCGCGCAGCTGGGAGATCCGGAGCAGGACCGAAAGCGTATTCTCCGAATAGATCCGGCGCTTTCCCTGCATGGTGAAATCCATGTACGGTGCGTAGCGGTTCAGCCAGTCGTTGATCGTGGTCCGGGGCACGCCGATCCGTTCCGCCAGCTCCATCACGGTATAGTACTTTTCCTGTGTCATTGTTCCGCTCCTTCTTTCAGAATGATTCGTATCTCCGCCGTATCGCGGGCGATCTGTTCTTTCAGGAGGTCCGGTGTTTCAAATTTCCGTTCCTCGCGTATCTTTTGAAAAAGTTCCACGGCCAACTTCTTCCCGTAGAGGTCCCCGCGGAAATCCAGCAGATGCACTTCCACGCGGACTTCCGCGGATCCGGTGCCCGTTCCTGCATAGGTGGGCGCGGTCCCGATGTTCACCGCCGCCTCATAATGCTTCCCGTCCGTCTCCGCCTTCGCCGCGTAGACTCCGTTTGGCGGCAGGATCCCGTATTCCGTCCGCAGATTGGCCGTAGGAGCGGCCAGCTCCGGACCGGCAATGCCGAATCCGCGTTCCACCGTCCCGTACAGGGCGGCCGGGCGTCCCTGATATCGGCGGACTTTCTCCAGATCTCCGCTCTGCATCGCCTGACGGATCGAACTGCTGCTCACCGTTTCTCCGTCCATCCGGACCTCGGGAACGGGATCGAATGCCAGGTCGTGAGCCTGGGCGAACGCGGCCAGCCTGTCCGAGGTCCCCTCTCCGCCACGGCCGCAGCGGAAACGGCGTCCCACGCACAATCCGCGCAGATATCCTCCGCTCCGGGACTGGATATCCTCCAGAAATTCTTCGGCGGACCTCGAAGCCAGCTCCCGGGTGAAGGGCATGGTCAGAACGGCCCGGATCCCGCTTCGGCGCAGGAGTTCGCGCTTCACCTCGGACGGGATCAGAAGCCGGGGCGCGTTTTCGGGATCCAGCACGGTTTTCGGATGCGGCGAAAACGTGATCACCACAGGCTCGCAGGAACAGACGCGCGCCATGGTTCCCAGACGCGCCAGCACCGAACGGTGTCCCAGATGGACTCCGTCGAAGACTCCGAGCGCCGCGCAAAAGCGGCCGATCCCCGCGCGGACAAGTTCCTCCGGGGTCGATACGGCTGTACATTCGTGCTCCGACATGCCTTTCCCGTCTTCCTTTCCCTGTGCTTCATTTTTGCCGGATGTAATATACATTGCAAAACGCAAAAAGCAATCGGTCCCTTCTCCCTTCGGAGACGCTGTTTTCCGGTTGACATTTCACGGGGGGAAAGGTATAGTAAGTCCGGGCACGGAAAAGATGTTCCCGTGCAGGATTTTTTCAGTCAGGGTTCCGGACGAAATGAGGTTTATGATGCGAACAGTCATTCTTACATTCGATGATGCGGTGATCAGTCAGTATGAAAATGTTGCTCCCCTTCTGAAGGAGCTCGGGTTCGGCGCCACCTTTTTCATCTGCCGTTTCAAAGACGACTGGCGCGCGAAGAACGAACGGTTCCTCATGACCGGCGGGCAGATCCGCGAGCTCGACTCCGCCGGATTCGAAATCGCCAATCATACCTGGAACCATCCGAATCTGCGGCAGCTTTCCGAGCCTCAGATCGAGCAGGAACTGTCCCGCCTGAATGACTTCCTC
>JAFZZR010000052.1 GCA_017615635.1 Lentisphaeria bacterium
ACAGTTTTTCCGGAATGCCGCAATGGATTGCTCCGTCAGGGGCGGCGACTTCCACTGCCGCTGGTTTTTCGTGAACATGGCGAACGCCTTCGCTCCGATGGATGCGGCGTTCAGCGGAGCGTTTTCCACTCCGCCGGATATCGAAACATGGGCTCCTACGAACTTCATGGCGTACTTCTCCAAATGATCCTCCTGTAATGTAAGTTCAGATTTCCGCTTTTCAAGCTCCGTTCGCAAAAATCCGCGCGAAGAACCGCTTTCCGCGCAATAAATTTCGGAAAATTTCGTTATCCGGTATGGACTTTTACTCACCTTGTGCTATAATACCGAACTGTCAAATTTGAAAGCATTTGGTCCCCATGATGAAAAAACAGGATGCGGAAGAGCGCGTTTACTATGACGACCTTGAGACCAAGGTCACGGCTTCGTTTGTCGCGGGGCACAAGAAGATCATTCTTCCCGTGGAGCGGATCACCGACGTGATCGTCACGCACAAGGCGTATTCCATGTATCTCTGCTTCACGCTCTGTCTCTGCGCCATTCTGATTTTCTGCCTGGCGCCGTTCCTTCCCGCATTTTTCGGCATCTCCATCCCCATCGACAAGATCTGGTTTTTCTTCGTGCCCGTATTCGGAGCCGGATGCATCTGGTTCCGCTTCATCTACGAGCATTACGTGGAGCTGTATATCCGCCTGGACGACGGAAAGAACTATCTGCTCCGGGTCATTACCCTGGGCAAGAGGACTGTCCTCTACGATATCGCGGACGCCATACGGTCGGCGCTGTCGGATTACCGGGGCCGGACCGAGGAGGAGGCCGCCCGCGACACCGATTCGCTGAAGCTGCGCCGTCTCCGCAGCATGATGATCCAGTCCGAGCTGGAAATGACGCCCGAACTTCGGAAGCTGGTGGAGACGAAGCCGAAGATCCCGAAAAAATCCTCGTTGTCCGCCTGATATGCCTGTCGAGACAGAACGGAAATTTCTCCTTGCCGATCCTTCCTGGAAAAAGGAAGTCACGCGGTCCGTTCATTTTCATCAGGGATATTTTCCCCTCGCCGCCGAATCCCGCACCACCATCCGCGTTCGAATGGCGGATCAATCCGCCTGGCTGACGATCAAGGGGCCCGCCAGCGGCTGTACCCGCATAGAGTACGAGTACGAAATTCCCTGTCGCGATGCCAGCGAACTGCTGGCCGGGCCCGCCGCCGGAAGAAGTCTGGAGAAGATCCGGCATTATGTCCCCGCGGGTCCGTTCGTCTGGGAGATCGATGAATTCCTCGGGAAAAACGCGGGCCTGACGGTCGCCGAGATCGAACTTCCCGCGGAAGATACTCCGTTCATCCGGCCTGCCTGGCTGGGAAAAGAAGTTACGGAGCTGCCCCGTTTCCGCAATTCCAGACTGGTGCTTCACCCGTGGACGGAGTGGAGCGATGCGGAAAAGGCGATCTGAAAAAGGAAGAGCTTCATAAATTGGAGCGGGCGAACGGAATCGAACCGTCGTGGCCAGCTTGGGAAGCTGGAGCATAACCATTTTGCTACGCCCGCACGGTCGGGAGACAAATGGTGCACCCAGAGAGATTTGAACTCCCAACCTGCTGATCCGTAGTCAGCCGCTCTATCCAGTTGAGCTATGGGTGCACGATCGAACGGGAATTTCCCGCTCGATTAAGTTTTACTATAGCACGGACTGCGGAAAAAGCAAGCCGAAAAAGAAAAACTTGACGAAAAAAGTTCGGTGTTCCGGCGAAAAAACCGGGATTTTTTAAGGATTATCCGCGGAAAAAATCTTTTTTTACTTGATTTTTTCGATTTCGGCAGTATATTTATGAATCATTACTCTTTTTGATGCCTGATGGTGTAACGGTAGCACAACTGATTCTGGTTCAGTTTGTCTTGGTTCAAATCCAGGTCAGGCAGCCATTCCTCCCCTTTTTTCACGCTTCTCCCCTCGCGTACGGTTTTTGTCTTTCCGCGTCAAGTCACTGGAGCTTTTCGATCCAGGCGGCGATCTTTCTGCGGTGATCGAGGATCAACCCGGAGTCGTCCGTGTAGTCCAGACCGCTGCGGACCAGCTTCTTCATGGAGAGAAGCTCTTCGATCTCCGCGCATTCCTCAGGCGTGAGAGACGCCTTTTTCGCGGTGAAGGAATCTTCCAGCAGCTTGAGATATTCGAAGTCCTCGAAGCCGTCGCGTAGATTCTCCATGCGGATGGAGCTGAGGGGCTCCAGATCGAAGCGCCGGGCCGGGTAGATGAGGCAGGACTCGCCGTTGTAGCCGTTCACGTTCTGGATGTTCCACGGCTCTTCCGGGTACGGCTTGCCGCCCTTGACGCCGTTCCGGGTCCAGCGGTCGATAGCCCAGTAGAGGAAGCCTTCCGCCTTGTAGAAGCGGCAGATCCAGCCGATGAGGCGCAGGCCCGCGGCGGATTCCTCCAGCACGAAAGACGGCGCCGCTCCGTTGTCGCGCCCGGGCCGGCCGAGGCAGGTGTAAAGCCAGAGTTCCTCTCCTTCCTTCTGACGGGCCCAATAGCTTTCCGGATTTTTGGCCATCATGGAGATGGAGGGGCACCAGATGTCGATGAGGCCGACAAGTTCCGGTTCCACCTCGGTGATGCACTCCACCTTCACCTTCGGCGCCACGGTGCGGAGCCGATCCCGGATCGCCCGCAGCTTCCTCATTTTGTCCTTCTTGTGTGTGGCTGCGTAGATTTCGTCGAAGGCATGGACGTAGAAGATGTCCTCCAGATTCTGACGCTCGCCCAGCTCGACCACCAGCTTCATGGCCTCCATGAACTTGTCAACTTTCGCCTCGGTGTAGTACTTCGCCATCATCTCGTCCGCCGTGCTGCTGAATCCGTCCATGGGGAATTGCCCCACGGGGAATGCATTGAGCCCGAGTTTCCGGTATTCGACCAGGCGGTCCGGCGCGGGATATTCGGGAAGCTTCCCATGGAAGGCGGTCATGCTGTAGATATAGCCGGGATTCATGCGGTGTTTGAGCATAAAGCGGGCCAGCGTGTCCGTCGCGGCTTTTTTCTCTTCGGCGGTGAACGGCGTTTTCCGGAATTTCGCGTAATAGCCCAGAACGAACGGCTCGTAGGTGCTTACGGCCGTACGCAGGGAGGGAACGGCCGGCAGCGCAAAGTTCCAGACTTTCACCGTCAGCGGGATCGTGACGGGGCTCACGCCGTCCGCGGCGAGTTCCAGCTGATATTCGTAGTCACCGGCCGGGACGTCGGACGCGATCTCCGCATTGATCCAGATGGAGCGTATCTCGCCGGGCGCCAGCGAGGCCGGTAGCTCGTTGGCGAGAACTTCGGGCCATTCGCCTTTGAAGGGAGATTCGTACCGCGTATCCAGCGCCTTCGAGGTGTCCAGAAAATCCACGCCGTGCAGGGTGATGACGGGCGCCTTGTCCGAGGGGGCCGAGGCCACACGCAGCTTCAGACCCGTCACGGGCTGCTTCACGCCCAGAAGGACCAGCTGCACGCCCTCGATCTCGTTTTTCGCGCCCTCGATCCGAAGCGCGTTTGCGGGTCGGCCCGCAAACGCCGGAACGCCCGCATCCAGCGAGTGGAAGATCTTGTCGGCCGACGACGCCTCCGCAATGGCGAAGGGGAGATCGTCGCGTCCGAAGGCCTTCCGGATCGCCGAAAGATAACTGTCCAGCCGGAGTTCCCGGTCGGCATGCTCGACTTCGTCGATGAACGCCTTCATGGCCGCGTAGTCCGGAGGATCCTGCGCGGCAAGCTCGGCGCTCCGCTTTTCCAGACGCGCTTTCCGGTCCGCGAACAGTCCGTCGGGACTCCAGAAGCGGACGATATCGGCGGCGATCGCCAGTTTTTTGCGGAACACGGAGGTATCCGTGCTCAAGGCGTCGAAGTAGATCCGGCGCCCGTTTTCCGAAGCGGTCAGAAGCAGTTCGTATTCGCTTTCGCCGAGCTCGCAGACAACGGTGATCGTTCCGGTTTTTGCCAACCTCGTGAAGACCTGCTCCTTTCCCGTCAGAAGGTCACGCGCAGTGACGGCGCATTCCAGCACACGGCCGTCCGGATTGTGGAAGACGAACGTGTTTTTTCCGGGAAGGATTGTGCCGTTCCGTTCCGCGGTGACCACGGCGGAGGGCGTCTGCCCCAGATACACAGTCCGCAGGTTGTCCGGATCGGCGAAGCTCAGCACGGGGGAATAGCTGAACCCGCTCATGCCCTTGCTGTCCGCCTTGCTGCAGCGGGCGATATTGAACTTGAACGACGCGGGCGGCGCCTCGAGACCGAAGCTTTTCCAGGGGATCTCGACCCGTCCGCTCCACTTGCCCGGCACGATGCCCGTCTTGATCACGGCATTGGCGTCCCAGGATTTATCCGCATGACCCAGATTCGTGTTCTTCGGGAGATCGCCCATGTATTTTTCATAAATGACCTTCATGTCGAAGGCGGCCCCCTTCGGGTTGAACGCCAGCTGATAGTAGGCTTCCGGCGAGAAGGAGAACGTGATGTCGAAACAGTCGTCGTTATAGACCGGACCATCCTTGCCGGCATTGGCCACGTAGCTTACGTTGTTCAGGCCGCTTTCGTAGTCGATGACGAACGCCTCGTCCGTATAGCTGAGTTCGAGACGCGTGGGTGTGACGGCGGGACCGCCGTTGGGAAGCTGGAAGAACCCGGGAACGGTCAGCTTCGCTGGCGCCTTCGGCACCGCAAGAGAAAGATCGGAGAGCAGCTCACGTCTCGGGATCAGCCGGATGGACCGGATGGCGAAGGCGTGTTTGCCCTCCCCCGTGGTCGGATTCAGGCGGAAGGTTTTGACCCCGGGCTTTTTCAGTTTGGTGAGCTTGGAAAGGTCAAACATGTAGGTATGGAATTCGCCGTCCGTGATGAGCGGCTTTTCGATGTAGGAACAGCTGGGATCGTCGCTGTTGATGAATACCTGCACGTTGCCCGATCCCGCGTCCGCCCTCATCTCCACGATGGCGATGTCCGCACGGTCCAGCGGAAGTCCCACCTCGACCGGCGCAAAATAGGCCGGATGCCCCAGAGAAACGCCGGACAGGGCGATGCCGCGCTCCGGTATATTGGACGTCCAGTTGGCGGTGAATGGGGCGTTGTTCGGATCGTCTTTCGTGAAGTCGTAGCAGACGGACGCCGCCGCCTGAACGGATGCCAGAAGAAGGAATGACAGGAGTGTTTTTTTCATGATCGCTCTCCGATTAAAGAAGGATAATTGAAGATCAGTTCTTCGGATACCAGTACTTGACGTTTCTTGCGCCGTTGGGAATGATCTCGCTGTAGAGGAAATGACTGTTGACTGCGCTCACGTGCCCATCCACCCAGAGCATGTTGATGCTGTCCGAGTGGCGGATATGGAGCCAGGCGTTGTCCTGAATCAGGTAACTGACGTCCGAAAGGCTCGTGCCCGGGTCCCCTTTGTGATGAACGTCGCTAAAATACACTTTGTTGGCGGGGCGCTTGACAGTCGTAAGCCGGATATTGGATTCAGAAAAACATATCCACCAGCTGATCCCGTAGCTGGGGTTGTTGTTCCCGTTCGTCTTGCACCAGTCCAGGGAAACGGACCCGTTCTGTTTGTAATTAATCGTGTAATAGCGGTTGAAATATTTGTCGCTGGGACAGTGAAGCGGGCCGTTCTCGAGCAGAATGCCGTAATTGTTTTGCCCAAAAGATTTGTCGATACAGTGTATATACGGATCGACGAACTGCATCCATTTTCTGCTGTCGCTGGGGCCGGATTCGGCCGGAAGAGCGTCGTTATTGTCCTGCGAGTAGAGCTGGCATCCGGCGCCCAGCTGCTTGAGGTTGTTGAGACAGCTGATCGCGCTGCCCCGTTCCTTGACCTTGCCCAGGGCGGGCAGAAGCATCCCGGCCAGGATCGCGATGATGGCGATCACGACGAGCAGTTCAATGAGGGTAAAACCGTGCTTCTTCATAACTTTTTCTCCTTTGTGAAGGGTTGTTTTTGCTACGGAAAATCATTTCAGTCTTTTGGAGGCGAATTGAATGAGCGCCTCCCAGTTTTCGGGGGTGAAGTCGTGGCCGCCGCACCGCAGGTAATATCCGACCTCGTGCCCGATGAGTTTGCCCGGCGGAGGCTGGCGTTTTTCTCCGAGGCCGGACGCGCCGAAGAGCCGCCAGGCGGCCGAAGCCTCGCGAAGCGCCTCGAATGTGCCGGCCGGGTCCGCGTAGACATCGTCCGTGCCATCGGACACATAGAGAAGCCGCGGAGCGACGGCCGCCATCAGGAAATGCTGGTCGAACGGGATTTCCCCGTCTCTGCCCACAAGGTGACGGAAGGATTCCGGCAGCCAGTGTGCATTCCACAGGCGGACCCACTCGAAATTTTCGCCGAAGTACCGTCTGGCCGGTTTTGCGCCGCATGTACCGGATCCGTTGCTGACCGTGAGGGCGATCCTGGTATCGTTGGCTCCGGCCCAGAGCGCGGTCTTGCCCAGGCGCGAATGACCGTGAACGACGATTCGGTTCCGGTCGATCTCGCTCTGTGCCTCCAGACAGTCGACGGCACGGGAGATCCCCCAGGCCCAGGCGCTGATGGCTCCGGATTTCCGGTCGGGCGAGGACCATTCCTCCGGCTCGTAAAAAAGACGCATCACGCTGGAATCGAATCCGTCGCTGCGGTCCGGAAAGATATCATAGAGTCCGATCGTGGCCGTCGCGAATCCGGCGCGGAGCGCCTTTTCGAAGTACCAGCGCCCCTCGAACTTTCCCCGTCCGGATTCATCTTCCCGGGTGTCGTCGAGCCGGGGCGTCCAGCCTGCCGGATACCGTATGAACGGGAAGAAGGTCACGTCTGGATCGTGCGTGCAGGCATGATTTCCTTTGAAATTGAGTCCGAAGAAAACGGGAACGGGGCCGGATCGTTCCGCCGGAATATAGAGCAGCAGATGAAGGACCTGTTCCCGGCCGCGGTTCCGGCAGACGATATCGATCTCCCGGCGGATCGCCAGTCCGTCGAAGGCGACCCCCTCGCTGCGTTTCCGGAAGATCAGTTCCTCGCAGCGGGGCGGGATCGGACCGTACAGATTTTCCTCCATGATGCGAAGCAGCGCGGGCCGGACCCGGTTGAGAAAAACGGAGGGAGAACATCTCTCCGGGATCGGCAGGGGCGGCAGTTCATACGGCGGGATCCGTTCCGGATCGATGTTCATCCGGTCGGCGATCCGCTGTATTTCCGGCGGAAAATTTTCTTCTGCGAACTGGTGCATCATAAGAGGACTCTCTGTGTTCTTTTGTCCTTTGTCCGCTTCCGGATCACCACTGCGGGCGCCAGTACTGGGCCACGACCGATTCGCCGGCAATCATCTCCCCGTACAGTTTGTTACTGCTTACCCCTTCCACGTGGCCGTCCACCCAGAGGACGTTGATGTTGTTCGAGTGGCGGAGATAGAGATACTTGAGGTCACCGAATGCGTAACTTCCCCCACTGGGGAGGTCCGTCCCCGGTTCTTTGTAATGGTGCACATCGGTGAAATAGACTTTGTTGGCGGGATGCTTGACGGCCGTGACCCGGACGTTGGCCACAGAGCCCCAGATCCACCAGCTGATTCCGTAACTGGGATTGTTGTTTCCATTGTCCTTGCAGTAGTCCAGCGTGACACCGCTTACTCCGTTGAGATAATTCTGGTAGGATCTGTTGTAATATCTGTCGGAAGGGCAGCAGAGTATTCCGTTCGGGGCGAGGATCCCGTAGTTGCCGGAGATGCTCTTGTCGAACACAGGTATGTACTGATCGACGGCATTCATCCACCTTGTCCGGTTGGCGTTCGAACTGCTGAGCGGAGAGGCCGACATGACACAGTCGTTATAATCCTGCGAATAGAACTGGCATCCGGCGCCCAGCTGTTTGAGATTGTTGAGGCAGCTGATCGCGTTGCCCCGTTCCTTGACTTTCCCCAGGGCGGGCAGAAGCATCCCGGCGAGAATGGCGATGATGGCAATCACGACGAGCAGTTCGATGAGAGTGAATTCGGTCCGTTTTTGTTTTTTCATGTTAGAATCTCCTATGATAAATTTCCACTCCGATTCGGAGTTTTTTTGTTTTTTTTAAGCTGTTTTTAACTTAAACTGGGTGAAATCCTCAAAAATCCAGTGATTCTTGAGTGTTCGATATATGATCTCAAGAAATTTGCGCGCCAGC
>JAFZZR010000053.1 GCA_017615635.1 Lentisphaeria bacterium
CACGCGGCATCCGCCGCCGGATCGAACGACCGATCTCCAAGCGAACGATTCTTTGGGCTGGAAACGGATCTGTTATGAATTTCCTCCGCTGCAGAGGAAAATCTCCAACAAGGTTTTCAAGTATGAAAAATGATCCGCGATGTGGACGATGCCCTGCACCCGGAAGTTTGTGAAGGATCGGCTTGGATGATGGATGGATCCGGCGGTGGTCTCGTTCTCTTCGGATCGGAACGGGGTCCCGCCTCCGGAGATGAGCGCAAGGTCCGAAAAAACGTCGGAGATATCCGGCAAAACCATATTTGACGAGGAAACAGGCAAATGCTGCAATATCAGATCGAAAGCGTGACCAGGACCCCCGGAGCGCCGTGTTCGTTCCGGGCGAGCGGGTGGCTCACCGATACGGAAGGTCGACCGACCGAGATCCGCCTCGTGGACAGCTCCGGTGACGCGGTGGATTTCGATGTGGTCCGCACCGAAAGATCCGATGTGAGCAAGCTCTTCGAAAACGGCAGCGGGCAGGCGGGATTCGAATTGAATGCGTTTTCGATGGACCCCGAAAATATGAAGATCGTGTTTTCCGCGGGAGATGAGGAGGTCCTTGTCAATGCCGCTTCGCTGAAAGCATTCCGGTCCGGTCTGACGATCAGGCTGCCCATGGGGATGAGAATGATGAGGCTGTTGAGGATGATCCGGGTCTGTTTTCTGTTCGTCCTCACCCTGCCGCTCCGCCTGCTCAAGAAGTTGAAGCGTTTCCTGTTCCGAGTCAGTCCCTCTTTCCGCCGCTTCTACCTGAAACACATATATACCTTGTGGGGCGAGGACTTCCCGAGCGAGCCTTCCACCGACCCCTGCCCTGTTTTGCCATGGGGAGAACATCTGCTTCTGTTCTCCCATTTCGCGGACGGGAGCGGCGCGCCGCTGCTGGCGCTGAATATCGCCAGAGTACTGCGCGGATTCGGATTCAATTTGCATATCGTGCTTCTGCGGGACGGGGAACTTCACAAACGTTTCGCTCTGTACGGGAATGTGTATGTGATCCATTCGGAAGAGGAACTTGACGAGCTCTTCGAAGGCTGGCAGCATTTGAACATCAGAAAGGCCTTTCTCAACACCACCATTTCCGGCGCCTGCGCCGAACGGCTGAAAGCCCGCGGCATCACCGTGGTCACCCTGATCCATGAACTGACATCCACCTTGGTCGAAATGGGATATGCCGACAAGGCGGCGGTCATCGCCAAAAACAGTGACCGGATCGTGATCCCCTCCACGCTCATCGCCGATGACTGGGCGGCGCACGGGACCGATCTTCCCGCGGAACGCACCGTGGTGATGCCGCAGCCCGATTACCATAGCGATCTCGTTCCTCTCGATGATCCGGAGGAACGCCGCAGGAAATATCTGGATCTTCGCCGCCGACTGAAGATCCCCGAAAACGCTCTGATCGTGATGGGGTGCGGCTCTCTCGAGGAACGCAAGGCGCCCGATGTCTTTTTCCGGGTCGCCGCAGCCGTGATTCAGCGCGATCCGCGGGTTTATTTTATCTGGGTGGGAGATGCCGGCGCCTCTTTCTACAAAAGGCAATTGGAGTTTCAGCTCCTCCCGATCGCGGAGAAAGCCAGGATCCAGCCGTATTCACCGCTCAATCCTTATTATTACGGCGCCGATGTATTCTTTCTGCCCTCCAAGTCGGATCCGTTCCCCACGGTGGCATTGCTGGCATCGAAAGTGGCTCTGCCGGTCGTTTTCTGTCGTACCGCGACCGGGATCCGAGACCTCTTCGGCGAGGTGGAAGGATGTTCGACCGAGGAATATTCCGAAGATGCCTTCGTGTCGCTTCTGCTGCGCTTGCTGAAGGAACGGAGCTTCAGGGAAAACTGCGGTGCCGCCTTCCGGAAGATCTACGGCGAAAGAATGTACGGTTTCAATACCTATGTCCGCAGACTCCACGAACTTGCCGGCGGAACGCTGCCCAAGGTCACCGCGATCGTCCCCAACTACAATTACGCGGATTATCTGCCCGCCCGGCTCGAAAGCGTGGCGTCCCAGACCTTCCCGGTCCACGAGGTGCTGATCCTCGATGACTGTTCAACGGACAACAGCGCAGAAGTGATCGCCGGGTTGCTGAAAAAATACGAGACCGCTTTCCCCGGAGGGATCCGGTTCCTGCCGAATCACGAAAATGCCGGTGTTTTCCGTCAATGGAGGAAGGGCGTCGATCATGCCGCCGGAGAATTGATCTGGATCGCCGAGGCGGACGACAGCTGCGATCCCGGAATGCTGGCCGCACTCGTTCATGCGTTTGAATATGATCCGAAAGTGCAGCTGGCTTATGTCCAGTCCAAATTGATCGATGCGGACGGCAAGATCTATTCGGAAACTTTCACGCAGCATACTTATCATGTATCCAGAGCCAAGTGGCACCAGGCGTACATTGCAGACAGCGGCACGGAAATCGAGACCGCGCTGGCGATCAAGAATACGATCCCCAACGCCAGCGCGACATTGATCCGGAAGGATGCGTTCAAAAAGATCCCCGAAGAACTGTTTTCCTATCGCGTGATCGGTGATTGGTTTGCATATCTGCACATCATTCAAGGCGGTCGAGTGGCGTTTTATCCCGTGCCGCTGAACTTGTATAGGAGGCACCGAGAGTCGGTGGTCGCCAAAAACATTCCTCTGCTGCTTTCCGAACTCATCCGGCTGAATACGTATATCGCCAAAAAATTTCCGGTTTCCCGCTATACTGTCCGGGAAATGAAAAGAGAATATATTCGGAATTGCGTAGGTTTGGATTTCCCCGATCGGGAAAGCGGTTGTTTCGACAAACTCGAAAGTTCCATACCCGAAAAGAAGACGGTTTATTTCCTTGTTCCCGGGAAATCCCCTGATTTTGCGGTACTGAAGAAGGCTCTTGAAGAAACAGATGCCGATTTTGCCTTTGTCTGCCTCGAAGATGTCAATGTGAACCTGCCGCCCGAGGTGACCGAGGTCTTCCGCGGGAGCATGCATATCTTATGGCGAAACGAGATCAAACCGCCTCTTTCCATTCGGAATTTCAAGATCCCGGAACCATCGAACTGACGTAAGACGACGTTTTGTCCTTTCGTCGAGTTCAAATCTCATTGGGATTTTCGCCCGCTGCGAGGGATCGGATCGTATTTCATTTTGAAATCGTCGTCTCCGACAGCCCGCCGCTCTTCTCCGGTCCATTCCCCGGATACTAAATGATCAGGAATATGCCGAGATTCCGGATAAAACCGGTTTTCAGGATCTTATAGCGGATGAGGATATAACGTTTTTTGAAGAATCCGGCGCGTCCGATCGAAGAAAACCGTGTCAGCATCCGGATCTCTTCAGGAGCCAAACGCGATCGGTTGCATTCCAGAAACGCCTGTGCCTGGCGGACATTCATATCCCAGCGGAGCAGAAGCTTTTTGCGTCCTTCGGAAATCTTTTTCATGAAGAAGGCGACAGAATAGCGGAAAGCCCCGAAAACATTGCCGTTATGCTGGCGATACAGGATGGTAGACTCTTCAAGATAGCCGATACGACCGAAAGCGGCTGCGGTCAAAGCGATCCAGCTGTCGTGCATGACCGCTTCCGCCGGGATGGGATGAACGAGTTTGCGCAAAGCGGAGTTCAGCAGCATGGTATTGCCCTGCGGAACGTTCTGGACCAGAAGCCGGGAAAGGGAAAGTCGGTCGGGGCGTAATTTGGAGTAACGCATCAGGGAAGGAGAGATCAAATTGAGATCCTCATCCACGATCCGGAGATCGGAAAAAATCAGGATCGGAGTCCCCGGAGGATTCTTCCGGTATTCTTCGATATAACGCTTGCGGGTCAAGGCGATCTTTTCCGGGAGCCAGACATCATCATGGTCGCAGGGCATGACCAGTTCCGCCCGGGCTGCTTCCAGCAGCAGGGAAAAATTTTTACAGGCAGAGGTACGGGAAGACCCCAGGAAACGGATCCTATCCGGATCTCGGCGGACATAGCGGTCGATGATCTCCGGAGTCGAATCGGAGGACCCGCCGTCGCGGATCAAAAGAGTCCAATTCGGATCGGTCTGACTCAAAATGGAATCGATCTGTTCGGACAAAAACTTTTCGGACTGAAAAGTCGCAAGAAGGATCTCGATTTTTTCCGTTTCCAAATCCAAGTTCACACAACTCCTATGACGCAGCTGACCGCGTTCCGGATATCCATTGCCGGCACGGATGGATATTCCCGTCATTCCGCAGCGGCGGCGTTGAATTCCCGGATGAGTTCGTCGAGTCTGCCGATGTCGCGGTGGACCGATTCCCAAGTTCCCTCGGGATCGTACCAGAGACGGTTGAGTTCCTCCGCGGTGTGTCCCTGCTGCTCCACCCAGGTGTAGTACTTGAGGTTGTGGATCTGCTTGCGTTCGGGATAGGTGAGCTCGCGGACGTAATCGGTCCGGATCGCCAGCATCCCCGCCGCGTGGTCCATCGCCGCCCGGGTCACCGAATAGGGTCCGCCCGCCGCCGCCAGTTCTTCCACGCGGGAACGGTAGAGCACCGAAGTGTCGGTCAGCACCGTGCCGAGAATGTCGCGCTCGGTCAGTTCGTAATATTTCGCCATCTTGATGCATGCCAGCACGTTGGCGATGCCGGAGATGCCGAAAAGCCCCAGTTTCGCGACGAAGTCCTCCGGAACTCCCGCCTCCTCCGCCAGATAGCGGTGCCCTTCCGGCTCGTTGAAAAGCCGCAGCAGCCGCATGGGATCCGCGTCGTCGATGCAGATGATGTCGTCGGTATTCCGGATGTTGTGGATCCACGGCACATGGCGGTCGCCGATCCCCTCGATGCGGTGTTCGCCGAAGCCGTTGTTCCACATGGTGGGGCA
>JAFZZR010000054.1 GCA_017615635.1 Lentisphaeria bacterium
CGCTGGCGCGCAAATTTCTTGAGATCATATATCGAACACTCAAGAATCACTGGATTTTTGAGGATTTCACCCAGTTTAAGTTAAAAACAGCTTAAAAAAAACAAAAAAACTCCGAATCGGAGTGGAAATTTATCATAGGAGTTCACATCATGAAATGGAATTACAAGAACGTGAAGCGGTACGGCGGAGCGATTGTCTTCGCGATCATTCTGGCACTTGGCTGGCGTTATCCTTATCTTGCCTACTGCATGTTCCTTAATGTTGCAGTGGGGCTTTTCGGCGCGGTCCGGCACGGAGGACGCCACGGATGCGGGAGCTTCTGTCCCCGCGGGGCGTTCTACTCCCTTTTGCTGGACACGGGGCGCAAGGTCCCCGCCGGGCTCCTGAAACGCAAGACATCGATCATCGTCATGATGGTGATGGTGGCCGGGCTGGCGGTCTGGCTGCGGCCGACCACGTTCCGCGGTGTGGGGATGCTTCTCTACATCATGATCGTCATCACGACTGCGGTCGGGCTCATCGGCTGGCTGATCTTCAACCGCTACTTCTGGTGTTCGATCTGTCCGATGGGCAAGATCTACAAGATGATCCGGCCCGGTAAAAGCGGTATCCGCATTGCCGACGGCTGTGTGAAGTGCGGACTGTGCGCAAAACAGTGTCCTTTCGGATTCTTCCCGCCGGGCTCGGCGAAGGACGGAATGTTTCGCGATCCCGACTGTATGCACTGTCTCCGCTGCGTCGAACGCTGTCCCAGGCACGTGCTTTCGCTGGAGAAGTGAGGGCCGGGTGCACACAAAGCGGATGAAGGAGTTTTCGGCTCGAAGTAAAAAAGGTTGCAGAATCAACGGAAAATAAGAAGGGGTTATGAACAATGAAAGTGATCGCGATCAATGGAAGTCCGCGCAAAGGCTGGAACACCGACACGCTGCTGAAGAAGGCGCTGGAAGGTGCGGCCTCGGCCGGTGCGGAAACAGAGATGGTCTATCTCTACGATCTCAAATTCCGGGGCTGTGTCAGCTGTCTTGCCTGCAAACTGCAAAAGGAGCCGCGGCCGAACCGCTGTGTCCTGCGCGACGATCTGACCGCCGTGCTGGACCGTGTCCATGAGGCGGATGCCGTCATTCTGGGCAGTCCGATCTATTTCAGCGAAATCACCGGCGAGGCCCGTTCTTTTCTGGAGCGGTTTCTTTTCCAATACCTCAACTACGACGACTACACAAAACCGCTGAGTCCGAGGAAACGGATCGGACTGGTTTTCACGATGAACTGTCCGGAATCAATGTTCGATTCCGTCGGCTATCGCGAGATATTTCAGCGCTACGAGGAGTGGATGAAGCACTATTTCGGGCACTGCGAGATGCTGCTCTCCACCGACACCATGCAGGTCAAGGACTACAGCCGCTACCATCTTGCCGGTTGGGACGGCGATGCCAAGCGTCTCCGCCATGAGACGGTCTTCCCGCAGGACTGCCGGAAAGCCTATGAGCTCGGTGTGAGACTTGCCGGAGATATGGACCGGTGAACAGCGAAACGTTTCACTTCTGCGGGAAGCTATCCGGGAAACACGGCCGACGGCTGTTCGGCGGTCTTGTTCTTCTTTTCCTCTGCGGCTGCGCGGACACGGAGACTCACGATAATATGAACAAGGCAGAAAATGCCGGCAACATAAACAAAGGAGAAACGAAAATGACGGGATTCTATGGTTACACGCTGACCTCGATGAAAGGCGAAACCGTGAAAATGGAGAGTTTCAGGGGCAAGGTCGTTCTGATCGTGAATACGGCGACCGGGTGCGGATTCACTCCGCAGTATGCGCCCATTGAGAAACTCTATATGGATTATCATGACAAGGGCCTGGAGATCCTGGACATTCCCTGCAACCAGTTCGGCGGACAGGCCCCGGGAACGGATGACGAGATTCACACGTTCTGCACGGTCCACTTCAACACGACCTTCCCGCAGATGAAGAAATCGGATGTGAACGGAGCCAACGAACTGCCTCTCTATACATGGCTGAAGTCGCAGAAGGGATTTCAGGGCTTCGACGAACACCAATACAAGGCTCTGCTGGAAGAAATGTTCGCCAAGGCTGATCCCGAATGGTACAAAAAGCCGGATATAAAATGGAATTTCACAAAGTTCGTCATCGACCGGGAGGGCAACGTCGCAGCACGGTTCGAACCTACTGCGGATATGGCGAAGGTGGAGGCGTGCATAAAGTCCCTGCTGTGATTTTCACGCACGGCGGATCGTTAATGTGAAGACATTTTTGTAAAAAGAGACAACACGGAGGATCGATATGCGTACATGGACAAAGACAATAATGATTGCGGCACTGGCGTTCTCGGGAATCTTCCTGCACGGGGCGGAAGGATCCCTGCCTGCGCGGCAGAAACCGCTTCCTGCGGCGGAGTTTTACAAGCATTTCGAACAGGTCCCCATCGACAAGGACATGGGCGCGCTTTTCGGAGACCGCGTCTATCTCGGGACGGCGGGCAATGCGGCGAATTACAACACCCTGACGCTGGGCTGGGGCGCGACCGGGATCCTCTGGTCGAGACCGGTGGCCATCGTCTATATCCGTGAAAACCGCTTCAGTTACCGCTATTTCGAGGAGAGTCCCGTCTACGTTCTCTCGTGGTATCCGGCGCAGTACAGGAAAGAGGTCTACAAGATTTTCGGAGGCAAATCCGGACGCGACACCGACAAGGAAAAACTTTCCGGTTTCACCCCGGTGGAGACTCCGGACGGCGGCGTGACCTATCTTCAGGCGGAGAAGGTTGTGATCTGCCGGAAACTCATGCGCCAGCCGGTTCCGAGCGAATTCTTACCGAAGGAACTGCACTCACGCCTGGGGCAGGACGGATTCATCCACATCCAGTATACGGGCGAGGTCCTGAGCGTCTGGAAAAAGAAGCAGCCCTGAGCAGCGGGCCGTAATCCGTTCACAACGCAGCTTCGGGAGCGTATGGATCATGAGCGAGAATAAACTGCGCCGGCGGCAATGAAGAAGCAGGTCGGAATATCCATGACCGAAGGCGCGCCGTGGCGTCACACGGTGCGTTTCGCCATCCCCGTGCTGGCCGGGGCGCTTCTCCAGCAGCTTTACAGCACGGTGGATATGATGATCGTCGGGCGTTTCACCGGGGAAAATGCGCTCTCCGCCGTCGGAACGACCGGAAGTTTCGTGTTTCTCCTTCTAACGGTCGCGCTCGGTATTTCGGCCGGAAACGGCGTGATCGTTTCCCAGCGGTACGGAGCGGAAGACGAGCACGGACTCCGGGAGAATGCCGCCGCGGGGATCGTGCTGCTGACCATTCTCGGGATCGGCGCCACCGTGATCGGGATCGCCGCATCCCGGCCCGCCTGCGTTCATCTGATCGCCGTGCCGGAGGAGATCCTCGGCGACACGCTGCTGTATTTCCGGATCTATTCGCTGGGGCTGGTTTTTCAGTACGGATACAATGCGGTTTCCTCCATCCTCCGCGCCGTCGGAGACAGCCTTTCCACGCTCTATTTTCTGGTGATCTCCTCCGTATTGAACATCCTGCTCGACCTGCTGTTCGTCGCCGTCTTCCGCTGGGGCGTCGCGGGCGCGGCGATCGCGACCGGCATCGCGCAGGCTGCATCCCTGATGGCTGCCTGCGTCTACATGCACCGGAAATATCCCGTGTTCCGCTTCCATCGCTGCGACTTCCGCTGGCAGTCGGACAGAATTTCGGAGACGATGCGGATGGGGCTGCCCATCTCGCTTCATCTGATGGTCGTTTCGGTGGGCCTTACGTTCATTCAGCGGGCGGTAAACGGATTCGGCCCCGCCATGATCGCCTCCTTCACCGTCGGCCACCGCATCGAACTCTACCTGAATCTGCCGTGCCACGCATTTCAAACGACGCTCGCTACCTATACCGGACAGAATTACGGGGCGGGCAAACTGGACCGAGTGAAAACGGGAACCAGCCAGACGCTGCTGATCTCGGTGGGGATGACCCTGATCATTTCCGTCCTGGTCTGGATGTCCGCAAGCTGGCTCGTGGAGCTGTTTGCGCTGGGGGACGAGGCGACCTCCTATTGCCTGCGGCACCTCCGTGCGGTCGCCTTCATCAACATCATCCTGTCTCTTTACCTTCCGCTTTTCGGGGTGTTTCAGGGAACGGGACACACCATCGTGCCGATGGTGGTCGTCATCGGGGCTTTGGGCGTGCGTGTCTTCGTGACGTATCTTTTCCGGTACAGCCCCTTCCTGGGGGCCAGCATCATCTGGTGGAACGGGATCTTCGGTTTCGGGACGGGATGCCTTATCGCCTGGGCCTATTATCTCAGCGGACGCTGGATGACGGGGCAGGGGGGCCATGGAGGAAGGATCCCATCCCGAAGCGCATGAATCCGGGGAAAGATGCGATCGGCAAGGTCGAGGATACCGGGGATGAAAACTTCCTTATTGAACGCATGAACGGTCCATTTTGCCGCCGGAGCGGTTCTACTCGGGGATCAGACGCCGGCAGTACATCGCCTTGCTCCGGTCGCAGTCGTAAAATTATTCCTGCTTTTGACTTGAATTTTCTTTTTCAGGCATTATATTGTGAAATTGAAACATAAAAAATAAATTCGCAGTCAAAAACTCAAACAAGAAACAAAATGGAGCCAACATGAAGATCAAGGCCGTAAAATTCAACGAGAAAGGTTTCATGACGCAGCCGTTCGCCATGGGCGGCGAAGACGGAGTGGAAAAATTCGATGCGAAGGTGCGCTACCGCTCGTGCCTTCAGAACTACCTGATAGACACGGGAGACGAGGTCATTCTGGTGGACACGGGACTGCCGGTGGAATATCCCGAGATGGTGGTCGAGGAGAACACGCAGATTTATATCGGAAGCCGCATCGTCGACTATATGACCGCTTTCAGGGCATTGGGCTATCGTCCCGAGCAGGTGACGAAGATCCTGGTGACGCACAAGCA
>JAFZZR010000055.1 GCA_017615635.1 Lentisphaeria bacterium
GCGGAAGGATCGTAAACGATCGTGGGAAACGCATCATTATTGTCGTCTCCGTACATGCGAAGAGCCAGACCGATCTGCTTATTGTTGTTCAGACAGGTTGTCTGGTTCGCGGTCTCCTTCACCTTGCCCAGCGCAGGCAGATGCATACCCGCGAGGATGGAGATGATCGCGATGACGACAAGCAGCTCGATCAGCGTAAAGTCATGTCTCTTTCTCATGGTTCTTTTCTCCTTGCTTGTTACGGTTTTGTTGTTGTATTTCATACCTCATACCTCCTACATCATACCTTTTTTGAGCAGTTGTTTGACGGCATCCCAGGCCATTTTGGGTCTGCGGTAGCGGTCGAGGAAGCCCTTGTCGTTGTAGCCCATGACGCGGCCGCCGCCGAGATAGGATTTGGCGTCGGAGAAGTGCCAGAAGCAAAGCCCGCAGTACCGGGGATCGTTCAAAACCACGCGGCAGACCTCCTTCGCCAGTTCCGCCTGGTACTCCTCGGACCAGCGGGCGCGCCAGGGATCGTGTTCGCCGTAAATGGCCGAGGCGCCGATTTCACTGATCATGTAAGGTTTGTCCCTCGGAATCGCGGCGGCAAGCGCTTTCAGGCGGGGTTCGATCCGGTGGATGCCGGAAAGCTCGTTGATGTCGCCATCGTACCAGCCCGGATAGGGATTCATGGCCACAAGGTCCACCAGATCCATGCAGACGTCCTTCTCGTACTTGTTGGAGGCA
Organism: Lentisphaeria bacterium; assembly: GCA_017615635.1. Classification (GTDB taxonomy): domain Bacteria; phylum Verrucomicrobiota; class Lentisphaeria; order Victivallales; family UBA1829; genus RGIG8244. The sequence goes on from JAFZZR010000055.1 coordinate 730, forward strand.
TAGGTGACGGGGCGCGAGGTGTCGATCTTCCGGTAGGACTCACGCACACTTCGGATGATGGAGCGGACGCGCGGCAGCTGGCTTTCGGTCTCGTTCATGAAGCCCCAGATGATGATGCAGGGATGATTGTAATGGGCCGAGGCCAGGCGGACCGCCTGATCCTTCTGCCGCTGCAGGAATCCGGGAGAGAAAAGTTCCGGCGGCTTCACGTCCCAGCCCAGAATCTCCTCCCAGACCAGAACGCCGAGCCGGTCGCAGAGTTTCAGGAAGGATTCCCGCTGAGGATAATGGCTGCCCCGGATGAAGTTGGCGCCCTGATCCTTGAGCATCTGCAGATCGGCGGCCATAAGCGAGGGCGGCGTGGCCGCGCCGAACTGCGGATGGCTCTCGTGCCGGTTGTATCCCACGAGGCGGAGAGGCTTCCCGTTCAACAGAAGTTTCTGTCCCCGGACCTCGATCTGCCGGATCCCGAAGTCGTCCTCGAAGGAGTCATTTTTCAGGAGAACTTCCAGACGGTGCAGGTTCGGCGATTCCGGCGACCAGAGACGGAACCGGGGGACCTTCAGCTGAACATCCTGTTCGCGTCCGGAAAACGGTACGGTGGCGACCGTTTTGCCGTCGATCCGGATCTCCAGGTTCTCCGCCTTGCGGAAGGATCGCCCGGTCCGGATCCGGAGACTGATTTTACCGGTTTTATAATCGAGCGTGGTGATCCGGACCCATTCGATGCGGTCTTCGGGAAGTTCCTGAAGGGTGACGCTGCCGAAGATCCCGCCGAAGGCATAGAAATCATAAAAGGGAAATACGACCTGATTAAACTGATTGGAAACGGCGATCACCAGTTCGTGGTCGCCCCGCTCTCCGGAATCGAACACGAATTTTTCGGGCATATAGGCGTATGGACATTTTCCCACGGACCGTCCGTCCCAGAAGATCTCCGCCTCGATCCCGAGACCGTCGACGGCGAGCTGGACGAGTCCTCCGGTATGTACGAGGCGCCGGAAGAATCCGGTGCCGCGGCGGCCGAACCAGGGAGTCATGACGTCGAAGCATCCGGGCACAGGCATGGAGCTGTCATATCGGATGGAGCCGGGCAGTTTTCCCGGTTCGCATGTTTCACAGAAGGTGAAATTCCAGATTCCGTCGAGATTTTCCGTTTTCCGCATGATCGGGGTCCTTGTATTTTTTTCATTTTATATTATACTACATACATCAGCAATTTCATGCAGTCAATTATAAAAATGTAACAAAGAATATTGATTTTGTAACAATGGAGACATTCCGTCGTTGTTTCCACATTTACGAGAAGGATCCGCAGCTGGCTTTTTATGTGCGGAGCTGCGGTCATTTCAATCTGGTCCCGCCGGACCGCGAAAGCTATCGTTTTCAGGTGGATTTCTGCGAGATCTTCTGGTGTCTCCGAGGGAAAGGCATTTTCCGCGATCAGCGGAAGGAGACCGTGCTGACGCCCGAGAACGTGTGGTATTATCCGGCGGGCTCGGATCATGATTACCGTCCGTACGGAAGCGGATTCGAATACCGGTGGCTGACCGTTGCCGGACCCGGTGCGTCCATGCTGTTCAGCGGACTGTGCATCCGTCCCGGTTTGAATTACGCGGGCCCCTGCCCCGACGATCTTTTTCTGCAGGTCGAAACGAGTCTGGAAAACACGCCGACCCGACAGAGCCGGATGCACGCGCTAGCGCCCGCGTTCCAGATCCTGACCCGGATGTCGCCGGGCCAGCATCCGGAAAACATCCGGGGCAGCCTGGCGGACCATGCGAAAAGCATCATCGATGCCGAATATACCGACCGGGCATTCAATGTAGAAAAAACAGCATCCGTGCTGGGCGTGCATCGGGGCAGTCTGAGCCGCGCGTTCGCCGAAGGATACGGGATCACGGTTTCCCGGTATATCACGGGCTGCCGGATCCGGCACGCCATGAAGCAGCTGAGCGAAACGGAACTGCCGATCCGGATGATCGCGCTGGAGTCCGGGTTCAGTTCGCATGAGTATTTTTCGCGGGTGTTTCTGGAACAGACGGGATTCACTCCGGCGGCGTTCCGCGCGAAACTGAAAAAAGAAAGCCCCTCCGAGGCGGACTGACCCGCTCCGGAGAGGCCGTTTTTCTACGCAGGAAACGATTACTCGATAATGCTTTCTGCGCGGCGGATGTACATATCCTGTTCGGATTTGTCCATTTCCGTGAACCGGACATTCCAGCCGCAGACGCGGATCTGCATTCCTTTGTACTTTTCCGGCTCCTTCTGCGCGGCTTTCAGCTCGGACGCATCGAAGATGTTGAAATGGACAGCGGCGCCGTTGCCCGCGAAGTAGACGCGGACGAATTTCCGCCAGGCGGCGAGGCCGTCGGAACCCTGAACGGAACTGGGATGCATCATCACGTCCAGCGGATAGTCGCCGGGGAAGGAGGCGGCATCGATGGAGAGGACGGATTTGAGCAGCGCGGTGACGCCGTTGACATCCGAGCCCATGCGGGGCGAAGCGTTCTTGGACATTTCTTCGCCGGCGAACCGTCCGTCCGGCGTGGCACCCGTAAGATTCCCTTCCACGACGAACTGCTTGGCACAGTGGACGGAGGACTGCCATCTGCCGCCGCGTGCGTTGGGCCGGTCGTTGACAAGGTTCCCGACGGTCCGCGAAAGCATCTGGGCGAAGCGGTCCACCCGGGGGATGCCGTTTCCGTAGCGCTCCTTGAAGGCGAGGATCTTCCGGTGCAGTTCCTCGTATCCTTCCCAGTTCGCGTTCAACGCATCAGCCATTTCCTGAAGCGTGATCTCCTTTCTGCGATAGATCAGCTCCTCCACCACGGAGAGGGCATCGATGGCGGAGCCGAATCCGGTGGTGAGCAGGGAAGAGGTGTTGTAGTCGCAGCCGTTATGGAAGGCGTCGAGCCCGGTGCGCAGGCTGTGGGGAATCGTGGGGGAGAAGACGTTGGAGGGATTGATCCGGTTCAGCTGCGCCTCGAAATCGTTCACGACCTCGATATTGGAATCGATGATCCAGCCGATATCCCGAATGTAAAGGCGGTAGAACTCATCAAAAGTCGTGAGCGTCTCCAGCGGCGGGATCTCTACTCCCACGCGTTTGCCGGTCTTCTTGTCGATCCCCTTGTTGAAGATCAGTTCGAAAGGCTTGAGCATGTTGAGATGTCCCACGCCCGTGGTGTTGGCATGATACTTTCCGCGGCAGCAGAATTCGTAACAGCCGCGGATATCGCAGGTCCGTGCGTCCTCCTCGGTGAAGCCGTGGGAGGTCATGATGTGGCGAAGTCCCTCCTCGCCGACCAGCACGATGCTCTGATGCTGATCGCGGATCAAGGCCAGGACCTTCTCGATGAAGGCGTCGGGCGTGTTCTTCGCGATCTTGATCTGGATCTTCGGCGTGGGCAGATGCAGCTTCGCCGCCTCGTCCAGAATGAAGTGCGTCATGTGGTTGATCTGCGTGGTGCCGTCCGCCTTCGTGCCGCCCAGATAGACCGGCTGGCCCCAGTAGTTGTCGATGGAGCCCCACTGCATAAAGAAGTGATCGAAGAGTTCCCGCATCTGCTCGTCGGTGAACGTGCCGTCGGCGAGATCGCGGTCGTAGAACGGCGTGAGCATATTGTCCAGATTGCCCAGAGAGCGCACCTGCAGATGGTCCATGTGCTCGCTGAACATGAAGTACAGATAGATCAGCTGAAGGGCGTCGAAGAAGTTTTGAGGCGGCCCGTCATGGAGTCTCTGCAGGGAGGCGGCCACGAAATCGCAGCGCTCGTTCTTGTGAACTTTCGCCCGTTCGATAAAACGTTCCAGCATCGTGAGGATCGCCTCGTATGTAATGCGAATACCCTCGAAATAGGCATCCTTTTCCGCATCGAGCGTTCCGGCGGCACGATGTTTTTCGCGCCACTCCATGGCGTTTTTGAGCAGGCCGGGGAAGCCCCGGGAAAACACTTCATTCCATTCCGGCACGGAGTGGTCGAAGTCGATCCAGATATGGGACGAGCCGGAGGCGTTCAGCAGATTCCACAGCTCCTTTTTATGAAGGACGACCTTCTCCCCGAGCTTATCCAGGAATTTCCGGATGACGCGGGGCAGCCTCTGCCAGCAGCCGAAGGCCGGGAAAAAGTCGTGGGGATCGACCTCGATCTGAAGGTTCTTCGCCAAAAATTCGAATGCCTTGGCCTTGAGGATCGGCGCCGGCTCGTCCAGTTCGGCAATTACAACGATCTTCACGGCGGCGGTGTCCTTGTCGAGCCCGGTGGCGGGATCGAATTCCGGAGCCTGAAATTTCTTCCACAGATACGCTTCATCGTCCTTGTACGTTCCGAACAGCATGATACACCTCCAGTTTCTTCAGTTCTTGATTCCCTTTGCGTCACGGGCGTCGAATATCTCCTTGGCGATGAACGTGGCATTGACCGCGGCGGGGAAGCCTGCGTAGACCGCCAGCTGAATGAACGTTTCCAGGATCTCCTGACGGGTGAGTCCGGCATTCAGCCCCATGTTGATGTGAGACCGCATCTCCTCGGCGGCGAAACCGAGCGCACAGAGTCCGGAGATGATCACCAGCTCATGATCGCGGGGGGAAAGTCCTTCGCGGCTGTGAACGTCGCCGAAAGCGAATTCCTTGATGTAGCGGTTCAGCTCCGGCGAGATCTCCATGAGCCGGGAACCGATGGTGCTCATGTTGTTCATCTGCTGAAGCCGTTTCATTCCTTTGTCGTAACGGGCCTGATCCATTTTGACAAACCTCCTGTCTGGTTAATGATTTTGCATGCAAATACGTTTATTGTCCGGTCCGGCGCACGGCGCCCTTCACGGAAAGAGTCCGCCACAGGAAGAACAAAGCCGCACCGGCGAGCAATGCAATTCCCAGGACGAACGGGAACGAGGCGCCGAACCACATGGCCGAGAGCCCGGCAAGGACCGGCGCCAGAGTCGATGTCATGCCCACGATCGTTTCATTTCCGGCGGCATAGCGGGCCGATTTTTCCGGATTGATCAGCGCATGGAAGGTGGACGTGAAATAGAACACGCCGTAGAAGATGCCGAGCAGAAGCGCGCTGATCAGGTAAGCGGACCAGCTCTGCGAAAAGAGAAAGACCGCGAGGGCACAGATGCCGCCCGCCGCCGTGATCCCGAATACCCAGGGCCGGTACTGCCATGTGCGGGCCTTCCAGCAGGCCAGTCCGGCGAACGCCTGCGCGTAGCTGATGAGCGCCAGAATGATCCCTTGCTTGTATGTGTCCCATTTCAGCACGTTGGTGCAGTAGTCCGGGATCTGCGTACGCATCATGGCCACCACGCTTCCGGAAAGGATCGCCGCGCCCCACGAGGCTATGATCAGATCCGGCAGCCCGGCCTGCTCCGGAGGAATGACCGGAGACGCCGGTTTCCCGTCCGCCTCCCCCAGCTCCGCCAGACGGGCCTTCACGAACCGGTTCATCAGGGTCAGGCTGACGATGTTGAAAAGGACCATGCCGACGGTGATCGCGTAGCAGTAGCGCCATCCGTTTTCCGGGGAAAACAGGCCCCAGACGAACGCCGCCAGCAGAGGCCCCGTGGCGAGGCCGAAACTCCAGCTCATGGTATAGACGGCCGTTTTCCGGACTACCGATTCCAGCGCGTACTCTTCCTTGCCGAAAAGCTTGACTACAGCCTGAAACGCCGTGAAGAACGTGGCCGTTCCGATCCCCGTGCCCGCCAGCCAGAAATACTGCGCCGTAACGCCGGGGACCAGCATCAGCCCCAGCAGAGAGACGAGCAGGACCGTCTGGCCCGTCAGCAAAACCCGGACCGCATTCCGTTTCGTCAGGACGAACCCAAGTCCGAACGCAGTCAGCGCATAAAACAGCGCCCACATGGTCATGGTCGCCGCGATCATGAACGAATTGGCTCCGCTCTCCGCCATTCTTTTGGCGCTGATGAACATCAGGAGCCCGGTGATGATGTTCACCAGTCCCGGCAGCAGATTGAACAGAACGACCAGACCACGCATGGGATCGGACCTTACTTTCATTTCAGGGAATTGATGGCGTTGATCGAATACGAGCGCAGAATCTCCGCGCACCTTTCCAGCGCTTCCGCATTGGGCGACTCCACATCCGGCATGGTGTCCGGATGGCCCACCGCCTTGAACTTGGACCGCGCCAGGGAATGATAGGCCAGCAGCCGAACCGCGGAGACGTGCTTGAGTTTTCCCAGGAACTCTCCGGCGGCGCGGAGGTCGGACTCCGCCATATTGTGCTCGGGGACCATGATCATGCGGATCTCGATCTCCTTGCCGGTCTCGTCCAGCTTTTTCAGATTTTCGAGGATCCGCTCGTTCCGGCTGCCCGTGAGCTTCCGATGCTTTTCCGGATCGGCGCATTTGAAGTCGTAGAGAAACATATCCGTGTACGGAAGGACCTCTTCGAACGCCGTCCACGGAACCAGACCGCAGGTATCCACGGCGCAGTGAATGCCCTCTTCTTTCATCTTCTTCAGCAGTTCGACACAGAAGCCGCTCTGCAGCAGAGGCTCGCCTCCGGAAATGGTGATCCCGCCTCCGTCCTCATAGAAGATCTTGTCCTCCAGCAGCTTCGCCGCCGCCTCGTCCACGGTCATGGACTTGCCGAACAGCTCCAGCGCGCCGGCAGGACAGGCGCTCTCGCACTTGCCGCAGGCTTTGCAGGCGGCGCGGTCGAACTCGTGAACGCCGTTGACGATGGAATGGCAGGAGCAGACCTTCGCGCACTCGCCGCAGCAGGTGCATTTCGGATAATGGATGGCCAGTTCCGGCTGCATGGGCCGGCTCTCCGGATTGTGGCACCAGATGCAGCGCAGGGAACATCCCTTCAGAAAGAGCGTGGTCCGTACGCCCGGTCCGTCGTGAACGGCAAAGCGTTTGACGTCGATATATTTTGCGCTTGTCATACCTGTCTCCCCGCTTACGCGATGGCCTCCGCCTGACGGATGAACGTTTCCTGCGCTTCCGGATCAAGATCGGTGAAGCGAACGTTCCAGCCGCAGACGCGGACCTGCAGATTCGCATATTTCTCCGGATGGACCTGTGCATCCCGCAGGACGCCGGCATCGAAGATATTGAACTGGATCCCGCTGCCACCGTGAGCAACGAAGGTCCGGATCAAAGACACCAAAATGCCGATTCCCTCATCCCCGCGGACGGAAGTGGGATGCAGCATGATGTCCAGACAGGTCCCGCAGGGGAACTGCCGCATATCCACCTTCAGAACGGAATCCATCAGCGCCGTGATCCCGTTCTTGTCCATGCCGATGACCGCGTCCATATTCTTGGATGCGGGTTCTCCGGCCAGACGGCCCGAGGGAAGCGCGCCGATCTTCTTTCCGTTCTCCACCACCATCTGACCGTAGAGGGAGGGATAGAAGTAACCGCCGCGTCCGTTTGGCAGATGGAAGAGGATGTCGGAAGTGAAGGCGGCGATTTCCACGGCCAGATCATCGACCCGGGGATCGTTGTTGCCCCATTTCGCAGGCTGACGAAGCACCTCGTTCCGCAGTTTCTCGTGCCCCTGCCAGTTGTCCTTCAGGATCTGACGCAGTTCCGCAAGCGTGCAGAGTTTCTTCTCATACACCATGTAGCGGATCGCAGAAAGGGAGTCCACCGCGTCGGCCAGATAACTGACCACGCAGCCCGTGGTGTTGTAGACCGCGCCGCAGTCGGTCATGTCCCGGCCCCTTTCCATGCAGGAATCGAAGGTACCGGAAAGCAGAGGCACCGGGTTCACATATTTCCAGGCCAGATCGCACAGCACCTGACGTTCCCGCATGATCCCGGCGACCCGGCGTATCTCCTCCAGATACGCCACCTTGAAATCTTCGAAGGTGGCATAATCCTTACCGGACTTCAGCACCGAAAGGACCATGACGGGCAGATAAAAATGGGTCGAACCGGAGCAGGAGATCTCCTTGCCCAGCACCGCCGGCTCGTAACAGCCGATGGGAATGAAGTTCGCCGCGTCTTCGGGCGTACGGCCGTGCCGGATCATGCCGGCCACAACCACATCATAATTGAGGGAGACGATGGCGGTCCGCCCGTCCCGGATGCACCGGGCGTAGAGTTCGGCGAAATCCTGCGGCATATCGTCGCGGACCAGGACGGAGAGCTTCGGGTCCACCGTGTTCATCTCGTAATAGACTTCCATGCCGAGATAGGAAAGTTCGTTGAAGTGAGGTCCGAAGCAGAAGTTCTTGCCGAACCGTTTTCCCTGATACCGGGCGTAGAACGCGATCCAGAAATACTTGATGAGTTCCTTGGCGGATTCCCTCGTCAGACGGCCCTCGGCAATATCTTTCCGGTAGAAATCGATGTAGATCTCATCGAAGCGGCCCATGGTCCGGACCTCCTCGCAGGAAAATTCGATGGCGTCATGCAGCACATAAGCCAGCGCGAAGGCCTCGTGCAGCGTCTTCGGCGCATGTTCCGCGATCTCCGCGTACACGGGATTGTTGTTGATCTTCGCCACCCGGCGGCAGAACTCCGCCAGCGCCTTGTAGACCATGACGATCGATTTGTGGAAGGGGGACGTGCCTTTCTCCGCTCTTGCGATCAGGCCGGGCAGTCCCAGCTTCATCAGATTGAACCAGTCCGGCGCCACATGACTGCGGTCCACCATCCAGCCGATTCCCAGTTCCATATCGGGCGCTCCGCCGACAAGGCCGGGGACTTTGCTGACAGCCAGAGGCCATCCATTCTCGTTCATATCCTGCGTGAGCAGATTGAAGTGCTGGAATTTACCGGGGAACATATTGAAGGTTTCCAACGCCACCGGAGCGTGCTCCAGGATCAGCGAAATGAGGAAGGAACGGGAAAGGATGCGGTCCTCTTCCGGGTTCGCCTTTCTGTGATCGTCCCAGACCTGCCGGAGTTTTGCCTCATCCCAGCAGTCCTCCGTCGAGAAAACGGCGTTCTCGTACTGTTTTTCCAGTTTCGTGCGGATTTCATCGAACGGTGCGTACGTCATATCAAATTCTCCTTGATTTTATGGAGTTTAATGTTTTTACTGCTTGATTCCTTTTGCATCCCGGGCGTCGAACACGTCCTTTGCGATGAACGTGGCGTTGACCGCGGCGGGAAAGCCGGCGTAGACTGCCAGCTGAATGAAGATCTCCAGGATCTCCTGTCTTGAAAGTCCGGCGTTCAGTCCCAGATTGATGTGAGACTTCAACTCTTCCTGAGCATATCCCAGCGCGCAGAGTCCGGAAAGAATCACCAGCTCATGGTCGCGCATGGAAAGCCCCGGACGGCTGTGGACATCGCCAAACGCAAACTCCTTCCGATACCGGTTCAGTTCCGGAGATATCTCCGCCAGCTTCGGTCCGATGGAATTCGCGTAGTTCAGCTGCCGGAGGCGCTCTTCTCCTTTTTTAACTCGGGTGTCGTCCATTTTCTTCGATCCTTTCACAAACGGTTGAGAGTTCCTTACAAAAGGTTCTGCCCGTCCAGGTATTGAATGATCTCGTCGGCGATGATACTGCTTCCCTCGTCGTTGAAGTGGACCCAGTCCTTGTGCAGACTCAAACAGTTCTTATCGACAAAGTCGCCCAGTTCGTTGATCCGGACGCCGCGGGGGATCAGAACCTCCCGGGCGATGTCGTTGTACTGCCGGATCTCGGCGTTGGACCGGTAGGCCCAGGTAGCCTGCTCCTCAATCACCGACGTGGTGGTGGCGAATACCACATCCGCTCCGGGGAACAGCTGGCGGATCCGCGTCAGCACGCGTCCGATCATATAGCGGTACATGTCGGGCGGGGTCAGGGGATCCTTGTCGAACTGGGCATCACCGGGCACGTTGTCCGGAGAGAACGTAACGCCTTCCGCCTCTCCGTCGTTTCCGTTGGCACCGGAATTGAGGTGCAGGACGTCCCAGAGTCCGTTGTTCCAATGGACCAGCTGGATCTCCGGCAAGGCGAGATCGCTTTTCCAGTTGTTGAGGGCACGCAGCGTGTACTGCGCGAACCGGCCGTTATCCTCGGAAAAATAGACGTTCGCGCGTCCATTGAGTTTTTCCTTGACGAAAGAGTCATACCCCATGCGGATGGAGTCGCCCAGCAGAAGAATGTTTTTCATGTTTTACCTCACTCGTTTTCACCGAAAAACGGTATTTTCAAACCCTGATACGGCGTGTTCTTCCAGACCAGCACGCAGCCCGCGTGAGTCCGGAAAAACGCTCTCCTTTCGTAGCCGTAATTCGCCGTCGTCATATAGATGTCGCGCATGCACTCCCCGCCGAAGCAGAGACTGCTGACGGTCATCCCCGGCACCCGGATCTCGAAGACAAGCCGCCCCGTAGGATCGAACCGGCGGACGACTTCCTTCCAGCCCGCGGACCAGACGCAGCCTTCCGTATCCACGGCCAGACCGTCGCAGTCGATGTCGCGGGCGAAGACTTCCTTGCCGGAAAGTGTCCCTTTGTCGTAGCGGTACTGCCAAATGACGTGTTCGCTGGATGCCGTGAAATAGAACTTCGTGCGGTCCGGCGAAAAGCCCATGCCGTTGGGGATGCCCCGACAGGTATCGAGGAGCCTGAGCGAGCCGTCGGGGGCCAGATCCCAGAGTTCGCCGATCCCGTTCTGAAGGTCTTTGGGCAGGACCGTGCAGAAAACATGCCCATCGGGGGTCGTCGTCACGTCGTTGAACTTGAATCGGTTGCCATCCTCATCCAGCGAGGCGAAAAGTTCGGCCTTCTCTCCGGGTTTCCAGGTCCAGACCTTGCAGTGCGCCGCGAACAGAAGGAACGTTCCGTCCCGTTTCTGGGAGTAGGCGTTCGCGCTCACCACGCCTTCGGGATTGAATCCTTCGAAATCTCCGATCCCCTGCCCCGTCTTCCGGAGAAGGAAGCCCGGCATCTCCTCCGGATGATCGGCTCTGCCGGGATTGACCCAGTACAGAGTATGGTCGATCCGCGAGTAGAACGGCCCTTCGCCGATCACACTCTGCGCATCGGCGTAAATCGTGATTTCCGGATTCGCGCGGAATTGACGGTACGCCTCGAAATACCGGGCGCCCAGCTCGTGCTGGGATTCCGTATCGTAATGCAGTCTGTCGCCCCGGTGCATCAGGTCTTTCGTCAGAACGACGCGGAACCGCGGATCCTCCGCGGCCAGCGTGTTCAGTGCCTTGTCCACGATATCGATATGACCGCCGATCCGCTCCTCGTAGAAGGAGGCCAGATCCCCGGCGATGAAGGGAACGTCGTCGCCCAGGTTCAGGTCGCGCCGGAAATTCCGGACCACGGTCCGCAGTTTTTCCGTATAGTCCGGCGTCTGTTTTCCCGCATCGTTTTCTCCCTGATGCCAGAGCACGGCCACGATCTTCCCCGTCTTCTGCGCCTCTTTCGCCTTCCGCACGGCCACGTCGTAAGGATAGTTCGAGGGATCCCAGTCGTCCACGCCGCCCGGCATCCAGGCCGCGATGGAGGTCCCGCCCACGGCGCCGGGGATCAGCCCCACGACCCGGCCGGGATTGGCCTCGGCCAGAAGACGTCCGAAGGTGCGTCCGGGTCCCACGCCCACGACTTTCTGGTCGCCTTCGGGCAAAACCGTTTCGAAGGGATCGGCCGAGACGACCTTTTCTCCCGATGCCTGAAACGTTCCGACGAACGCCCGGTCTTTCGTGATCGGCTCGATGGCGGGCTGCCATTTGCCGTCCGGACGGATCATCAGCAGATTCGGAATCGCTGTCAGGTCGTCCGGTCCGGCGTAACCCCGACCGGCCATATTGGACTGACCGACCAGCAGGACCAGCAGCTTCTCCGGATTCTCCCGGCAGGCCATCCATTCCGCTTCATTCATATTCGTAAAACCTCCTGACTCACTCGTTTTCCGTCCCGTTACGCAATATCGATGCTGAGGATCGCATCCCGTCCGTTGATTCCGGCCTGTCCACCCGAAGTCCTGAGCAGGATGGTCAGAAGAAGAGAGGATGCGCCCTTCGTTTCAAAATTCACATCATCACCGAAGATCTGGTCCTGTTCCGACTTCCGGGAGAGATGGAGCTCTCCGTTCACCCATACTTCGCACTCGCTGTACCGGGCGCGGCCGAAATGGAACACCGCATGGCAGTTCTTTCCGGCGGAGTTCGGGATCGCGATTTCCGTCTGATAGAACATCCAGCCCGGCTGCAGATCGTTCTGGAACCGTTCGGTCGCCATGTTGACCGAGAGAAACGCGTTGTTCTCGCTCCACTCGATCTTCCTCGTCGGATCCGGTTTTTCAACGGTGGCGGCACTGACCATTTTCCAGGAATCGAGCTGCCGGCTGTCCGATCCGGGAAGCTCCATCCGCGAAGGAACGTTTTCCACCTCCATGGTGACAAGGCCCGGTTCCAGCCCGGAGGATGACGCTTCGATCTTCAGTGCATCGGCCCCGGGCTCGCAGGCCACGATAGCCTGACACCGGGAGTGATACAGCTTCCGGGTCAAGGCGTAATCCGGTTCGTGGCTCTGGGGATTCCCATTGCCGACACCGAGCACTTTTCCGCCGGTAACACGGAACGCGACCTGCATATCCGCGTCGGGACAGACATTCCCTTCCCCGTCTACTGCGCACACGTTGACCGCCACCGCATCGTATCCATCGTTCTTTATATGCATCCTGTGCGGTTCCGCGATGAGCCGGACGGGTGCCCCCGCCGTCTTCACCGTATATTCCGCAGACTTCTTTCCTTCGCGGTACCCGAAAGCGGTCAGTGTGCCTGGCTCAAAGACCACGCTCCAGAGGCACGGTTCGCAGGGGTGGCACTCCTTGACGCCAAGGCTTTTCCCGTTCAGGAAAAGCTCGCACTGATCGCAGTTCGTAACGGTCAGGACCCGAACCTCTTCTCCTGCCATGTGATTCCAGTGGGGGAAGATATACAGAACCGGACGATCCAGAAACCATGCCTGATAGATGTAGTACAGAGTCTTGGGAAAACCGCAGGTATCCATGGCGCCGTAGGTGCAGGAGATCAGCGGATAATCGAAGGGCTGCGGCTCACCCCGGTAGTCGAAGGCGGAGTGATTGAGAAGACCGCAGCAAAACGGATGCTCCCGCATCACTTCCATCGTTCTGAACAAAGTCGTGCCGAACCAGTGATTTTCCAGTGCGTAATCGTCGAACAGTTTCTTTTCCGGATCATACCGGAGTTCTCCGCGCATCGTCTGCATGCAGGTCATTTCCGTAGCCAGGAACGCCTTCTCCGGAAACGTCTCGTGCGCTTTATTCAGACTTGAAATTTCATAGTTGGTTCCGATCACATCCATGGGCTGAAGCACTGACTCCACCGTGAGACTTTTTGCAAGCTGCTGCGCACAGCCCGTAAAAAGGCGGGTGTTGTCCAGTTTGGAAACTACGCTTTTCAGCTTCCGGTATATCCTGGCGCCCTCCGGAGAACTGGAAATGGCTTCCTCGTTGAAGAGATTGTACAGAATCACCGAAGGATGTTTCCGTTCGCGCCGGATCTGTCTCCGGAGCATCTCCAGATTCTCCTCCCGCGTCTCGAAAAAGCGGTTTTCGTTGATGAACAGCATCCCCTGCCGGTCGCAGGCGTCAAGTACGCTTTCGGGGCATTCGTTATGCCCGGACCGGTACGTATTGCCGCCCATGCTCCGGATGCGTCCGATCCGGTACTCCTGAATGGATTCGGGGACGGCGAAGCCCACACCCGCATGTTCGAAGTGAGAGTTGAAGCCTTTGATGAAAACCTTTTTTCCGTTCAGGAAGAAGCCGTCAGGCCCGCGGAACTCCGCCGTGCGGAATCCGGCATTCACCTGATCCGCATCCACCGTCTTTCCATCATACTGAACCGAGCACACGACCCGGTAGAGATACGGGTCATCCAGATCCCAGAGATGCGGTGCATCCATCGGAATGACGGCTTTCACGCTTTCGCGGCTGTCCCCGTCCGCGGCGAAATCCCGTTCGACACGCCCGGCGCAGTTTCCTTCCCGGTCGCGAAGCTCGAAAACGAGTTTTCCTGTCCGCGGCTCATAGGTGCGGTTTTCGATTTCCGCCTCGCAGTGCAGATCCCAATGTCCGTCCGGGCACTTTTCGGAATAAGCCCACAGACCGTTGTACGCCACATGAAGCGGATCCCTCACGAGAAGGCGGACATGATCATAAATTCCGGTTCCTTCGTACTTCCATATCTGCGGGACATCGCCGCGCACGGACACGGTCATGTAGTTGGGGACGTTCCCGAAGTGCATCCGGGGCGTGACGTCGATCTCCGTCCAGGTATAGGCGCCGGGCACCGAGGCCAGCAGGGAGCCGTTGAAGTAAATTTCCGCCTTCATGGAAATCCCCTCGAAGATCAGCGTGAAGTGCCGGTCGGAAAGGGCTTCGTCCATCAGAAAATTTTTCCGGTACCAGACATTGACCTCGTCCTTCGCCCCTCTCATGCGGCAGTTGTCCGGAGAGAAACCGGTGCGCACACCGTAGTCGTGGGGAAGATCCACCAGCTCCCAGTGCGAATCATCATAACCGATGGAAGCGAATCCATCCGCATGTCCGGCCTTGATATTCCGGAACTTCCACTGCGGTTTCGCCGATGCTGCCCGGCGTTCGGCTTCGTTATCCACGGAAAAACGCCAATGCCGATCCAGAAGAATCATCCGATCCATAAAACGGCTCCCGAAATAGCTTGATTATACGACTCCGGCACACTTGAGACGGCAGCGAAACGAACACCAATCCCCGTGTACGGAGAACAATATACCGCAGCATTGCGTTTTTGAAATGGCAAAAAGAATCAAAAATATGGCTTTTTGTGATTGCAAAGGCAAAAAAGCGGTCTATATTGTAAGAAACGCACGGAGAAATCATGTCAAACCGGTTGTTCAACAGAAACGATTTGAAATCCATTTTCAACGCGGCACGGTTCACGCTGATCCATTATGCGCGGGGCTTTTTCCCGGTCAGCCGGGCCGAACGGGTGTCCATGCCCGTCAACCGGATGTTTCTTCCGCTGAAAAATCCGAACGGCGAGGCGAACAGCATCGAGGATTCCTTTCACCGGTATCCCCTGATCCCGGGAAACCTCTACTTCATTCCCGCGTTCCTTCCCGTCTGCTTTCATCTGGACGAGGACCTGTTCTTCCTCTCCATTCAGGTCCAGCTGGAGATCTTCCCCGGCGTCGAACTCTTTTCGAACTGCCCCCGGATGCTGGAGGTCCCCGCGCCGCCGGAAGCCGGAGAAATGCTGAAACTCTTCGATTCGGATGCGTCCGACCGGTGCCGCGCCGCCATCAAGGCGGGAAGTCTGGCGTTTTCCATTCTGGCGGGATTTCTGGACCGCTACGAGGCGGAGGACTTCTGGAAGCCCCTGGCGCTGGGACGGTATGCGGCCCTGACGGATTATCTTTCCGGACACGGCAGCGCCCAGACCTCGGTTTCCGAACTGGCCGCACTGCAGAACGAATCCCGCGAAGGCTTCACGAGGCATTTTACCGAGCGGACCGGCATTACCCCGAAGCAGCTGATCGACCGCTTCGTCATGAGCCGCTGTCTCAGCCTCATCACCGCAGGAAACAGCTTCAAGGAGATAGCGGAACAGCTCCGGTTCCGGGACGAGTTTGCCTTTTCCCGCTACTTCAAGCGCAATATCGGGATCTCTCCCAGAAAGTGGAGGGACCAGCAATTCCCCGCCTTCGTACTTCCGCGAGCTTGAAAAAGCGTCCGGGAATGCTATAGTATTTTTATTGATTCACAGAGAAAGCATAAGGAGCCGACCCCATGAAAATCACCGCCGTCAAGACGTTTTTATGCAACTGTTTCCGCACCAACTGGGTGTTCGTGAAGATCGAAACCGATTCCGGGATCCACGGCTGGGGCGAAGCCACGCTCGAATACAAGGAGAACACCGTGGCAGCCGCCATCCACGAACTGGAATACTTTCTGATCGGCGCCGATCCTCACAACATCGAGAAATTCCGCCACGACTGCTATCGCGATGCCTACTGGCGCGGAGGCCCTGTTCTCATGTCCGCCCTGGCCGGTGTGGAAATGGCCCTCTGGGATATCAAGGGCAAGTCTCTGAACGTTCCCGTCTATCAGCTTCTGGGCGGAAAGGTGCGCGAGAGCGTGCCCATCTACGTGAACGGCTGGTTCGCCCCGGCGAAGACTCCCGACGAGTTCGCCGCCAAGGCCGAGGCTGTCCGCGATGCGAAATTCTCCGGATGCAAGTGGGATCCCTTCGGAAAAGCCTGGCAGCGCATCGGCAAGCATGAACTGGAAACCTCCATGGAATGCATCCGCCGCGTCGCCGAGACCGTGGGGAAGGACGTCCATCTCCTCATCGAGGGGCACGGCCGGTTCGACATCCCCACCGCCGTCAAGATCGGACAGCGTCTGGAGGAATTCGATATCTTCTGGTTCGAGGAGCCTCTCCCCCCCGACGATCTCAACGGTCTTCGCGAAGTCAAGGAACGGGTGCGGGTATCCCTGGCCGCGGGCGAACGCCTGTACAACCGGTACGAATACCGGCAGTTCTTCGACCTCAACTGCACCGACTACATCCAGCCGGACATCTCCCACGCGGGCGGCATTATGGAAATGCGGTTCCTCGGCGCCGAATCCGAGGCGCGTCATATCGGATTCTGCCCGCACAATCCCTCCGGCCCCGTGGCCAATGCCGCGTCTCTCCAGCTGGCCGCCTGCATCCCCAACTTCGTCATCCTCGAAATGATGATGACCGATGTCCCGTGGCGGCGCGAGATCTGCGATGAAGACCTGCTGGTCCTGAAAAACGGCGAAATGCGGATCCCCGATCGCCCCGGTCTCGGAATCGAACTGAACGAAGCAGAACTGCTCAAGCATCCCTTCCAGCCCATCCAGCTTCGCCATTACCGCGGAGACCTCACCAGCATCCGGCCCCCCGATGCGATCCGCTACTACGCGATGGAAGGACGGTGAGATCATGAACAGATTTTCCGGAAAAATCGTGCTGGTGACCGGAGGAAGCCGGAACACTGGACTGGATATCGTACAGAAATTCGCCGATGAGGGCGCAAAAGTCTTCATGTGCGGATCCTCGCCGGAGTCCACCGCCGCCGGAGCCGCGAGTCTGAAGGAACGTGGCTGCACCGGGATCCGGAGCATTCCCTGCAACGTCTCCGATCTGACTCAGGTGAAGAATCTTTTCGACGTCATCGAAAAGGAGGCAGGAAGACTGGATATTCTGGTCAACAACGCCGCCCATCAGGGGATCGGCAAGCCCTTCACGGAAATGTCTCCCGACTACCTCATGGAGGTCCTCGGCGTCAACGTGCGGGGCGGATTCCAGGTCACGCAGCAGGCGGTCAACCGCTTCTTCCTGAAGCAGCCCGAACGCGGCGTGGTGGTCTTTCTCTCTTCCAACACCGCCATGCGCGCCATCCGCAACCGCACCGCCTACTGCGCCAGCAAGGGCGCCATCAATTCCATGGTCCGGGCTCTTGCCCTCGACCTGGGCCCCCTGGGCATCCGCGTCAATGCCTGCGCACCCGGCTACATCTATACGGAACGCTGGGACCGGCTTCCCGAGGAGATCAAGGAACGCCGCCGCCTCAACTGTCCCCTCCGCAAAGAGGCGTCGGGACGGGATATTGCCAACGTGGTGGCCTTCCTCGCCAGTGAGGACAGCTCCAACATGACCGGCGAGATCGTCACCTGCGACGCCGGATGCTCCTGCCAGCACATGCCCGAAGACGTAGACCGCTGATCCCTCCATATTATTCTCTGTTTTTCCGCCCTTTGTCCTCTCCGACCGAAACAGGACAAAGGGTCTTTTTTGGGTATTTTCCCGTCCGATATCACAAAATGCAAACGAAAATCACAAAATGCAAACCATTTTTCCCTTGATTTTCCCGAAAGGACGAATATAATATACGGAGATCAGCATAAAATCGATTCCGATATATGCGGAGACATAAAGAAAAAGACAATAATTCAGAAGTACGAGAAAAGAAAGGAGCCGAACAAATGAGACAGAGAAAAAACTTCACGCTCATCGAACTGCTGGTCGTCATTGCGATCATCGCCATTCTCGCGGGGATGCTGCTGCCTGCGCTGAGTTCGGTAAAGGAACAGGGAAAGACCATTCAGTGCGTCAACAATGTCCGGCAGGTCATGATGGGGCAGATGATGTACGCAGATGAGCAAAACGGCTATTTCGTCGTCACGAATGACAAAAACGGTTCGGAGATCTACTATCCCCAGAGTCTGAACGAACTCGGTTATGTTTCCGAAGAGATCACGTTCTGTCCCACCCTGCTCAAGAACAACCGCTGGCGCGGATACGGCATGCGCACCCCCTGGGACTTTTCCATCAACAACATGATCCGCACGATCGTATCCAAACAGATGCTGCTCAAGGTCAGGCAGATCAAGAACGCCTCCGGGCTGGCGGTCCTGATGGACAGCGCCATGAAAAGCCCCTCCACCGGTCTGGTCTTTCAGCATCCGGTGATCTATACTAACGACGGCGGCACCGGCAACGCCCATGCCCACGCCCGGCATAACAAGAAGATCAATACGGGATGGGCGGACGGACATGCGACCAGCGCAGCACCGACCGATCTGATGCGGGAGATCAATACCTCCTCGAATTTGGAGGAAAGCGGTTCGGCCACGGCCGCACGGTACTACAGAAGCGGAACGGGCGCCGACGTGTTTCAGGCGCAGTAATCAGGGAAACGGAACGCTTTCCTTTCCGGAAATCAACTCGGGAGCTTGACGATGATCAAGAGGATTCTTTTTGTACTTTCGCCCATGCTGGCGGCTTTGCTTTCCGCCTGCTGCGGGGTTGACGACATTTCGGATTTCAAGGATGTCACGGGATTGAACGACTCCGCGCCGATCTTCGTGGAGAATTTCGAGGACGGTGCGAAAAGATGGGACCTGCCGGACGGCTTTGCCGTCAAACTCCGCGAGGGGATCAACGGCACGGGCACGCTGGTGTATGATCGACAGACGCCGGAACATTACGAATTCGCCACGGTGGATCTGGGAAAGCTGGATCCGCGGAAGCAGTACCGTCTGACCGTGTCTTTCCGTTCGGAACTCAGGGAGGATCCGGCACGGAACACAATGGAGGTCTTCGATATCCGATCCTACAAGGGGAACGGCGAAGAGAAGAAAATGATCGCCCGTGTATTCCGTCCGAAAACAATGATGAATGCGCCCGACTGGCAGGAGATCGGTACCGTCTTTTCCGTCCCCGCCGAGGCGGATTCCACAGTTCTTTCCCTGATGATCACGCCGAAGCGCACCGGAAAACTCTGGTATGACAATATCCGGATCGAACCGGCGGGAAATGCGGGCGAACAGTTCCATCTGACAAAACCGGCCATGCTCCGCCTGAACGACAGGAAGGAGGTGGAATTCCGTTTCGTCTTTGCCGCGCCTCCGGCGGACCGGGAACTGGCTCTGATCGTGGAGGCGGACGGGCGGAAATTCCAGTTCCCCGTCAAAAGCAATACGGTTGGAGGCTGTCTGCCCGGAGTGGATGCCCCCGTCGTGAAGCTGGAGGCGGTTCTGGTCGATCTGAAGAGCCGTGAGATCCTCAACCGGAAGACCTTCACCGTCTTCAATCCGCCGCCGGAAAAGCCTGCCGGAGCCGTATCCTTCGATAACGGCGGCAAGATGGAAGTGGACGGAAAACCTTTTCTGCCCATCGGGATCTTCCTTGGCGACACGCCGTACAGCCACGAGACCTTCCAGCGGATCAAGGACGCCGGATTCAA
>JAFZZR010000056.1 GCA_017615635.1 Lentisphaeria bacterium
CGGAACCGCCGCGGAGGCACGATCTGCACGACCGCATTCCAGCTCGACTTCACGTTCAGCTGGATGCAGGACAAGCGGAAAATCTGGCTGGAGATGCTGCTGGACAAACTCAACGGGAAAAAACTGCCCTATATCTCGGCGGACTTCCAGCCGGTCATGCTGCTGCAGAGAAAACGGAAATCCGGAGGAAACGTGCTGGGGATCTTCAACCTCGGGTTCGATCCGATGGACACCGTGTCGATCCGCTGTGCGGGGAAACCGGCCAGGGCGGAAATCCTTCAGGCCGGCGGCCGTTGGAAAGTTCTCCCCTTCAAGTGGGAAAAAGGGATCATGGAACTCCCGGTCCGGCTGGAATGCTATGAGCCTGCCGTGATCCGGATCAAGTCCCGCTGAACGGATACGAAAGCATAAACCGGGGTCCATGTCAACTGCCATTTTGAACTTTTTATTAAGTTTTTTGATTATTATATCAAGTTTTTTCGGAAATTTGGAAGTATAATATATCACAGAATGTCACTGGGAGAACAAAATTCAGAAAGGGCAAAAATCATGAGGAATTTACAGTCCGGTTTTAAACGCTCATCTCTCATACCTCGTACCCATGTCCTCCATAGCACGCAGTGCGGCGGAGGATCCTGCCTGAAGCGTTTTACGCTGATCGAACTGCTGGTGGTTATCGCGATCATCGCGATCCTGGCGGGCATGCTGATTCCGTCGCTGGGCAAGGCGAAGGCGAAATCGCACATGATCTCGTGTCTCTCGAATGTCCGGCAGATCGGTCTGTGCTTCGCCAGTTACGCCAACGATCAGGATGACAGCTATCCAATCACGGATGACCGCTACTACGGGAGCTCCGTACAATACAGGACCTGGGCGTGGAAATTCCATAACGCGGGGTATGTCGGGGATGCCAAGCTTTTCTTCTGCCCCACGCTGCTGAGTGTCATACCGCAAAGCAATCTCTCGACGTATTATGATCCGAATCCGACGCACATCGGCGCCTGGGTTTCCATCACGTATGCGTACAACGGCCGGTTCGGCGGGTACATCAGCTGGATCGGAAAACTGAAGGTGTACAAGACCTCCGGCATGGTGAAAAAGCCGTCCGAAAAAGCGCTTATGATGGAAAGCCTGACCACGCAGAGCGGAGCATCCATAGGCCATGCGCATTTCGAGGCATCCACGAGATCCGATACGAACTACTGGCAGATCGTGGCGGTCCCGCATAACAATAACAGTCCCCGGAATTACCTGAGCGGCACATCCAACATGCTGTACGGAGATCTGCATGTCGATTCTCTGAAAAACGCATCCAATACGACGGTTCTGACAGACTGGATAATCAAGCCCAATCAGGAATAAGCGGGAAGGGATCCTCTGCCATGAGAATCAAAACGTTCCTCTTTTCCGCCCTGCTTTTCACGCTGATCTGCGGCCCCGCCGCTGCGGAGGAAGAGAATCTGCTTCTGTTCCGTGCCGGATACGACTCCTACTCCGCCCACGCCGATTTCGCGGCAGGGGAAAAGACATGCCGCGGGCTCGAGCCCGATCTGCAGCTGCGGATGCACTCCGGGATCGCGGGAACGGGCAATGCGCTCTGCATGAGCAACCGGGAATGCTGCGTCTATTCCGCAATCGGGAATTTTCCGACGGCGCAGGGGACCATCTCGCTGTGGGCGACACCGGAAAACTGGAAACCCTCCGACGAAAAAGCCTGTCAGGTCTTCTTTCAGGCGAGGCTCCCCGGAAGTGTCCGGGTACTGATCTATAAATTCAAACCCGGCATACTCCGGTTCGGCTTCTTCTCCCCGGGACGGGAGGACTATGTGGAAGTTCCGATGAAGGATGACGAATGGCAGAAAGGACGCTGGCACAAGCTCGATGCCGTATGGGACAAAACGGAGATGCGTCTGTATGTCGACGGCAGACTGGCCCCCCGTCTCGACGGCTATTCCAAAACGCAGACCAATCCGTACAAGCTGAAGGAACCGTTCCCGCTGACCCGGCCGGACAGGGATTCCTTCCTCGCTCTCGGCATGGACAGGGGATTTCCCCACAGGGAAAACGATATAACCTCCTTCGACGAACTGAAGATCTACGGACGTCCGCTTCCCGAACAGGAGATCCGCGAAGCCTACGAAAAATTTTATCCGCCCGCAAAGGATGACGCGCTGCCTCCGGTCATAACGGCGCCGAAGCGGGCGGACTGGACCGGAGCCGCCTCCGTTCCGCTGGCCAATTCGGCGACGAATCGGATCGGAAAGATCCCGCCCGTCTCCGTTTCGGTGAGGCATGACGGCGAAAACCTTTGTCTGCTTTTCCGATCCGGCGCCGCCCCGCGGAAAATGACAGCCTCCGAGCGGGACAACGACCAGATATGGCAGCTGGACGACGGCTTTGAGTTTCACTGTCTGGGCGGGAACGGCAGGCAGTATCAGTTCATCGTCAATCCGAACGGAGCCATCTGGGATTCCCGTCTGTGCAAAGGGGAAAAGGATCTGGGGAAAGCGTGGAACGCAGCATGTCAGGCAAAAACGGCCGTCGGGCCGGAAGGCTGGTCCGCCGAACTGGTCATTCCCTTTCCGGAACTCGGATTCGACCGGATCCCGGACGAACTTTCCGGGAATTTCTGCTTCACAATGCAATGCGAACCGATCCTTCAGTTCACCTGGGGGAAAACCGAAGGACAGCTGGCTTTCTCCAATCCCCAAAACTTCGGCAAAATCCTTCTGGCGGGAGATGAAACATCCGTCTCCTGCGAAAAACTGGGAAATCTTGCGGATGGAGATCTCGACCTGAAACTGAGCGCATCGGACAGCGCCGGGATGAATACCGACGCCCTGCTGAGACGGTCGGACGGCGAAAAGCTCCGTTTTCCCGGCAATCTGCTGGAAACCTCCTGGACGGTACGCATTCCCCCCGGCAGCTGGAATGTAAGCTGGACAGTCACCCGGAAACAGCAGGTCCTGTCGCGGAGCATTATTCATTTTCAGGTGAACCGGCCGCTGGAAACCTCACTTCGTCCGCTG
The DNA here is from genome assembly GCA_017615635.1 of Lentisphaeria bacterium. Classification (GTDB taxonomy): domain Bacteria; phylum Verrucomicrobiota; class Lentisphaeria; order Victivallales; family UBA1829; genus RGIG8244. Next base: position 3,030 of record JAFZZR010000056.1, read on the forward strand.
CCATCCAGACGGATCATCGAGCTGGAAACCAATCTTTCCGCCGCGGGGGCCGAGGCGTTGAAGGTTCTCCGATCCGGCGAACTGCATGCACGAACCGTTCTGATCAGTCCGGATCGGCAGGAGCTGTCCGTTTCGGAGTATCCGCTGACCGATTTCCGGACGCCTTCCCGCCTCGTCCTGCCGGAGAAACTGAAAAGCGGACCGTATACGGTGAAAACCGTTGTTTCCGGCGGAGACGTCCGTCTGGAAAGCGAGACGCCGCTGAACATCCCGGACCTGACGCCCTTCCAGACACGGCTCGGACTGGATCATCAGGTCGTGGAGCCGTGGCATCCGGTCACCTCCGAAGGCGATCACTGGTACGGCGTTCTGACCCGGCGCTACCGGATCGACAAAGGCCCGTTTCCCAATGAGATCGAGTCGGGAAACGATGTCCTGCTGAAAAATCCGCCTCTCCTCCTGATCGATACCGGAAGCGGGCCGGAGCCGTTCCAGTGGGACTCCGCCTCGGAAGGAACGGTGTACGACGACTGCCGTGAATTTTCCGGAACGGGAAGCGGTGCGGACGGACGGATCTCGGCCGATTGGCAGGGAGAACTCTGGTTCGACGGATTCTGGAAAACCGCTTTTACCCTTGCACCGTCCGGAAACCCGGTGGAAATCCGGTCACTGTCCCTGGTCTGGTCGGTTCCGGAGGAGTTTGCGCGTTATGTGCTCGATCCGCTTCTCCGGACATGGCCTGGCGACACGCTGGAACTGACGGCCAGCCGGCCATACTACTTCGGCGATTTTCTGGTCTGGACTTTGGGCGTTGTCAAGGGAGTAGCCTGGATGCCGCTCTCTCAGGCGAACTGGGTCAACACGCCCGGTGAGAAGCAGATCCGCCTGAAGCGGGAAAACGGAGAAGTGAAGATCCGCGTGAATCTGATCTCCCGTCCGGTTACGCTGAACAAGCCGGCGACCTACCGGATGAGCTTCATGGCCACGCCCGGCAAACCGCTCGATCCCGCCTGGCGCACGATCAACAACGGCAATCTGTGGGGCGAAACGCCGTATGAAAACGTGCGCCAGCTTCAGACGAATCCCGGAAACGTGTACGATTACACGCTGTACGGGGAGACGCTCCAGCCGGTCCGCCCGGACCGCTATAAGGCGTATATCCGGAACCTTCTGGAAAAGGGCATCCGGATCATCCCCTACTCCCAGCCTGCGGCGACTATCGATTTCGATGAATACTACTCGTTCTTTTCCGCGGAATGGCTTCAGGAACCCAGCGCCATCGGCGGCGGCTCGGACCGCGACTGGAAAACCGGAAAGGTGTATTCCCGCTCCTCCACCTGTCCGCATACGCAGTCCGGCGATCTGGCGGTCTGGCGGGCGGCACGGATGCTGCACGATTATCCGGAGGTCGGCGGCCTGTTCTACGACATCAGCCAGGTATGCCAGTGCGGGAACCGGGAGCACGGACACGGCGGAGTCGATGCGTTCGGGCAATCCTATACGGACTCCAATATGCTGAGCTTGAGGGAATTCTTCCTGCGTATGCGGAAACTCGTCCGCCGGAATGGAAAAATTTTGTTTCTGCACGCTCACAACCGGTTCATCCCCGCCGTCCACGGACTGGCGGACGTCTGGTATCCCGGAGAAGAATACTCCCATGCGCTGGCCAAAAATCCGGAGCATTTTTACTGCGAAGAAGTTTCACCGGAAGTTTACCAGGCGACCCTCTATCCGGCGGCAAGAGGATGCTGCGTCATGATGATGACCGTCCTCGAAGCCCTGCACTGGCATCATCCGGCCGACGTCTCCGGCAGGAAGAACGACGAGCCCAACACGCTCTCCTTCCTGACGCCCAGTCTCCTTCACGATACGACCGTGACGGCGCTCTATACGCATCGCCCGACCGTGGGCCGCTGGTGGGGCGTCAAGGCGGAAACGAATCTGGCTGCTGCGGATTTCCACGGCTACTGGTTCGACAATACGATCGGATCCGCTCCGGATGTGAAGGTTTCCTGGTATTCCTGGGAAAAACCGTCCCCCTGGAAATATCTGCTGATTGCGGGCAATCTGACCCTCCGCGAACGGAAAGCGGAACTCGATCTGTCCCGGCTTCCCCTGCCCCCGGAAACATGCCGTTTCATGGATCTGTGGGAAAAACGGGAACTGTCCTTCGACGAAGTCCGGGAGCTCACGGTCCGGCCGAACAACTTCCGCCTGATCGGCATTGCGGAGAAATAGTCCGCCAGCAATCTTTCCAGATTCGCCCTTTCCCGCCGCGATCAGTCCTCCTCAAGGATCGCGCTAATCTCCCGGCTGATGGCTTCCTTGCGATCCCCGCTCAGCACGGCCAGCGGCGGCCGGGGATCGCCGCAGTCTATGCCGCAGCTCAGCATCATCGCCTTGCCGGCGGCCAGACCGCCGTTGGCGACCAGCAGATCGACGCCTCGGCAGACCTTGTCCATGCCGCGTTCCACTTCTGCCCAGTCGCCCCTTTCAAACGCTTTCCAGATGGCGAAATACAGTTTTGCGGAATAATTGTAGGTGCTGCCGATGAATCCCTTTGCCCCCAGGGCCAGAGCCGCTGCGAAGAACTCGTCCACGCCGAAGACGATGTCGTATTTGCCGCCGAAAAGTTTCCGGCAGTTCTGATATTCGTAGAGATTGTGACAGTTGAACTTGATCCCGGCCAGATTGGGGATAGTTTCGTCCGCCGCCTTGAGAAACTCCACCATGGAGCAGTTGGGCGCGGTCAGCATGGTGTGATAGTAGTAAAACGGCAGGTCCGGCGCGGCGGAGGCCGCCTGCCGGCAGAATTCCGTCAGCTGAGATACGGACGCTGCTTTGAAGTAGGTCGGCGGTACGATGCTGGTGGCATAAACCCCGATTTTCTGCGCATGGGCGGCCAATTCCCGCACATCCGGCAAAGCCAGCGCGCCGGTATGGATGATGAGTTTCAGTCTTCCGGCGGAGGCCGTCTGCCAGGCGTCCATGATCCGGATCCGTTCCTCCAACGAGCAGGAGACTCCCTCGCCGGTGGTGCCGGAAACGAACGCACCGGACACTCCTTGCGCCAGCAGAGATTCGACCTGCCGGGGAATGGCGGAATAGTTTACGCTGCCATCTGCGTCAAAGGCGGTGAACGGGGCGGCGATCAGGCCGGTAAGCTGAGGATATTTCATTTGTTTCCTTTCTGAAAATACTGCTGATAATCATTGAGTTTGCCGGCAAAAATGATCCGGGTATGCGGCTCTGCCGGACTGGTGAAATCGATCTCGGAGCTGTCGCGGGCCAGCACTTCACCGGTGAAAAGATCCACCGCGATCTCCGCTTTTTCCGGAAGCCGGAAAGTCTGGTTCCCGGCGCTGCGGCTGTACATGGCGAGCAGAGGTCCGGCGAACATGCACTGATTCAATCCGGACTGGCCGCCGGACCAGACATGCACATCGTTGTCGCTGAGCAGATTGCGCAGCATGGCGACATCGGGCGCGTGATGGCAGATCACGATGGATTTCCATTCGGGGAACTGCTTTTCGGCCATGGCGACGGCGCCATCTTCCCATGTGCCGAGCGCCGTGGCCTCGGCATCATCGATCTCGGTCCGGAAACGTACCGGGGCAAGTCTGGTCCGTCCGTACTTGCCGGACATGAGACCCACGGTCTTTTCCGGGTCGAAGGCGATCCGGATGCCGGTGAGTTTTTCACTTTGCGCCGGATCGAAGCGGTTTTCCGCATTGACCAGTCCCGGCGAATGGAAGAACACCAGTTTACGACCGTTCCCGGCAGCGTATCTGTGTATATCGGCGATCAGTCCGTCGTCCGCGTATGTGCAGTTTGGGAAAAGGACCGCGTCGTACCGGGAGAAATTGATTTTCGCCAGGTCCGTAGTCAGATAGACGTCATACGGCATGCCGATATAAGGCAGATCCTTCTTGAAGTAGTTGCCCGCCTGCCGGAGGATCATGTTGTCGTTTCTGCTGGTGAAATAAGGCACGGTCTTCTCGCTGAAGATGATAGCCAGTCTCGCGGGATTTTCCCACGCACCGCTGCGCAGGGCGAAGTCGATCTCCCGCATTTTCGCCACCGTTTCCATGTATCCCGGATCCCAATACCAGTCGCGGACGAAATCGTAGTAGTAAAAACTGCTTCCCGCCTCCAGATTCAGCATGACGTTGCGCTTGCACATGGCAATGCTTTCGGAGAGATTCGCCGTGGCTCCGAACATTTTGTTGCGTTCGCCGCTGCTGTGGTGTGTGCGTTCGTCGTTCTCCGTCTCCCAGATTTTTCCGGCCAGCCGGATGGAACCGGTGATGCCGTTGACCGCCAGGGACGTCAGACGCTGAGTATACGAATAGGGCCCGCCGTAGAAATCCACCTCCGGTGCGGCCAGCAGCCAGGGGACACCGTACTGTCCGCAGTCCTGGAAGTGGAAGGGATTCACCCCGTAGTGTCCGAAATAGTAGCCGAAGTACGCTCCGGCGAGCATCTTGCCCTCGGATGCCTGCTTGACGATCCGGGCAAAATGGATCACCGTTTCGGCGGCGAATTTCTGGAAAAATTCATAGTAATCCACGCTCGGCATTCCCTCCGCACCGTTGGCCCGGACGAAGTCTCCGCCTTTCCAGCGGTTTTCCCGAGACGGCACAAGGTTGTCCGAGTCGAACGTCACATCGGAGCGGCCCCACGCTTTCTGCAGCGACTCCGCGCTCTGATATTTTTCCTTCAGGTACGCCCCGAACGCCCGCTGCATCGGCTTGGAATAGTCCACATACGCCTGTTCCGTGTAACCGAAATTGTTCCACTCTCCGCAGTTGCCGTAGCAGACCCGGATGTAGGGGATGCGGTCGGCAAAGGGCGATTCCCGCATGATCCGGATGGATTCGGTCAGGATCTCACCCATCTGTTTCCGCCAGACTTCCGAAGCGTAGGAGGGCTGAAGGGATTTCCGGGGCGTATTTGACAGCGTTTCCACCCCGTTATCCAGTCGAACGACCTCCTCCGGATGCGCCTTGCACCACGCCGGAGGCATGTAGAGATGATAGAAGATCTTGAAATGAGCGTTGGGATTGCGTCCCACGATGGCAGTCATGCCGTTTTGCAGATAGCGGGCGTACCGTTCCCGATCCAATCGGCCCTGTGCATCGACGAACCGGTTGACTTCGTCGTAGAAAACCACTCCGTCTACACCGGCCTTTCCGAAACGGGTCAGCGATTCCGTCGCCAGACGTCCGGTATTCGATCCGCTGGATCCGGCGAAGCTGCCGATCTCCTCTCCGTTCACGACGAACGAGCCCCGACCGTTGCGGTAGACCACTTTGCCTTCCGCGGGAACCGCCGGTGTTGCCGGATCGGTCAGCACGAGCCGGCAGCGGTAGTTGCTCCCGCGTCCGGGGACGGATACGTTCAGCACTGCGACCCGGACATTGTGCTTCCCGCCGAGTTTCGCATAGGCCTGCGCCAACGCCGTACGGTCGATCACAGCAATACGGTCGTCGTCGAAGGTCACGGAAATGTCCGGGACAAGCACCGTGCCTTCCGTGGAATCCAGCGTCGCGGAATATTTCCCGGCAACGAAATCGACCAGCGGCAAAGCACACTCGCCGTCTTCGTCGATCCGCAGCAGCTGACTGCAGACCGGAAACGGCATGACATCGCCCAGCGTTCCGGCCGGGGTCGCCTCGATCGTCAGATTCTTCACCGTAAGCGTCGCCCGCCACGGATTGATGCTGACGCTCAGCGGCCCGGAGACAGGATACACATAATCGCCCAGTTTCTGCCCGTTTACGGAATATGTCATTTGTCCGTTTTTGCCGTGGAACGTCAGCGTGAACGGTTTCCCGGGCGTGACGAAATCACGGCCGCTGCTCAGCGTCACCGCCGAGGCCAGATCGGTCTCCAGAAAAAACTCGTTGGAGATCCCGCCGTCAAAGCCGCAGTTCACCGGACCGATCGTGACGCGCGGCGCACCGCTGCACCATTCGGCAATGGAGAGTTCCGCCGTGACCGTGAACTCTTTCGGGGAGAAGATTCTCCGTGCCCACAGCGGATTGCCCGAACCGGTCCCGGTCAATCCTTCCGCAGACGCCGTCCAGCCGTTGGAATCGTAGAACGCCTCGGAGGTGGCGCAACCATCGGAAACCACGACGGTCTGTGCCGCCGCCAGCTGGAAAAAAGCGGCCGCCGCAGCCGCTGAAATCAGGAATTTTCGCATCGTCTTCCCCTTCAGAAGTTATATTTCGTGTTGTAGAAGATCCCGGAGCTGGTCAGATTGTCCTGCCATTCGGCAAAGGAGATGGAACGCGCCGAGCCGTCGGCGGAAACATAGTTCCAAAATCCGTCATGCCGCTGTGGATCGTAGTAGTTGTAATCGGCATCCCGGGCGGAATCCTCGATCCCGTCGCAGGAAACGTCGCGGACCGGCCAGCAGCCGGGCTGGATCGGACTCACGCAGATGTAGTAGGTCCCGTCGCCGATGAGTACGATCTGCGGCAGCTGTTTGGAGTATTTCGAGAGTTTCGACTTTTCGGGAGCGTCCGGATCGAAAAAGTGGAAGGGCAGCTTGGCGTTGCGCGTGACGCTGTAGCAGTAGTTGGCTCCGTATCCGGTGGATGGCGGCGTGTTGGCCGGGCAGCGCACGAATTTGCTCCCGAGGTCGTTCAGGATCGCATTCTCCCACCGCATGGTCCTGGACGAATTCGGCGTGAAGCCCGCAGGAAGATAATCATTGTAATTGCCCGCATACGATGCGAATGCCTCGCCGTACCGTTTCAGAATGTTCCGGCACGAAACGCTCCGGGCATCGGCTTGTGCGCCCTCCGATGCCGTGACCAGCATTGCCAGTCCCAGCGTGCTGACGGCGGTAACGACAAAAAGTTCCACTAGAGTAAAGGTTTTGCGGAAAGAGGCATCTGCTTTTTTCATTGTCTTCTCCTGGTTAAAACGAGTTTGAAAGTTCTGTTGTACGCGGAAAGCTCACTGGTTGTATCGGTCGTCGAACAGCCAGCCGCCCGTCTTACCCGACTGCATGCTGCTTTCCCATTCCTCGAAGGTCTTGCTCTCCACCGAGCCGTCGGAAAACACGTAATTGGCGCGCTTACTGTGCCGCCGGGGAGCCCATCGGTTGAATTTTCTGTCGGAGTAGTTGGCGGAATCGGAAATACCGTTGCCGCTGCAGTCGAGACTGACCGCCATCCCGCCGCGGGAGTGAATGGCCGAGGCATGCACCGCGTCACCAATCATGACGACCCGCGGCAGCAAGGTGCTTCGCTGGAGCGTCTTGCAGGATCCCTGATATGTCAGGAACGGCACCTTGGAATTGGACAGAGACTGTACTCCGAACTGACTGTTGGCGCCGTATGTCCAGCCGGCGCTGGCGTTGTTGGGCGCGTCTCCGGGCGCGTCGTAACCGTCTCCGGCGGGACAGAGCATCGTTTTCACATCGTTGCCGGTTCCGCCCATTCCCAGCGCGTATACGTTGCCCTTCTTGCCGCTCTTGGAAGGATCGTACAGGATCCCCAGCGCGTTGTGCCAACGCATGGGGGAGTGTTCGTAATCCGTCTCGTTGCTGCCGGGAACGTAGTCTTCGTTATCGCTGGAATACTGTGCCAGCAGCAGGCCGTACTGCCTCAAAGTCGAAGCGCAGCTGATCGACAGTCCGTGCTTTCGGGCGGTCCCCAGGGCAGGCAGAAGCATCCCGGCGAGGATGGCGATGATGGCGATCACGACCAGCAGTTCGATGAGGGTGAAGCCGTGTTGATTTTGCACTCTTTCTCTCATGAAAGCACCTCCTGTTCCTGGTTTTCCGCCGAGGGGCGGTCGATGATGAAATCTTCCAAATTGAGCCGGTATCCCCGGATCTGGGCCCGGTCATAGGCGTCGTCGGCAATATAGTTGACAATATAGATGCTTCCATCCGGCATCTGGACCCAACCGGAGTACCCGGTGTCGGACTTTACGGAACGGTCGTAATCCACCGGAATGATCCGGGTCCAGGCGTCGCTGCGGCGGATGGACAAGACCGAGGCTTCATCGGTCAGCGCCGCGAAAAAGTTCTGGGTCCATGTGCCCAGCCAGCCTTTGCCGCCCTGCATGAAACGGTAGGTGATGAAAACGCCGCCGTTCCGCAGTCTGCCCGCCACGGGTCGGTGGCATCCCGGAAGCGGGAAATGAATCAGGGGCGACCACGTTTCTCCGTTGTCCGTGGAAATGGTTTTCATACAGTCGTAGCCGAGGCCGCTGTTTTCCCGGAGGAAGGCGGCGATCCGGCCGTTTCCAAGCGGGAGAAGCGAAACTTCGCAGAGCTGGTACCGCTGGTCGTGCGCGAGACAGATCTCCTCGCTCCAGGTTTTTCCCTGATCATCGGAATAGCGCAGGAACTGCGACAGCTTTCCATGATGAAGGAACTGAGCCGAGGCCAGCCAGCGTCCGGTATCCAGAACATGGATCTTATCCGGCATGATGCCTCTCAGCGGCAGGATTTCCGGCTCGCTCCAGCTCTTTCCGTTGTCCGTCGACCAATAAAGGACATTGACCGACCGGCTCATTCCCTCGCCTTTTTCCCCGGCGGACGGGATACGGTCCACTATGATCCCGAGTTTGTTGTCCGGCATGGTGAAGATGCGGGGACAGTTGTAGTAGTAGGGCAGCCCGTCGGTGGCCTCGGTGACCGGATGCTTGGGCGTCCAGGTGCGTCCGCCGTCGGAGGACTCGCACTGCATGATCCTCGTATGCGTCCGGTCGGCATGATGGGTGCATTCGTTGAAAACGCAGATCATCGTGCCGTCCGGTGCGAGGGCGACGTCCGGCCAGGCGTGATACCATCGGGGATCCCGGCTGATAAGATTTTTTTCAAGTTTCATTGAAATTCTCCGCTCTGATGCTCTTTACTCTTTACTGCTTACAGTAACATGCGCGGGGACTGTTTGCAATAAGAAAAAAAGAGTATTGATAATACAAAATTAACAAAATCACATTGATATTCGGAAGGATCACACTATATTATAATAGAAAAACAAAAGACGGGGCCGGTTATGAAAATCGACAGAGAGATCATGCTGCGGCATCTTCGGAAAGCCGCAAGTCTGAAAGTGAAAAAAATCTGCATCGCGCAAACGAAACCGCCCTCGGACAGCAGCAAATTTTTCATTACCATGCCGAAGTCACCGCGTCTCATCATGCCGCTTACGAGGGAAAAACGGATCCGCTTCGCCGAAAACGGTTCGGTTCAGGACCGGATTTTCATTCCGGGTGAGGCTCTGGTCTGTCATCCCCTCGGATGGAGTTCGGAGGTCTGGGATCGTAAACACAGCATGATCTCCATCGTCTTCCGCGATCGCTATATCCGTACTCTGTTCATTCATCACAGCGGACAGCCTCCGGAACCGGACGGGCCGGACATCTTCTTTCACACGGCTTCGCCGCTCTCGCCCGCCGGGGCCTGTCTGCTGCATGCGGTCCTCTCGGCACGTCCCGATTCCGAATCGCAGCACTTGAGTCTGCAGGCGCTGCTCCGGAATGTTGTGGAGACTGTGGAGTGCGATCAGGCTCTTTCCGGAGTCAGAGAGAATTTCAACTGGGATTATGTGCAGGACTATCTGGAAACCCATTTTCACCTGAACATAACCCGGGAAACCATCTCGAAGAAACTCCATCTGCACCCGGCCACGCTTTCACGCCTCGTACGGAAAATGACCGGACTGGGCATCAACGAATATATCTCCCGGCTTCGCATGGATCAGGCGTGCAAACTCCTGACGGAAAACACGCTGTCGATCGATGAAATAGCCGATCAGTGCGGATACCGGTACACCAGCTATTTCATCCGGAAATTCCGCCGGTATTACGCAGATTCCCCGTTCTCTTACCGGATGAAAATGATGGAACGGAGGAATCGCTGAATCCCGCCGGCGCAGAGGACTGCCGCAGACGAAGATCAGTCCGCCAGCCACTTTTCCAGATTCGCCCGGACAAAATCATCGTCGTGCAGATGAGGATAGGCATCGTGAACGCGGGTGATCTCCTCCGTCTGGCCGGGCGACAGCGTTTCCTTCGGGTTCAGGCACAAGATGCCGGGCAGAAGCCCCTGCCGGTGCAGGACTTCATGGATTCCGGGGATGCATCCGGCAAATCCGTGGAGAGGATCGAAGAACGCGGCATTGGAGTCGGTCACCTGCGCGGCGCGGGTCAGCAGTTCGGGGGGGATCGACCGGCCGTTGTCCGTGACCTCATGAATCTCCCGGAGGAGCTCGACGGCCTTCCGGGTCCAGCAGCACCAGTGGCCGAGCAGACCGCCGCGGACGCGGATCTTCCGTCCGCCGAAGCTGTATTCGGTGAGCAAATCGATAACGATATTGTCGTCATTTCCCGTGTACAATGTGATATCGCGTCCGGACTCCGCCACGGCGCGGATCACATCCAGCGTGCAATAGCGGCTGAAAGGAGCCATTTTGACGGCCAGCACGTTATCGATCTCTGCAAACTCCCGCCAGAACTCATAGGGAAGGATGCGGCCGCCGATGGTCGGCTGGAGATAAAATCCGATGATCGGAATGATCTTTGCGATCTCCCGGCAGTGTTCCAGCATGGCGTCTATGCTGTCGCCGGCGAAAGCGCTGAGGCTGAGAAGTCCGGCATCATATCCGTGGGCGGCCTCGAACTCCGCCTCGTATCGGGCCTGTTCGGTCCGGCCGCAGATCCCGCCGACTTTGAGGATCCGGCGATCCGTGCGTTCACTCCATTCATCGATGAACTGTGAAGTCTGCCGCAGCACGGGCTCGAACAAACCGATCTCCTTGTTCCGGATCTCGAATTGCGTGGAGTGGACGCCGACGGCGATCCCGCCGACACCGGAATCCAGATAATAGCGGCAGAGAGCCCGCTGATATTTCGGAGAAAATTTCCGCTCGGAGTCCAGCGCGAGAGGCTGGGCCGGGATCACGGTGCCGCGCCGGAACTCCGCCAGCACGGAGGAATGGATGTCAGAAATGTTTTTCATGATTCAGAATTTTCCGTTGTTGACTTCAAAGTGTGTGGGCTTGCCGATGGATTCGCCGCCGTTGACGATCCAGGCCGCCTGCCAGCGGATCATCTGATCCAGGGAGACGGAGGGATACCCGAAGCAGCGGCACATTTTTGCCGAATCGTTCAGATAACAGCGGTCACCGGGGACGCCTTTGAACGTAACCTCCCGGCCCATCAGCCGGCCGAGAAGGCGGGCCGTCTTTTCGACGGATGCGGTCTCCGGGCCGGTCACATTGAGGATCGCGGCGGGTGAATCCGCCAGTTCCAGGGAGCGAAGGGCGGCGGCGTTGGCGTCGCCCTGCCAGATCACGTTGAAGTATCCGACCGTGTTATCCACAGGCCGTCCCTCCCAGATGGAGCGGGCGATATCGTGAAGCACGCCGTAACGAAGATCCACGGAATAATTGAGCCGGAACAGCAGAAGTTTCGTTGCGTACCGGCTGGAGAAATACTGGAAGATACGCTCGCGTCCGAGGCAGGATTGTGCGTATTCCCCCACAGGCAGCGGCACGATCTCCTCCGTGCAGCCGCAGGAACCGACGCCGACCAGCGGATAGACGCAGCCCGTGGAAAACGCCACGATCCGGCTTTCGCGGAAATGTTCCGCCGCAAATGCAGGCGCCAGCACGTTCATGGCCCAGGTCTGCGCCTCGCTGCCGTCCGTCCCGAATTTCCGGCCCGCCATGAAAATCACATTTTGCGTCTTGGGAAGCCGGGCGACCGCTGCCTGATCAAGCAGGTCGCAGGCGATGGTCTCGATACCCCAGCCCTGCAGTTTTTCCCGTTCTTCCGGACGGGAGAACCGGGCGACGCCGATCACCTTTTTCTTCACGCCGGCTTCCTGTATGGCACGGACGGCAAGCCGTCCCATGGTGACACCCATTTTCCCGGCGATTCCCAGGATCATGATATCCCCCTCGAGCCGCTTCATCATACCGATCAGCTCCGCGGAGGGGACCGAGAGCATTTCTTCCAGTTCCGCCGTATCGGCGATTCGTTCCGGACAGTTCATTTTTCACCTTTCATTTTATGTTCGCGTGTTTTCAAATTGTTTCTACGCAGGGCGCCGAAAGAATGCCGCACGGCACTGTCTGACGCTGTTCCGTTTCGAGGATCTTGAACTGGGCGGGCCCGGTCCAGGCCGGCCACTTCTCTTTCAGGTAGAAGGGTCCGAACACATTGCGCCGATGTCCGTATATGCGGATCTCCGCCATGTCTGAGCCGTCATGCATCAGCAGATCCGTCAGCTCCACTCTGTACGGCGGGGAGATCAGAAGTTGTTCCTCGGAACCGTTGATCCGGATCCCGACGGCCGAGCCGCGCCATTCGGTGACGGAAAGGAACGATCTGCCGTCCGGGATCGAAGGCAGCGGCATTTTGTATGTGAAGTTTCCGCCGTAAGCAGGAAATCCCCGGGCACACCAGTCTCCCCAGTCGATCGAATCCGGAAGCCGTCCGATCTTTTCATCGTAGACACCGAACTCACCGAGCAGGAAAAGACTCTCCAGGCCCGGCAGATCTTCATGATATTTTCCGCTCAGGATCAGTTCGTTTTCTCCCGTCCGGAAGAAGTCCGCCGGGATCCGAAGCTTCCGCAGGACGGGATCGATCCAGAAGCCGGCATCCTGCTGATCGATCACGTTTCCGTTCAATGCGATCGAATACAGCTCCGGATGTTCGAGAGCCAGCATGCAGTCCGTTTCCGGCGCATCCATACATTCGAAGGTGTATTTCAGCTGAAGATCCAGCTCCCGTTCCGGCTTTCCTCCTTTGCGCAGGTACGGCTGAACCATGTGGCCGCCCCGGGGTGGTTTCCCCAGCTCATGACGGAGAAAATCGTCCGCAAGGAGAATGAATTCATTGTGTCTGACCGTTTTTCCGTCAATGCAAACATCCGCGTGATCGAGAATGAATACGTTCGGCTCATCGCGCAGGATCTTGCTCCGCGTCCCGTTCAGGTTCATCCGGGAAACGCAAATGGGATCTTCCGAAGCCGGAAGAGCGCCGGGAATCGGTTTTCCGGACAGGACGAACAGACGCGAACTCAAGGCATCGAAGGAGGCGGAAAACAGATATTTCCCGTTTTCGTACCGGAACGGGAATTCAAGGATCTTCCCGCTGAGCGTATCGAACTCGTAAAGTTTTCGGCCCGCTTCCGCCGTTACCGCTATTTTCACGTTCGGGAAAGTCAGATTCCGGTCACGAACCAGCGGACAGTCCATGGGCTGCCCGGACATTTCGAGCCCCGTATTGCAGATAAACAGACTCAGATCGTCTCCGTTTTCCGAAAAATGCGTGAGCAGCGGACCGATCTCATGCCCCTGTTCATCCGTCAGGGAGATCCTTCTGCACAGACGGTTCAGCTCCTCCGTCAGGCGGGCGTGATCGACCGGGACAAACTCCGCGAAGGCACGGCGTGCCTCGCCGGACCGGACCGCATCCACATATTCCGGCGGATTTCCGAGACAGAAGACACGCCCCCCGGCGGAAGCGAATCCGGCCAGCAGCTTCAGGGTGGAGGAGCGGATCGTTTTCAGTGCGGGAACGACCACCGCCTTATATTCGGCACAGCCGACTTTCAGCGTACACCCGTTTACGGACGCATAACGGGAAAGAAGTTCCTCATCGCCGTAATCGAAGTCCAGGTTTTCGCCGAGCAGAGTCTCGGCAAGCGAGACAAACTCCTGGTTTAACTGCGTGACCGAGGGCACCCAGTCTTTGCGGATCCGGTACTTCACGCTCCAGACCGACTCCATGGGATGTATGACCAGAATATCCCGGATCTCATTTCCCCGGGCGATCACACTGCCCAGCCGGGCGAAATGGTCTTCGATTCTGGAATAAACGGCATACCACGGGGAGTGCTCCGAAATCGAAGCGGGATAATCCCGTTTTGCCTCCGCCTCCATGGAATACCAGAAGAGATGATGGCATCGGAAATTGATGCCCATGGCGTAGAGCCAGTCTCCCAGGGATTTGTGGGCGAACAGAGGGAAATCCCAGCCGGTGCAGCCGTACAGCTCGCACAGACGGCGTTTTTTTCCCAGTTGACGGGCCACGGACGTGCATTGCTTTGCGGTCGCATACGTGGTCCAGCGTTCTGTCAGCAGATCGATCCCGGGTATCTGCATGTACTCATAGAAGCGCATGGCGCTGCCGATATATGCGGTCTGTCCGTCCAGTTCGTCTTCCCACAGGACATGCCCGGTCAGCGAAACACGATGATCCTCACACCATTTTCCGATCTGGCGTGAAAACGCATGGACAAACAATTCGGTCAGCAGATCGTAATAGTCGCGGCGGAACCTGGAAACCTCGCAGCCGCAGTCGAAAAACAGCTCGATCATCCCGTCGCAGAGATCATAACCGCACTTTTCCCGGAACTTTTTCTCGAATCCGACCGTCCAGGGCAGATTGACGTCGCCCCGGTACGGCAGAGCGTAGCAGGGTTCGTCTGTAAAGATCCCGGGGACGGCGTTTCCGAAATCACTTCCGCATTCCCGGAAATAAGCCTCGTGGGTAACCTCCATGAATTTTCTTACGGCCTCGTCATTCAGCGTGTCGAGATAGGTTTCGCCGTTGAACTCGGAGGATCTTGCGGAAAAATCGTAATAACACCGGACCAGGGTTTCTCCTTCTCCTGCGGAAAGCGCGTCCTCCGGCCCGATCCTGCGGTAGGAAATTACTTTCTGATTTTCGAAAACGGCCGCGAAACAGGCCAGGGAAGTTCCGGCCATGGAGAGAGCTTCCTTTTTTTCCGCCCGCTCCATCAGGAGTTCCTTCATCTTGAACCGGTCATCCGCCGTGACGATCCCGCCGGCGGCGCCGGAGGGCCAGCGGTCCTCGTCGTAAAGCCAGGCGGTGAGGCCCTCTTTCTCAGCCTCGTCGATGCAGGCTTTTACGCAGTCGAACCATTCGGGTCCGAGATAAGGGGTTTTCAGGCCGACGCGGGAGTGCATGAAAAAACCGCCCATGCCCATCTTTTTCATGATCCGGATTTGTTCCCGGAGCCGGGGCGCCTCCAGTTTCGAGTTCCACGACCAGAAAGGCGCGCCCCGGAATTCCATCGGCGGATCCTGAAAATCACGGTATCCGCAGGATGTATTGGCGGAAGACGCCGTTTTTTTCTCCTCCGGCTGCTTCATGGTTCAATCCTCTGTGTAAAAGGCTTTCGCCATGGCGCCCCAGGCCCGGCGGTACTGCATCGGGACCTGTCCGAGAACGCATTTCGCCGTCAGGATATTGTATCCTTTTTTCAGGCGGACGGGCACGATCTCCGGGGCGATGTATTCCGCATCGGACACGGGTTCCACCACGCAGATTTTGCGGTTCTCGAAGAAGAATTCTCCGCCGGAGGAGGCCCCGAGCGCAAAGAAGGCATCCCGTTCGCAGTCGGAATAGAACCGGAAATAGAGATACGCCAGCGAATTTTCCGCACCGGGGAAGCACTTCAGAAGATCGCAGTATCCGGATCTCTCCGGCTCGACGACTTTGGCCGATGCCAGAAGTTCCGCCGGATCGACCTTCTCCGGCAGGAAGCATTGTCCGTCCATCCCCCGGGTGAAATCGTAGGGATACACCTTCGACACCAGGACCTGATGGCAGTTGACGGATTTGCGTTCGACCGTATCCGGGAACGCGGTGATCCGAAGCAGTGCATTTCCGTACGGGATCAGCTCCAGCTCCGTCTCTCCGGAGAGGACGTGATGGAACAGAGGTATTTCCGGCGTGTACCGGCCCAGTTCGAGTTCATCGAATCCGCTGATCTTCACGCCTTTGATCTTCATTTTGAACGGCGGAACATCGCGGAACAGATCCCCGCCCGGATTCCGGCTCACTTCCGCCTCGGCATCGGCGGGAACGGCATAGTTCCAGCCGCTTTCCGGAACCAGTTCGCACGGAGCGAACGGCGAGGGATTCTCCCGAGTCATACGGTACTTCACCGGCAGGGAAAAAACCAGCGGCCCGTATTCATAAAACGACCAGTAGCGATCCTGCTTCCGAACGGGCTTCATGGGGAGAGTCAGGACCAGAGTATCGCCCTCCTTCCACAGACGGGAGACCGTTGCAAACCCTTTCGCAGTCTCCGGGATCCGGAACGGCATTCCATTGAGTTCGGCGACGGGCGCCTTGCACCACTGGGGAATCCGAAACGAAAACGGCATCTCCAGCTCCGACTCCGCGGAAAAGCGGAAACGGATCGTTTCTTCGCAGGGATAACCGGTCTCTTCGGTGATGCGGTATTTCACGCCGTTGAAAACGCCGGAATAGGAGGACGGACCGTAGAGCACGGCGGAAGGCGAGCCGGAGCGATCCAGCATCCACATCCGGAGCAGGTAATTCGGCAGGATCCGATGGACATTTCCCGTGCAGCATTGAGCGCTGTGATCGGAGCGGAACTGCCGGAAAGTGGCGCAGCCCCGGAAAAAGAAGGAATGGCTGGAGCCGGGTCCCGCAATCACCTGATTCGGGGAAGAGAGGTACTGCAGGGCGGAAAAATCCTTCAGAAGCGATCCGGGGAAGGCATTGAAGAAAATCTTCTCCATCCGGTCCGCGTAACGGCCGTCCCCGGTGGCCATCAGAAAATATCCCAAGCTCCAGGCGAAATCGCTGATCACGCAGGTTTCATATCCCTGAAGCGGATCGCGTCCGGCGAAATCCTCGTTGCAGGAGGGAAGCCCCGGAATCTGTTCGTGGCGCTTCAGGACTTCCGCAAGGCCCTGTTCGGCATCCTTCAGGAAAGAGGCATCCCCTGTATAGAGAAAGAGCAGGACGGGCAGTTTGATGGACTCGCTGAACGAAACGCCGTGGATCACATAATTGCGTCCGGAGGCGATCTTCGAGCGGTAAAGTTCGAATTCATCTTCCGTATGAAGGGAATAGTGTTCATCGTGTCTCCGGTAGGCGGCAACCGCCTTTTCCAGCAGCGAAGCATCCCCGCTCCAGTCGTAGGCCGTCAGCACGCCCTCCAGGTTGTTGATGTGGCGGAATCCGAGGGCCAGCTTTTCCAGGGGCAGAGTTTGGTAGTGACGGATGAAGGCGGCTTTTGCCTTTTCATCGTCCGCGAACTCGCAGTAGGCCATGACCGCGCGGAAAAACACCGCCATGGGCCACTCCGAATCCGAGGCGCCGTACGCATGTCCCAGCAGGCCGTTTTCATCCGGATGCTCCAGCACGAAGCGAAGATTCTTTTCGAACAGGGCGATCGGCTCCCTGTCGCCGGTCACGATCCCGAGCCGGACAAGGCCATCCAGCAGATAGGCGGACTGCTCGTACGGCCACCAGGCCTCCTGGGAAGGCGTCTCCGCCGCCTCGTCGTTGTAAACGATGGAGGCCGGAATGACTTTTCCCACGCCGCCGTCCCACATGGGCGTATCGAAGGGGAAGCCCTGCTCCGCATAATGCGAAGACAGGCCGTTTTTCTGGCGCTCCAGCCACTCTTTCAGAAAACCGTCCGCCCGGATCGATCCGGGTTTCGTCCGTTGAAATTTGCCGTAGTACATTTTATTCTGCTCCTTGTGCATGTGATACTATTTTTTCCGCTGACGGCGGATCTTTGATGACTTCGAATTCCAGGGAAAGTTCGTGCCCGTTGAACGGCAGATGCCAGAGTCTGTATGAACCGGTCCTGTTCACCGCGGATCCGTCCGGATGAAACCGGTTGTCTCCGCCCCGGATCTGCAGCACTCCGCCGGGAAATCCGACGTGCAGTCCGTCCGGTGTGACGATTGTTTCCGGCCGCAGTCCGCCGTCGTTTTCCAGAACGGGGATGACCATTCGGGCCTCGCAAAAATCACCATCCAGGCTCATATCGAGTTTCAATACGCCCGGTCCCGTCAGAGACGTCCGATAGCATACCGTGACATTTTCGTAAAAATACCGTACCCGGCAGGTATGGTCGTCGAGCATTTCAAAAATCCCCGGCTGGACTGCGGCTTTCTCCGCCAGACGGTGAAGGTGTCCTTTGCCGTCCCGCCATTCCGGAGCAATGGCCGCCGCATAGTTCACAGCCGGAAGATCCGGAAATCGGATGTAATCCGGGGCGGCGGAAAACGGCAGCACGGGAAGAACGCCCCAGGGCAGATCCTTCAGAATGACTCTGCCGAGCCCGGTGGCATCGAATTTCGGATCGGCCAGAAGATCGAACTGCAGGAATCCGCCGTGCGCGTTGAGAAAGGCTTTTTCGAAGGTGCCGGTCACGGCAAAACCGAATCCTCCGGTTTCGGAGGGCGCCGGAGCTTCCGCAATGGAATCATCGGCGAAATTCACGGCGACCGCCAGAAGCGAGGATGCCAGAAGCGAATAGACGGAAAACTGCCCGTATCCGTCGCAGCCGTGCCGGGTGTCCGGCGGGAACTGGTTCTTGATGTGAAATTTTCTGCCGTCGGCCCGGCAGAAGCCTCGCCGCACGACAGCGGCGGAAAGATGAGCCTGCCGCTTGAATGCGCCGGCAAGCCGGGGATCTTTCTCCTTGTATTTGTTTGCCGCAGCCTCACAAAGAGCGCAGATGATCGCCTCCTGATAGTAGAACTGGGATGAACGTCCGCCGAAGGGGGCTTCCCCGCCCGGAGCCGCTTCCAGAAGGGTGACGAAATCGCCTTTATCCAGCAGGGCGGAAAGCTCTTCCCGAAGCGGACTGCGGTATCCGCATTCGAAGGCGGCGGCGATCTGAAGCCGGGTCGTCAGATCGTAGGTGGCGGGATGCCCCGGCTCCAGATACATACCCCAGGAATTGAAGTGGGCAGCCTGCCAGCGCATATAGGTCTCGAAGAAATTCCGTCCCCAGAGAGTTCCGGGGACGCCGCCGATCCCCGCGTATTCGCGCAGCAGTTCCCCGCAGGCGGAATGGACGACCCAGTTTGAACACCGTTTCTGCAGGGATTCGTCCGGATAGAAATAGCGGTAATGCCGTTCCGGGACAACCCGGCTCAGGCAATCCTTCCACATTTCCGCTCTTTCCGGAGGGACAAGCGGGCGCAGCGCCTTATACGCCGACACAAGTTCCCGCATCCAGAAATCGGAGGACCGCTGACGAATATCGGGAGCGGTAAATTCCCGGCAGGCGTAATCCATGGACAGCAGAACCTTATCCTTCAGGTCGGGGATCCGGCCCCGGGCCAGCAGAGCTGCTCCGGAGGAAACGAACCGGGGCGTTGTCTGAGCCCATTCGCGGTTCAGAACCGGGTCGATGACGGCGCCCCGTTCATCCAGCCAGGCTGAAGCCATCCGGACGATGATCTCCATGATATCCAAATACCCGGAAAGGGTCATTCCGGTTGGCTCCCAGTCTTCCGGTTCCACCTTCGAAAGGATCCGGTAAACGATCTGTTCCGGTTCCTCCGGTACGCTTGTGCTGTCTTTGAACATGGTCAGTCAGGTCGGATTCAGTTCAAGAATGTCGTACGAGATATTTTCGCCCTTGAAACGGTATCGCCCGTCTCCCAGATCCTCCGTCCGGCCCGTCCGCGATTTCAAACCGGGACAGCCGGGGATCACGATATCGGCAGCAGCCGGACCGGGTCCGATCGAAACGATCATGACGCAGATCTTTTCCCCGGATCGGAAGGCAGCCGCCTCCACGCCGTTCCCGAGGACATTCTCCACCTTGACCGCAGGCGCATTCTCCCGGCTCATGATGAACGGTTCGAGACTCCTCAGCGTGGAGACCGTTCTGCAGATCCTTTCCCACTGTTCCGCGGAGTGACCGGGATCGTTCTGCTCCGAAAGATACATCGCATGATGCCAGGAATAGAGAAGGAACGCCTTGATCCCGTGGATCGCCGCCAGCAGACATTGCCCGGTCATTTCATCCTCGGTGGGATATCTCGGCACATTTTCCAGAGACGAGGCACACCAGGGGAACACCTGGGGGACCCACCAGACCGGCAGCCCCGTATCCCAGGCCGGATCGAAGGCATCCCGTTCGGTCTTCAGCGTCTGTTCCGGACCGGAATTGGTGCGCCAGCCGATGGGATACACATCGTGCAGCAGCACATCGCCCGTCTTGGCGAAATGCTGGAAATTGCCGACCTTGTCCGTCAGGGTCAGGATCGGATGAAGGGGATCCCGTTCGCTGATGCGCTCCCGCAGTGCGCGGATCGCGGGAATTTCATCCAGTGCGTTTTCATCGGAAACATACCAGGCAAGCATCGCCGGATGATCCTTCAGTGTTTCGACGGTCATATCCGCAATGACTCCGGCGCCCTGAAACCGGCCCCATTCCCGGCGTCCGCGCGGTTTTTTCCCGGGAGGCAGTTCCAGCTGGTGCTTGATGGCGAAAATGTATTTGAGTCCGAGTTTGTGCAGTTCATCGCACAAGGCGGTCAGCGTCTCTTCCGGAGTATCCTTCAGACCTCCGTAGGGGTTGACATATCCGATGGAGAGGATCGTGTTGAATCCGGCGTCCTTGATTTTCCGCAGGGCTTCGGCGTCGTTCTTCTCGACGATCATGCTCGCGAACAATCCGACGGGCATGAACGGCTGTCCGTCGATCAGCACCCGTCCATCGTATTCCACATCGACACAGCCCGAAACCTTATCCTGCCTTTCCGGATGGACAAAGACATGGCAGCGGTCCACGGCGAGGATCCGCTTCCCGTCCAGGTCCAGCAGTTTCGCCTCGACGGGGATTTTTCCCGGCTCGAATTTCCCGAAAGCCGCTTTGGCATTCCCCTTTTCATCCACGGGGATCCGTTTCGTTCTGCCGCCGACCGTCGCCTCGACGGCAAGCTGCGGCTTTTTGTCCGCCGTCGTCAGGGTGCATTTCCAGGAAATGTCGCCGTATTCGCTGAGGGACAGCTTTTTCGGATTCGTTATATGCAGCATGGCCAGTTCGGAGGAATACGGAGCGATGACGATATCGTCGAACCACAGAGTCCCGGTGCGTTTTACCCGCATCAGGAGACACAAGGCAGCCGTTTTCGCGGCAGCGGGCGGCTGAAATGTGAACTCCATCCCCTCCCAGTCATTGCGGTCGGAATTCATCTTTTTCCGGTTGTAAAAACTGCCGGGGAGTTTTTTTCCGTCGGCGTCCCAGTAGCGGATCGCAAAAATCTCCATCCGCGCCTTGTCCGCCTCCTCCTTCAGCTCGCTCCGGTACTGCAGCGACAGACGATACCGGATCCCCGGTTTCACATCGATATACAGTCTGGCCTCCGTATCCTTATCCGGATCGGTCCGGACGTATTTCAGGGCGCCGGACCCGGTCAATCCCTCCCGGGGCTCATAGCTCCATCCTTCCGGCAGCGTCCACTCCCCGGATCCGCCGTTGAAGTTCTCAGTCAGAACGGGGACGGCGGCCGAAAGATCGGTCATATCCTTGAACTCCTTCAAGTCGTCATCCGCCGCAGCGAACGAAAACGCCCCGATCAGGAACAAAAGTGAAACGTATTTACTCATCGGCTGTCTCCTCCATGAATCGTACGCTGTTTTACATCCGGTCCGGGCGGGTCGGACCTGTTGATCTTACGCTTGCCCCGCCAGCGTCTTCAGGATCCGGGCATCTTCCAGAAACTGCTCCGCGGAATCATTCCGCACAAATTCCAGAAGCGCAGGGATCCGTTCCGGAAGATGCGCCAGAAGCCCGGCCCATTCGTCCCGTCCGTCGGCCAGCGGCATCCGCTCGCGCCCGACGTTGTAATGGACATGGACCGCCCGGATCCGGTCCGGCGGCAGCCGCAGCAGATCCCGAAGATTATCCTGACGGGGGTCCGGCCTCTCCTCCCGCTGGAAATAACAGAAGAAATTGTCCTCGCCGACTTCGTCAAGCAGCCTCAGAGCCGAGTCCGCGTTATCCGTAAGCGTGTTGCAGTGCCACTCCGCCGCAACCTGCATTCCGCGGGGCACACGCCGGCAGAGTTCTTTCAAATATCCGACCGTGCGGCGGCGCGTTTCCACCGTATGATCCGAAGAGGGCAGGATCCCGGCCCAGACCCGGATCCACTGCACGCCCAGGGCTCCGGCGGTTTCCGCGATCATTTCCGGTTCGCCCTCGGCGCGCCAGTAGCTTCCGTAAGCGAAATTCACAAGTCCGGCATCCTTCGTCTCCCGACCGAGGGTCTCCGCCCGTTTCAGATCGCCCGGCAGGACATGGACGTCGCCGCCCCATTCGAGGCCGTCGAGTCCGGCCTGTGCGGCCAGCTCGATGATCTTTTCCGCAGGCAGAGTGCGGAATGTCACGCTGAGCAAACCGGTCTGTCTCATAATGCTCCGTTCCTCCGGGCGATTTCATCGGCCTCATCGATCACGCGGATCAGATTTTCGGTTTCGGAAGGCGGATTGATAAGGTTTTCGCCCGCCGTAATGGCCCGATACAGATTTTCATAGTAACGGGATTCCGCCGTATCCGCTTCCGGCGCCAGAATTGTTTCCCGATGAAACCCGGTTTCGTCGGCAGGATATTTTCTGCCCGGAGCGGAAAAACTTGCATGCAGTTCTTTCGGTGCGCCGCCGGCATCGTCGCGCAGACGCAGGTTCCATTCATGCCCGGAGACGGGAAGGATCGCACTGCCTTTCGACCCGAAAACGGCATAGCGGAAGACGGAGTCGGCCGCCGCCTGATTGATATCGATATCGACATTCGTCTTTCCGTACCGCAAAAGCAGCTTCACGACATCATCGGCATCGCCGAGGCTCAGGATCCGGTCGGCCGTGCAGGTAAGGACTTTTCCGCAGCACCCGAAGACGAAGTTCGCCTGATCCACCATGTGACTGCCGTAATTCAGCAGCATCCCGCCTCCGTTCTTCCGGAACGCCTGCCAGTCGTTTCGGCAGGAAAAACGTTCCCGGGTCATTTTCACGAGAAACGTTTCCCCCAGCTTCCCGGAACGGATGAGGTCCCGGAGAAAAAGATTGTGCCGGTCGATCCGCATAGGCTGAAAAACCGTGAGGATGCGCTTCGCATCCCGTGCGGCGGCAAGCATCCGCCCGAACTCCTGCGAATTCATCGCGGCCGGTTTGTCGCAGAATACATGACAGCCGTGCCGGAGCGCGGTGATCGTCTGCTCCGCGTGAAAGCACGTCGGGGACGCAATGACCGCCAGATCGAACGTCTCCTTTTCCAACGCTTCCTCCAGCGTGCCGTACCCGGATATCCCGTATTTGCTTCTGCATTCGTTCAGCCGGTCTTCCGCCGGATCGACGGCCGCGGCCACCCGGAAACCGGGATTCGCCAGGAGTGCCGGGAGATGCGTACTCCATCCGATTCTGCCGAGCCCGACCAGGACCGTGCGAAGCGGAGAAATGCCTGTCTGTATCATGAAAACACCTTTCAACTGACAAAAATAAATCTTTGAAAAAAGAAGAAGAAAGTCTGCTTTTCAGGCGGGGACTCAGTACACCTTGTTTTTCTCCATGGCCGGATCCCAGAAGACGACCTTGCTGATGGACATCCCGTTCTGCGAATAGAATGTCTTGAAATTCTCGGCGGCAGAGTTGAGATCCAGGGAAGCCGCGTGCCCGTCCAGGAATGCGAAATTCGCTTTTCTCGTGTGCCGGAAATGGAACTTTTCCGCTGCGCCGTCGTTATCCACCCACGCGAAGAAATACTGCTTCCTCTTGGTGGTATCGCTTGCGCTCTTGTTGAGACTGTCTCCCAAAACGGGGAAGCTGGAGGGCGCCTTCAGGCCCTTGACGCCGAGATGAAGGTACTTGTTGGCTTCATACCGGCACAGAGAGGGAAGAACGGACTGGCACATTCTGGGATTGAACATTCCGAATCCGTAATACCCGTTCCCGTCGGTGGGAATGTTCCCGGGACAGGAGCCGACCTCCTTCGTCAGGGAATAGGCTGTTTCGAACATCTGGTTCCAGCAGACGTTGCCCGCGGCGTCGTAGATGAACATGTAGCCGTTGCTGTCATCTTCGTACGCGAGCTGCACCAGGATGCACTGCTTCACGCGGGAAAGACAGTTCGTCGTATTCGCGTGATCTTTCGCCTTGCCGAGAGCCGGGAGAAGCATTCCCGCAAGAATGGCGATGATCGCGATAACGACCAGAAGTTCGATAAGGGTGAAACTTTTTTTTCTCATGGTTCTTTTCTCCTTGTCGTATGTTTTAATTTTGCTTCTATCTGTATTCTCAAGGATTTGCTCCGTAGAAACACATGGCTCCGTACGTCCAGTTCGGCGTGGGCATTCCGGCGAAGTTCTCTCTGTCCATGGTAAGAAGAATGTAACGGTAGGGACTGCCGGGCGGTGTTTCCGCGAAGGCAAGGAAAATCCGGCCGTTGGGACACTCCTGATTGAACGGCTTGAAATCCATCTTGAGCTCGCCGCAGCAGGAGAGATCCGGGTTTCGTCCGTTGAAATTTGCCGTAGTACATTTTATTCTGCTCCTTGTGCATGTGATAATGATTGTTCCGAAGAACACCGGGCATCGCGCGCGAGTTTCACGATCATGCCGTCGTACCCCGGTTCGATGCCCAGTGGACGGTAGAACTCTTCCAGATCCTTGTGGAGCATTCCGCCGCAGTGGGCGAAATGATTTGTCACCAGCGAAGTTCCCTCGTCGATGATCTTCTCGTCCCGCAGCCTCGCCACGATGTCCCGCACCTGCTTCGCCGTGCAGTGTCCCCCGTCGATGTCGAGCAATCCTGCCGTACCGTCCAGGATCATCATATCGAAATGGAATTCCTTCAGGATGGCCCAGGTCTCCTCCTTGAACCTTCCCGTGTCCGTGCCGATGAAGAAGGTAAATCCATCCGGCATCTCGAAGATGTAGTTGAGCGCGCCCGGGCAGAAGTGATTGGCGGCAATTCCCGTAACCCGGATCCCGTTCTCCAGCTCGCGGGTATCGCGTACAGGATCCAGCACATCCAGCGCCATCCGCATTTTGGAGAAGTCCTTGGCCAGTCCGGACTGAAACTGATCGATGACCTGCTGTGTTCCGTGCAGCGTCAGGATATGATCCTTCAGCATGGCGGGCCCCATGGGACCGTGCACGTGATAGTTCATCTGCAGCGGCGAAAAATGATCCTTGTGCGGATGCGTGATGAAGAGATGCCGCATATTTTCGTAGTGCAGATTGAAGCGGTACCGGTGCAGCAGCGAGTCCGGTCCGAAGTCGATCCG
>JAFZZR010000057.1 GCA_017615635.1 Lentisphaeria bacterium
CGACGTCTGGTTTGTAAACGACTCGATCTCCATGCGGCCCAGTCTCTCCTGTTCCCAGTCGATCCGCGGCCGATGCGAGGGACGCAGCTTCGGCGTCATCGACACCATTCAGCTGTGCGAAGTTGCGCTGGCGGTACGGGCTTTGCGAACCGTCCTGCCCCGCAAACTGTACGAAGGTGTTCTGCAATGGTTCACGCAGTATCTGGACTGGCTGGTCACCAGCGAGTTCGGCCGGACGGAGCGCAAGGCGAAAAACAATCACGGCGTCTGCTGGTATCTGCAGGCGGCCTGCTTTGCCCGTCTGACGGAGAACGGGGCTCTGCTTGACGAATTGAGGCAGGATTTCCGCTGCGTCCTCCTGAAGCAGATCGAACGGAACGGAGCCATGCCCCGGGAACTGGCACGGACCAAGCCCTACGGGTACGCGCTCTTCACGCTGGAAGTCTTTGCCGGGCTGGCCGCGATCCTCTGCACGCCTTCGGAAAACTGTTTTCTCTGGCGCGAGGGAGACTCCGGTTCGGTGGCCGACGCCATGGCGTTCCTCTATCCGTACATTCTGGACAAGAAGGCGTGGCCGTATCCGGCGGATGTCCTCTTTTTCGACTACTGGCCGTGCCGTCAGTCGGCGCTTCTGCTGGTCGGACATTACACGGGCGAACGGAAGTACCGGACGCTTTGGGATAAACTGCCGCCCTGGCGTTTGAAATTCGAACTTCTGCGGAACTTCCCGATCCGTACTCCGGAGCTCTGGCTGCCGCAGCTTTCCATGAACAATTCACAGGTGACGTCATGAAAAAATCAATTCTTCTCCTGCTGTCTCTTCTCCCGGCCCTTTTCGTTTTCGCGGAACCGCCGGAAAGCATGACGCTGGTCAGCGGCGGAAAGGCCGATTTCCGCGTGGTTGTTCCGGACAATCCGGACTGGCCGACAAAGCTGGCGGCGGACGACATCGCCCGCTGTGTGCGGGAGGCGACGGGCGCACCGGTGAAGATCGTGCCGGAAAGCAAGTTGGCGGATGAAAAGGAAGAGCGGATCGATTTTTACGTGGGACTGGGAAAATTCACGGAGAAGTTCCTCGACGAAATGCCGAAACCCTACGGCTATATCATCAAGTTTCCCGATGCAAAGACCATTGTCATTGCCGGGCGTCTGCTGCTGAAGGACAACTACAACACGCTGGACGGCGTCACGTATTTTCTGGAAAAGAATCTGGGCGTATACAATCTGATGCCCGGCGAACTCGGTATGGTGATCCCGAAACTCGAGGGCGACTGGCGGATCGATTGCAGGGACATCACACGCGTTCCCTCCCTGGCCGGACGGGAGTTCTCCGGAGCCGACGGACGCTGGTACTCCTCCGCCGAACAGTCGAAGAAGCTCGAAACGATCCAATGGATCCGGCGCATGGGCATGACCGTTTCCAGCGTGCTGAAAATGGTCCACAATGTGGGGAATCTGATCGATCCGGAGAAGTATTCCTGGACGCATCCCGAATTTTTCCCGCTGATCGACGGCAAGCGCCGCATTCCGCCGAAGGTGAATCTCAAGAAGGACTGGCGCCTTCTCAACTGGGAGCCCTGCTACACGGCGCCGGGCATTGCGGAAGAGGCGGCGAAAAACGTGATCGAGTATTTGAAAAAGAATCCGAATCTGTACAGCTGCTCCCTCTCGGTCAACGATTCCGGCAACATCTGCCGCTGCGAAACCTGCCTCAAGGTCAACGCCAATCAGCCGCCCGGCTCCGAATCGCAAAGCTATTACGAATGGGTGAACAAAGTCGTCAAAATCGTCCGGCAAGAGTTCCCCGACTGTTATTTCGGGATCCTGAACTACTGGGTCACACGGACGATGCCCGAGAATCTCAAGCTCGATTCCCATGTGGTCCCCGTGGTCTGCGAGGACTTCAAATTCTACGTGGTCCCGAAGTACCGGGAACGTCTGGAGAAACGGCTCCGCCAGTGGGACGAAGTCGCCTCCACGATAGGCTGGTGGGACTACGGATTTGAGGCCGAGTACCTGGTTCCGGCCTACAATGCGGCACACAGCGGGGCGCTGCTCAAAGACCTCTACAAGAATCACAATCTGCGCTTCTACTTCAACGAATGGACGCCGGGGCCGTACTGGAAGAATATACCCGAAGCCTACATGCTGACAAAACTCTGCTGGGATATCGATCAGGATCCGGAGAAAATTCTGGATGAGTGGTTCGAACTGGCCGTCGGCAAAGAGGCCGCACCGTACCTCAAGGCGTATTTCCATCTCTGGGAGGAGTTCTGGACCGAAAAGATCCCGCAGACGAGCTGGTTCATCGACCGGGCCGAGCAGGAGATCCCGTTCCTGCAGCGGCGCGACGGACATTATCTGGACGCGCTGGATTACGAGCGTGTGGAGAAGGCGCTGACGCTGCTGGACCGCGCCGTGGAGCTGGCTCCGGAAGGAAAGGAACGCAGACGGGCGGAATTCTTCCGCGACGGTTTCGCCGAGTCAACCGGGCTCTATTATCTGCCGTACATCAACAGCAAGGCCATAACGGCGGCGGAAAGCAAAGCGGACGGCAATTTGGTCCACCGCTACGGGTTCGATTCCGGCGAGGAAAACTGGGTCTCCTGGCAGAGTCCGGGACACACCGCCGAAATGGTTCACGATCCTGCGGCCGGACACGATCAGGCGGGCTCGCTCAAACTGGACCGCGCCGAATCCCTGCCTACCAGTATGGTGTACTTCCGCAGGCCGCTGGATTTTCAGATGGAGCCGGGAAAGATCTACCGGTTCCGCGTCTGGGTACGGTCGGAAAATCTCACGAAAAACGATTATGTCCGCATGGTGCTGTATTTTCCGTGTGCGGACGACACGCTGCTGGGCCGGGCCTACAAGACTCTCCCCGCCGCCTTCAATATGCCCGTTGCGCTCTCGTCCGATGAACTCAAGTCCGGCGAATGGAAGCGTCTGGAGATCTGTCTGGCCGTGCCCGAAAGCGCGTGGAACGGGAAAGTCGTCGGCGTGAACTGCCAGCTGGAAGCCCGCGCCGAAGAAACGCACGGGAAAGTATGGTTCGATGATTTCACGGTCGAAGAACTGACCGATCCCGCCCTGGCCTCCCTGCGTCATGCGGAGTTTCGCAGCGGAAGAACCCCGGCGGAAACTCAGGAAAGGTAACGGGCTGAAGCCGTCATCCGATGCCTCCCCTGCCCCGTTCCGGCGGGATCACGGAATCAGATTCTTTGCCTCGGCCGCCTCGGCCGGTCCGTTCAGCGAGGCGCGGAACGGAGATACCCACAGACCGTCGGCGCTCCGAAAATCGAACTTGACCGGATTCCCCGCCCAGGCATACCATACGCGGGTCGGAGACGGCACATCCGGAGAGGAAACCTCCACCACGGAAGAAGACACCACTTCCGCACGGGCCGCAAAAGCCGTTCCATCGTCGCCGGCCACCGCGAAACCGTGAATTTCGGTCCCCGCGGGCGGAAGGGGCGATCCCGTAAAAGCGAGTTCCAGCGTCCGGCCCCGGCGCGTCAGGCTTTGCAGACTTGGCGGCTGCAGCGGATGTCCGTTGAGCCGGGCGAGAGCGAAGCGGGCGGCCGCCTCGCCCACGGCCTTTTTGTTCCGGGGATGAAGTTCCACCACATCGCCCAGTCCCAGAGTCACGATGCAGTCCGCAAGGGGATCGTGCAGGGCCGTATTGTTCTGCGCCTCGCGGATCAGGGTCCACTGATTGAACGGTGCAAAATAGTGCGGATTATGGTAATCCGGAAGCTGGATGATGTAAAACTCGAGCTCCGGACAGCCCAGCGTGCGCCGCCATTCTTCCAGCATGGCGCCGAGAAGCGGTTCATACTCCTTCGCCATGCAGATGGCATTGGCTTCCCCCTGATACCACAGCACGCCCCGCATCGGAATGCCCGAAAGCGGCAGGATCATATTGTCGTAGAGCATGTGGAGCGATCCGGCGAAACCGGGCCCCAACGTCCGCATGAACGTCATGCCGGCCGTCCCCGCATCGTACGTTTCGCGATACCGCCACGGTCCCGCCAGAGAAATGCGGTCCGGCTCCGTGCCCGGCCGGTCCGGACATGCGAGAAACATCTCCGAGGCGGGCCCCAGCAGGCCGCCGTCCGTGCAGATGCTTGCCATGGACGAAGCCTGAACGGCGATCGTATGAGGTCCGGGGCCTCCGGTCAGATCGGCGGGAATCGTGTAGACGCGGGGCGTCATCCAAAAATCGAAGATGAGAGATTCACCCGTCCTGCCGATCAGATGCCCGTCGAAATACGTCCTGTCGGCCTTGTCGACGGCTCCCAGGTGCAGTTCCAGCACGTGACCGCGCCATTCATCCGGGATCTCGACGGTCCGCCGGAACCAGAAGATTCCCGCGTGATTGTGTCCGGCCTCAGTCCAGCTGTCCGGAAGAAGCATGGTCTCCCAGTCCTGATCGCAGAACCCGGCGTTCGCCCAACCCTCCTTTTCTTTTCCGTCATCCGGCGGAACCGGAAAGAGTTTTTTCAGTCCGGACATGATTTTTTCATTCGTGCCCGGAAGTTTTCCCTCGCGGTCGGTCCCCTGCAGAGAGACGCTGCGCTCGTATTCCAGAAGCTCCTGCCGGTACGCTGGATGGGCCAGAAGCGTTTCGCGGCTCACCCAGCTTTCCAGATTGATCCCGCCCAGGCTGGCCTCGACGATCCCCACCGGCACTCCGGTCTCCTTCGCAATGGCCCTGCCGAAGAAAAAGCCGCATCCGGAGATACCTGCGGCATCCGCACGGGAAATTTTCCGCCAGGACCCGGGAAGCGTGTGCTGACGTCCGTAGTAGCTCCGCGCCGGGATCTTGAAGTATCGCAGGGATTCGAACTCCTCATCGGAGGCAGCCTCCGGTCCGGGCTGCGAATCCTTCAGGGAAAACTCCATGTTGGATTGTCCCGCCGCCAGATAGACTTCGCCGACCGCGACATCTTCGCAGCAGATCTCGCGCCCTTCGTTGGTGACGCGCAGACGCTGTCCCTCGGCCGCGGACAGGAGCGGCAGATCGATGGTGAACCGCCCATCCGGCGCGGCCACCGTACGGGCCGTGATGCCGCGGAAGGTCAGTTCGACCGCCGTCTCCGGTTCCGCACAGCCGCTGACGGGGATCGTCCGGTCCCGCTGCAGGACCGCATGATCGCAGAAATATCCGTCCAGATAGAAGGCACGGCTGCCGTCACGATTCCGTTCCGGCGCCGCACCGGCCTGATTCTCCAGCGAGAGCATGATGCGGGCGTCTCTTACTTGACGCCCATCGCCTTCAGGTTGTTAAAGGAGATCTTCATGGATTCGAAAATCCCGCGGCCCGGGACTTCCCGGTCCTGCTCGATCGAGTACCAGCGGACTCCGGTCTCCCGGCAGGCCTTCAGGATTTCCGGCCAGTCCAGATTTCCTTCTCCGATCTCGCAGAAGTGCGGTCCGTCGGCCATCCGGGCGAAATCCTTGAAGTGGATCACGCTCATGCGGCCGGCGACCTTGCGGATCCAGGTGGCGGGAGAACCGCCGCCCCGGGTGACCCAGTGGACGTCGAGCTCGGCAAACACGCATTTCGGATCGGTCTTTTCGTAGAAGTAGTCGAGAACCGTCTGCCCGTTGTCCAGATGCATGAATTCGAAGTCGTGGTTGTGATATCCGAAGCGGATCCCCGCCGCTTTGAGGATCGCGCATTTCTCGTTGACGATCCGGATGAATTCATCCAGCCGGGGATAGTGGATGCAGCTGTTGTATTCGACCGGCATGGAGCCCATGGCCGCAAAATCGCAATTCAGCGTTTTCATGCGTTCGATCAGGCGGTCCGTGTCGCACATGGACGCAAAGTTCTCATGCGTGGCGATGCAGGCCAGATTGTGAGAATCAAGCTGCTTGCGGATGATTTTCGCATCCAGCGGAACGCCGGAAACCTGAACGGCCTGATACCCGATCCCGCAGAGTTTGTCCAGCGTGCGGTCAAGATCGCTTTCCGTCTGGCAGTATTCACGGAGGTTAAACAGTGTTACGGCGATTTGAGTGTCGGGAAGCGCCATTTTTCGGTTTCCTTTGTTTTGAGCTTGGATCCGGAAGGATCCGGCCCGTGTCTGTTGTTTGTTTCTGCACAGCGGGAAACCTTTCCCGCCGCACCGGAAGATACGTTTTTTTCTTCCGTTTTTTCAGGTGTATATCATACACCCTGAAACCCTCTTTTTCAACCCCGGAATCGCATGTTTTCCGAATTTGATGACATTTTTGGCGATCATATTTCCCGGTGCGTGATTCGCCCCAGAGCCAGAAGCCCCAGATTGACGAAAAACGCCAGAATAAACAGTACGTTCCCCGGCATCCCGCCGAGGAGCTTGCCCGAAAGCGCCAGGAGGCCGCCCGTCAGGATCGCGGACATAGCGTACCGAGGATCGCTTCTGAGGCCGCAAAGGCCCCAGAGGACAGGGACGACAAAGGCTCCGGCATAGACGCCCAGCGCGAACAGAAGCACGGTCAGGATGGAGTGAAAGCAGATCGCAATAAGGATGGCGAGAACGCCCAGCGAAGCGATGCAGCATTTCGTGATCCTCACGCTTTCGGGGGAATCCATCCGACTGCGGAAAAACTGCGAAAGAAGGCCGCCCGCGGTAAACAGCGTGGTGTCCGCCGATGACATGATGGCGGAAAGCATGGCAAAATAAAGCAGCAGCGTCGCCGCCGGCGGAAATTCGAGACGGGCAATGGTGAAAAGAACGGCCCCGCTTCCCTCCCCGTAAAACCGGGCGCCGTAGATCCCGATGAACGCAAGCAGAAACGCAAAGGGGATCAGCAGCAATGCCGTGACAACGACCGCCTCTTTCGCCGTCCCCGGATCTTTGGCACAGAAAAGACGGGAGTAGATGTCGGGCCCGACCAGGAAGGTGCTGGAATAGGAAAAGAGCATGGCGATCAGGTCGAAGACGCCGAACGCGGGAGAGATCATGGGCGCCGCCTCCAGCGAGGGGGAACGCAGAAAGAGCACCACGGCCACCGGCGTCAGCCCCAGAAAGATCAGGAGCGTTTGGAGCACATCGGTACGGATGATGGAGAACTGGCCGCCCGCCACGGTATAGAACGTCAGCACGCCCCCCACAAGACAGGCAGCCTGGACATAGGAGATTCCCAGAGTCCCGGAGGTGATTTTTGCCGCCCCGATGATCTGTGCGCCGATCACGCCCAGCCACGCCGCGGCGATCACGGCGCCGGAGAGTTTCTTCACCGTGTCTCCGTAAAAGCTCCCGATGAGCATGGAAAGATTGTATCCGCGGAACCTTGCGACGACCTTTACCAGCGGAAGCAGCGCAAACAGTCCGATCGCTCCGCATACCAGAAGCCAGGCGCCGCCCCACCCTTTTTCATATCCCCAGTCGATGCTCCCCAGAATGGCGGAACTGCCCAGAATGGTCGCCAGCAGAGAACCGGCCAGATAGATCGTTCCCGTGCCCCGGCCGGCGACATAATAATCGTCCGGGGTGCGGATGCGCCGTGCGCTGAAGCAGCCGATGACAACAGCGGCGGCGAGGTATAGATAAAAAAGAAGCTGACTCATTGCGGTTCCGGGGGCTGATTCAAAAGAAGATCTCCGCCGTGCGGACCGTTGAAAACCGGGCGTGCGGCAACGATCGTCTCTCCCTTTTAATATACACGGCAAGGCTCTTTTTTTCAACGGAACGACGGGCGTTTTTCTCGGTTCTTTTCCTTCTCCTGTCCGGCGGTCTTGAAATCGGAAATCGGCAGGATATATCAATTAGTACAATGCAGGGCGCGCGGAACGGACGTCGAAAAACGATTAGTCAGTAGATCTTTCCGTTCTTCTGCCGGTACAGCGCAAACGGGGCAAAGGCGTCCTCTCCCAGCAGCGGCCCCGCCACACGGATCCCCCGCCTGGCAAAGGCTTCCTTCCACTGCGCGCCCTTGTATCCCTCGTCGAATCCCACGGATTCCGCCATGTCTCCGGTCGCGCCGTAGATCAGTTCCTCGACGCCGCTCCACGGAGTCGCTCCGTTGCACATGGCGCACGGTTCGCAGCTGCTCGCCAGCACACACCCCTCGAGCGAACCGCGCCCGAGCTTGTTTTGTGCGTGGGCAAACGCGATCATTTCCGCATGAGCCCAGGACTGCTTCGAAGGGACCACCACGTTGACGCCCGCGGCGATCAGACGGTCCGTACGCAGGTCGAAGATGGCGGCGGCAAACGGGCCTCCGGTTTCGTGCCGGACATTTTCCATGGCCAGCTCGACGGTGAACCGAACCTTCGCCTCATCGCCGGCAAAGACTCGGTCGGCGTTTTCGTTTTCCTCGGTCACCAGCCATGACGGCATCGGGATCGGATTCACCAGAAACGGATAGTCAGCAGCCTCTTTCATGTCCTTTCTCTTCCTTCTTGTCTGTTTAACAGGTCAGCCCGACAACGTGGAAAACGCCGTTTTCACCTTCGTCTTTCATTCATTCAGTTCGCACGGCGTCACCGCGCCGCCGGTGAGATCGCGGATCATCCCGGCCAGTTCGGCAAATCTTGCGCTCGGCACGGTCCCCGTAAGCTGCACGGACGCCGCAAACTCCTCGCCGGTGATCTCCGCCGCAAACTCCGGAAGCCGATGCCGCAGATTTTCGTAGTTCCCATACGGCAGGGCAAGCGTGAATCGCGTGAGCGGGACAAGTTCCGTCACCGGCGCGTCGGCCAGCGCCAGCTGCGCGCTTTCGGTGTAGGCTCGCACCAGTCCCCCCGTCCCGAGTTTGATCCCGCCGAACCAGCGCGCCACCGTGAGCAGAACGTTGGTGATCCCGCTTCCCTTGAGCACCTCGAGCACAGGCCGGCCCGCCGTCCCGGAGGGCTCCCCGTCGTCGGAGCATCCCATCACCCCGCCCTGCGGTCCGCAGACAAAGGCGAAAACGATATGTCCTCCGTTGGTATAGGTGTTCTTCCGCAGACGCCAGATCTCCCGGGCCTCGTCGGGCGAAGATACCGGCGTCGCCTCGGAGAGAAAACGCGATTTCCGCACCACCAGTTCGGCTCTGGTCCCTTGACGCAATATCAGCATCTCTTATACTTTCCTTGCCGCTGTCTGAACTTTTCGACGTAATGTACTGTCGTCCGACCCAGATTGCAAGCGGCAGGCTCGTTTTCCCGAAAAACAATCCTCCGTCCGGCTCAGAAAATCCGCCGAAAAAGACGGCCCTGCCAAAAGTGGCGCCCCCGGATTTCGGATGGATCTCGAAAAAGACGATGTCCGGAATTTGAGGCTGCTGCCCTGTGCGGCAACAGCCGAAAAGTACCGGATTTCGGACTTTCGAGAGACGCCGAAAGACCA
>JAFZZR010000058.1 GCA_017615635.1 Lentisphaeria bacterium
GAAAAATCCCCGGATTCTTCCAGAAAAAGGAATCCTTGTCCTCCATCATCCCCACGACCTGCCAGGCAGCCAGCGCCGTAAGGAGCAGTCCGGCGGTCATCCAGTTGTAGACGCCCGACATGAACCGCCGTTCCGCATCCGCCACTTCTCTGGTGCGGGATTCTTCGATCTCCCCACGCCACTTTTCATATCCGCTTTCCGTCATGATAAACCTCCCGGCCTTTAAATAAAATTTGTATATGGTTGTTCCGCGGGACCCGGCGGATACGCGCCGGTCCGGAGGTACCATATCCGCGGTTCCCGAAAATGCAAGCCGGCAAATGTTTTTTTCCGGTCTTCTGGGAAAAGGGAAGCGTGGGCTTCCCGGAGAATCGCACGGGTGCCCCCGGGCACCAGTCATTTCGGCGTACAAAAATCAAACTTTCCTCCCGGATAAATTTGCTTTTCGGCGAAAGGAATGATATATTATGGTTCCGGACTTGTGTACGGATATTTCCAATCGAAACAGTAAGGAGCAAACAGTGAATCATAAAATCATCGTGTTTGTGAAGCAGGTCCCCGACACAAAGAACGTGACGGGACAGGCAATGAAGCCGGACGGGACGATCAATCGTGCGGCGCTCCCCGCGATTTTCAATCCCGAAGATCTGAATGCGCTGGAGTTGGCGCTGGAGTTGAAAGATCGTTATCAAGCCACCGTGACCGTTGCGGCCATGGGACTGCCTGCTGCCGCCGCCATTCTGCGGGATTCTCTCTGCCGCGGCGCGGATGAGGCGGTCCTTCTGACGGACCGGGCCCTCGGCGGATCCGATACGCTGGCTACGAGCTTTGCTCTGAGCCGTCTGGCGAAGACCATCGGTGGATACGATCTGATCCTCTGCGGACGTCAGGCGATCGACGGCGACACGGCCCAGGTCGGGCCCCAGATCGCGGAGAAGCTGAATCTTCCTCAAATCTCCTATGTGCAGGAAGTTCAGGATTATACGGAGAAATCGATCCGCGCGAAACGCGCCATCGAGGGCGGATATGAGATCCTTGAGGCGCCCCTCCCGGTCCTGATGACCGTGGTGGATGCCAACGAACCCCGTCCCCAGAACGCTCACCGGATCCTCAAATTCCGTAAGGCGAAAACCCCGTCCGAAGTCGTGGCCGCGTGCGGCGGCGATGCGGCGGCTGCCGCTCCGGAGATCGAAAAACTCCGTTCCCGCGGGCTTCTGATCCGCGAACTCGGTGCGAAGGATGCGGTTCCGGAAGACGAATTCGGGCGTCTGGGCCTTGCCGGATCTCCCACGAAGGTCAAACAGATCATGAGCGTAGTTCTGACCGCGGGCGAATTCAAGAAGATCGAGCCGACGGCCGATGGCGTGTCGGCGCTTGTCCACGAACTTATCGAAGATCATACCCTGGGGTGACATCATGGCCGGAATTGGAAACGTTTGGATTTTTATTGAACAGGAAGCCGGAAAGATCGCCGATGTCAGCTTGGAGCTGGTCTGCAAAGGCCGTGAGCTGGCCGACCGTCTGGGCGTAAAAACCGAGGCCGTCCTTCTGGGCGATCATGTGGAGAGCTGCTGCGACACGCTTTTCTCCTATGGCTGCGATACGGTGTATCTGGCGCAGGATCCCCGTCTGGAACCCTTCACGGTCCTTCCCTACGCGAAGGTCATCATGGATCTGATCCGGGAATACAAACCGAATATCCTGATGTTCGGCGCGACTCTGAAAGGTCGTGAGCTGGCTCCCCGGATCGCCTCCGAAAAGTGCGCCGGTCTGACCGCCGACTGCACCGATCTGAAGATCGATGATTTCGAGGACGTCCGGAACAAGAAGTCCTACAAAGACAAACTGATGCAGATCCGTCCCGCGTTCGGCGGAAACATCATCGCCACCATCGTGAACACCTGGGACGATCCCCAGATGGTCACCGTCCGCGAGGGCGTCATGAAGATCGGCGAGCCGAAGCCCGGCGCGAAGGGAACGATCATTCCCGTGAAGGTGGCTCTGACCGAAAAGGAAACCGTGATCCGGGTTATCGAACGGATCCGCCAGGAGAAATCGGTGAATCTCAAGGGCGCGCGGATCATCGTGGCCGGCGGTTACGGCGTCGGGTCCGCGGCGGACTTCAAACTGATCCATGAGCTGGCCAAGACTCTGGGCGGCGAAGTGGGTGCGTCCCGTGCCGCCGTGGATGCCGGCTGGATCGATCACGATCACCAGATCGGACAGACGGGCGTGACGGTCCGTCCGAAGCTCTACATCGCCTGCGGAATCAGCGGATCGGTGCAGCACCGGGCCGGCATGGCGGAGAGCAACAAGATCATTGCGATCAATACGGATCCGGGTGCGCCGATCTTTTCCGTGGCGCATTACGGGATCATCGGCGACCTTCATCAGGTCATTCCGATGATGATCAAAGCATACAAAGCCAAGGCATGAGGAGAACAGCAAGATGTCCAATTTTCTCAACGACAATCCGGATCTTCTCTTTACGCTGAACAACCTGAAACTTCAGGAAGTCGTTCAGCTGAAGGAAAAGAACTACTCCGAAAGTGCCAAATTCGATACGGCCCCGGAGAACTATGAGGACGCCGTCGACGGATACCGCCGCGTCCTGGACGTCATCGGCGAGATCGCCGGCGAACGGATCGCCCCCCGGTCCCGTCAGGTGGATGAGGACGGGCCCCATTTCGAGAACGGCAAGGTGACATACCATCCGCTGACTGTTCAGAATCTGGAAGACCTGTCGAAGGCGGGCGTGATGGGTGTGATCCTTCCGCGCGAATACGGCGGATTGAACTTCCCCAGCACGATTTACACCATGATGACGGAGATGGTCTCCCGGGCGGATGCCAGCCTTCAGAACCTTTTCGGCCTTCAGGATATCGCGGAAACCATTTCCTCGTTCGGATCCGAAGAACAGAGAAAGAAGTATCTGCCCCGGTTCTGCACCGGCGAGGCCGACGGCGCCATGGACCTGACGGAGCCGGATTCCGGTTCCGATCTTCAGAGCGTCCGCCTGAAAGCTACGCAGGATGAAAACGGACAGTGGTATCTGGACGGCATGAAGCGCTTCATCACCAACGGCTGCGCCAAGATCCACCTGGTGCTCGCCCGGTCCGAAGCCGGAACTACCGACGGACGCGGTCTTTCCATGTTCATCTGCGAACGGACGCCCGATCTGGTGGTCCGCCGCATCGAACATAAGCTCGGCATCCACGGCGTGGCCACGGCCGAGCTCCAGTACAACCATGTGCCCGCGGAACTCTGCGGACAGCGCCGCTACGGTCTGACGAGGTATGTCATGTCTCTGATGAACGGGGCCCGTGTGGCGATCTCCGCGCAGGCGCTGGGGATCGCGGAAGCGGCCTTCCGCGAAGCCCGGAAATATGCTTCCGAGCGCGAACAGTTCAAGCAGAGCATCGACCGGTTCCCCGCCATCTACGATATGCTGGCCCGTATGAAGGCCGGTCTGGCGGCCAGCCGCGCTCTCCTGTACGAAACGACCACCGCGGTGGATCTGCGGAACTGCTACGATGAGATCATGACCCGCGGGACCAAGGAGGAGATCACGCAGGAAGTCCGCGAAAAGGCCCGCTACTACAAGGAAGTCGCGGCTGTCCTGACGCCCATGAGCAAGGCTCTTTCCACGGAGACGGCCAACAAGATCTGCTACGACTGCATCCAGATCCACGGCGGCACCGGGTACATGCACGACTTCGATGCGGAACGCTACTACCGTGATGTCCGCATCACCAACATCTACGAAGGCACGACGCAGCTTCAGGTCGTGGCGGCCATCGGCGGTGTCAAGAAACGCGTGCTGGACAAGGAGATCCAGTCCCTGTTCGCGGCCATCCCGGAAACGGGGAGCATCGGCGAGCTTCGCAAGATCCTTTCCGGAATGTATGCGAAACATCTGGAAGCCGTCCATTTCCTCGTGGAAAAGAAGGACGTCACCGATCAGCCGCTTCACGAGCTCCGCGCCCGGAACCTTGTGGAAAACGAGACCTTCGTGTTCGTCGGTCTGCTGATGCTCCGCAGCGCGCTGCAGGATCCGGTCCGCGAACCGCTGGCCGAACAGTATGTCCGGGATGCCAGCTTTGACTTCGAGCGCAACTGGAACATCGTCATGAACGGCGGGACCAGCGTGATCGAAAAGCACCGTCAGGTGATTGATTACTGAACCGAACAAGGAGACACGTCTCTATGAACAATGAATATCTGCTTCGTGCAAAAGAAGTTATTCCGGATGCAAAAACACTGATCGTGCTCGCGTCGAAACGGGCGAGAGCTCTGGCGTACGGCGCACGGCCCCTGGTCCGCTGCAAGGAAGACAACCATCTGGATATCGCCCTCCTCGAAATCGCCGAGGGCAAACTGGAAGCCGTCTTCGGCGACGCTCCCGAGGAAGATATCCTGCAGCAGCTGGAAGCTGCCCGCAAGAATGCGTCCGCCGGCGGAGAACCCGGGAAGAAAGGGATCTGACCATGGCGGATGTGGCAGTCATCATGGGAAGCAAGAGCGATCTGGCTTCCCTGGAAGGCGCATTCAAGACCCTGGAGGTTTTCGGCGTTTCCCGTGAAGTGCGTGTCATGTCCGCCCATCGGACACCCGAAGCCGCTGCGGATTTCGCACGGTCGGCCGAGGAACGGGGCGTCAAAGTGATTATCTGTGCGGCGGGGATGGCGGCTCATCTGGCCGGCGTCATGGCCGCCCATACGATCCTGCCCGTTATCGGGATCCCCATGGCATCCGCTCCCTTCAACGGACTGGATTCCCTGCTCGCCACGGTCCAGATGCCGCCCGGCATACCGGTCGCCACGGTGACCTGCGGCACCTCCGGCGGGAAGAATGCGGCCCTTCTGGCGGTGGAGATCATGGCCCTTGCGGATCCCGCTCTCCGGGAAAAACTCCGTGCGTTCCGCGCGGAGCAGACGGCGAAGGTCAGTGCGGACGATGCCGCCGTGCAGGCGCAGTTTTCCTGATCTTCCGTTGGACAATACCGATATCAGGCGGTTCGGACAGATAAAGTCCGGCCGCCTTTCTCATTTTTATACGGGGGAGGGGGGGCGGTCAGTCTCAGCTGTACCGGCCGATCAGTTCCTTCATTTTCTTCAGAAGGGGAGCTCGGAGATCCTCACGCATCATGGCGAACTCCAGAGTCGTGTTCAGGAACGAGAGCTTTTCTCCGGCATCGTGACGTTTTCCCCGGACCTTGACGGCGCAGCCGCCCTGACGCTCCAGAAGGAGGCGCATGGCGTCGGTGAGCTGGACCTCGTTGTTTTTGCCGGGCGGCGTCTGCTCCAGACAATCCATGATCTCCGCGGGAAAGACGTACCGGGAGGCAATGGCCAGATCGCTGGGCGCTTCTTCGGGATCGGGTTTCTCCACCAGAGAACGGAGACGGTACACGCCTTTCTCCTCCTCCGTGCCGTCGATGATCCCGTACCGGTTCACCCGGTCGCGGGGGACCTGTTCCACCGCCACGGTAAACACGTTCTTTTTCCGGAAAACATCCAGCAGCTCCTGCAGAACAGGCGGTTCGCCCGATGTTACATTGTCGCCCAGAAGGACGGCGAAGGGGTCGTTTTTCACGAATTCGCGGGCGCAGAGGATGGCGCCGCCGAGTCCGTTGAGGACGTGCTGGTATGTGAACTGGATGGAGACGCCCTGTCCGACGGAACGCACCTTATGCAGAAGTTCGAGCTTTCCGGTCTCCTCCAGCCGCTGTTCCAGGGCGGGTTCCGGACCGAAGTGCCGGACAATGGACTCCTTTCCCTCGGAAAGGATGATGAGGATCTCGGTAATGCCTGCGGCGGCGGCTTCCTCCACGACATACTGAAGAACCGGCTTGTCTATCACGGGAATGAGTTCTTTCGGGACCGATTTCGTAAAGGGGAGAAACCGGGTTCCGAAACCGGCGGCGGGAATGACGGCTTTCATCAGGACCAGGCCTCCGAAGGATCGGTTACGATATCGGGTTTGATAACGGCGATCCGGTACTTGTCCAGCATTCCGGCCAGCTTGCGGAACATGGCTTCGTTCCGGTATGTGCCGATGATGGCGCCGCCGGATCCTGTGAATTTTGCGGAGGCTCCGGCCCGGCGGGCAAGATCGACCATGAGACGGTTTTTCTCGCTGATGGCATCGGAACAGACTTCGCACCGCAGATCGAAATTCCGGTTCAGCAGGGCGCCGATCCGGTCGTATTCTCCGTTTTTCAGACAGAGGCGGACCTGATCGGTCAGGCTGGCCCACTCTTTCATGGCAGCTACCACATCGGGCCGGCCGTCCTCAAAATCCTGACGCAGACGGCTGTGAAGAACCTCCGAGCCTTCCGCCAGGTCCGTCCGGTAGGCGATGTAGAGGTGAAGGTCTTCCGGAATGTCGATCCGGGAGTAGCGACCCACTCCGTGCTTTTCCATGTGGGCACGGTTGAAATCCATGTACACGGGATGATTGTAGGACTGCGCCACGCGGTCCTGAAGTCCTGCGGGGATCCCGAGTTCGTCCTTCTCCACGGAAAGAACCACATTGGCAAATTCATCGGGCCGGATGCGGACCCCGTAGAATTTGCACAGACAGCGCATGGCGGCGGTGATGATGGCGGAGGAGCCGGCCAGTCCCAGCCGGTTGGGAATGCTGGTACGGTAGCGGAGCGTGAAATTCTTGTGCTCGATGGTCAGGCCTTTCTGCCGGACATACTCGTAGAACTTCTTGATGGCGCCTTTCAGCAGACGGATCCCTCCGTAGTAGCCGTAAAACTGGATATCGCGGTAAAGTTCTTCCATGTCGGCAAAGGTGTTGTGGTCGCGAAGGGACGGCAGAAGGTCCAGTTCGGGACTTTCATAAAGCTCCGCTTCCGCACAGTAGTTGCGGAACACGAATGCGATGGTCTTGCCGAAATAGCCGTCGGAAGGGTTGCCCACCAGTGCGGCGCGGGGAAATGCTTTCGCCCGGATGATCATGGATCTTTCTCCTGTTCTGTTGCTTCTGTACGGCGGAGCAGGACCGCCGGATACTGATGATTCGTTACGGTGCGCAGGACTTCCTTCCATCGGCCGGGCTGCTTCTTCTGCAGCGCGTCGGCATGGGAGTCGCTGGCCACCAGAAATTCGTGTGTTTGATCTGCTTCATATGCCACGTCGTAGGGCCGGTCAAGAAAATACAGCAGCTCTGTGTTGAATCCGGCGACGCCGACCGTTTCCCCTTCCGGAATGATCCTGCGGGCTTCCGCCGTGAAGGATTTGACGGACCTGTACTTGTTTCCGGAAACCGGGTCCAGGTATCCGACGTAGAAGGCGCAGATCCCGAAGGTGATCCCGTAGAGGAAGAGCAGCACCGACTTGTATCGGCCGCGCTGCATGAGAATTCCGAGAAGGATGATCAGCAGCAGAGCCGTCAGGCAGCCCGCGATGGAGAGGATCATATGGTCGTTGACCCAGGAACTGATCAGGAGCAGATTGTTTGCGTCGCTCCGCCCGATATGTCTTATCTTTCCTTCCAGCCGGGCCCGGGCGAACCGGATGAGAAGACCCGAAAAACTCAATCCGAGCGCGGCGGCCGAAACCGGCACCAGGAGACAGAGGGACCACACCCAGTGACGCGTCAGCGGCGGCAGCTTTTCGCAGCCCCGCAGAATGACCTCGGCGGTAAGAATCGACAATGCAGGATAGACCGGCAGCAGATAGTCTCCCCGTTTCAGCGCCGAAAGCGAAAAGAAAACAAATCCGGTCAGGAACCACAGCAGGAGGAACAGCGGTCCCGTGGAGAAGCGGAGCCGGATCAGCCGGCGGAAAAAGAAAACGCCGGCGGCAAGAGCCGGAAGCGACCAGGGAAGCATGCCGACGATCGTC
Source organism: Lentisphaeria bacterium (assembly GCA_017615635.1). Classification (GTDB taxonomy): domain Bacteria; phylum Verrucomicrobiota; class Lentisphaeria; order Victivallales; family UBA1829; genus RGIG8244. The sequence goes on from JAFZZR010000058.1 coordinate 7,857, forward strand.
TTCGGAATGTAATACCAGAGCACCATCCGTTCGCCGTCCCGATAGGTGGATCCGACTCCGGTGAAGCGGCTGATATTCTGTTTCATGATGAACTCTTCGAAGAACGCGCCTTCCGTACGGATGGTCTCCGCCACGTACCAGGGAAGGGCGATGAGCAGAAGCAGAGCGGCGCCGGATACCGGACGGAGTTCCCAGATCATGTTCCATCGGCGGAGCCGGACCATCATGGCCAGAACCGTAAGTCCGGCCAGAATGACGACCAGCGGTCCCTTGAGGATCATGCCCCAGCCGAGGCACGCATAGAATCCGTAGATCCAGACGTTCGATTTCATGTTTTCGAAGTATCCTGCGTACAGGAAGAACATGGCCCAGGTGAACGCGGCGCAGAGCGGCATGTCGATGTGCGCCAGCCGTCCCAGATGCAGAAACAGCGAACTGGTCGAGAGGATCATCACCGTGAGGATCGCCGTGCGCGCCCCGAAGATCCGCAGCGCCAGAAGCATGGCGCCCAGAAGCGCCAGCAGGGCGCTGAGCGCAGAGGGAAGACGGACCGCCCATTCCGTCGCGCAGGTGGTCAGATCCACCCGGTCCGCATGCAGTGCGGCGGCAAAGGGAAGACAGAGCCAGTAGTGGCCCACGGGCTTTTCGTAGAGAATGCCGCCGGGCACCTGCATATCCATCCAGTTGCCGGAGCGGATCATGTTTTTCACGATAATGGCGGTCCGGCCCTCCTGGGCGGCGGGGATCCCCCCGTCTCCCAGCGAGCAGAGCAGAAGGAAAGCGGCGGCGAGGAAAGAACCGGCGAGCAGAATCTTTTCCTGTTTCGAGAGAACGTTTGTCATAAAAAGACGGCTCCTGAAGTCCTGTATTATTTCCGGTTCGTACGGATATCCGCTAATATACCATACCCATATCGGCAATTCAAACGGAAAAGGGCATTATTTATCGCGTCAAATGGAAAGTTTCCGCCGATTTTGCGGTCCGCAAGTTGAAATATCCGCGATCCGCGGTATATTATCCGGCAACACGTTTTTCACAAAATTCCATTCACATAAAGGAAAAACAGCATGTCTCAGGAAATCTCAGCTCTCCAGAAAGCCCGCGCTTCGTATCAGCCCAAACTTCCCGCCGCTCTCCGCGCCGGCGCAGCCGTCTCGGTCGTCCGGGGGAATCCGCTTCCCGCGTTTGCCGATGCGGACAAGATCGCCGCGCTTTTCCCGTCCACCAGCAACATGCCCGATCTGAAGTTCGCGGCAGGCAGCGGAGCCAGACTCGCGAAGCCGATCAATGCGGCCGTGATCCTTTCCGGCGGTCAGGCCCCCGGCGGACACAACGTCATCGCCGGTCTGTACGACGGACTCAAGAGCCTTCACCCGGAATCCAAATTGTACGGATTCAAGGGCGGCCCCAGCGGACTGGTGGACAACAAGTACGTGGAGATCACGGACAGCTTCATGGACGCGTTCCGGAATACGGGAGGATTCGATATGATCGGTTCCGGCCGTACGAAACTGGAACTTCCGGAGCAGTTCGAAAAGGCCCGTGTGAACTGTGAAAAGCTGGGAATTACCTGCATCGTCATTATCGGCGGCGATGATTCCAACACCAACGCCTGTCTCCTGGCCGAATACTACAAGGCGCATAATGCCGGGATCCAGGTGGTCGGCTGCCCGAAGACCATCGACGGCGACCTGAAGAACAAATTCGTGGAAGCCTCCTTCGGTTTCGATACGGCCAGCAAGGTCTATTCCGAGCTCATCGGCAATATCGCCCGCGACTCCAACTCCGCCAAGAAATACTGGCACTTCGTCAAGCTCATGGGCCGTTCCGCCTCTCATATCACGCTGGAATGTGCTCTCCGCACCCATGTGAACGGCGCGCTGATCTCCGAAGAGGTCGCGGCGAAGAAACAGACCCTTTCCGAAATCGTGGAAGGCATTGCCGACATGGTTGCCAAACGGGCCGAAAACGGAGAAAACTTCGGCGTGATCCTGATCCCGGAAGGACTTATCGAGTTCATTCCCGAGATCAAGGTCCTGATCGGTGAACTGAATGACGTGCTGGCCAAAAACGGAGAAGCCTTCGCCGCCATCTCCGGCAAGGACGAGAAGCTGGCCTTCGTGACCAAGCTCCTGACGCCCGCCAGCGCCAAGGTCTTCTCCTCGCTTCCCGATACGATCCGCGTGCAGCTCTCCTCCGACCGCGATCCCCATGGAAACGTTCAGGTCTCCCTGATCGAGACGGAGAAACTTCTAGCCGAACTCACGAAGAAGGTCCTTGCCGAGCGGAAGAAAGCCGGTACGTACAAGGGCAAGTTCTCCACGCAGACTCACTTCTTCGGATATGAAGGCCGCTGCGCCGCCCCCTCCAACTTCGATGCCGATTACTGCTACAGCCTCGGATTCAACGCCGCGGCCATCCTCGGTTCCGGCGCCACCGCGTACATGTCCTACATCTCCGGCCTGACCAAGCCCGCCGATCAGTGGGGCGCGGGCGCCATTCCTCTCACGGCCATGATGAACGTGGAACACCGGCACGGCGAAGACAAGCCCGTCATCAAGAAGGCGCTGGTGGAGCTGGATCAGGCTCCGTTCAAAGCCTTCGCGGCAGCCCGGGCCGACTGGGCGGTGAACACCTCCTTCGTCTATCCCGGTCCGATCCAGTATTTCGGCCCTGCCGAAGTCTGCGATCAGACCACGGAAACCCTGAAACTCGAGCATCAGTGACATCCGGTTCGCCGGATGTCCGGAGAGTGAGACTATGGACGGAAAAGCGGACGGCATAGACGTCGCCGAAGTGGCGAAGCTGGCCAGACTGGAGCTGGAGCCGGATCGGATCCCTTCGCTTCAGAAGGAGATGGAGGCGATCGTCGGCTATGTGAATATGCTGGCCGAACTCGATACCGATCAGATCGAGCCCACGGTCCACGCCGTGGACCGCGTCAATATCATCCGGGAGGATGTCCCCGGCGAGCCGTGTCCGCGGGAGCTCATGCTGAGAACCGCACCCGCCACCGTGGACGATGAACTGGTCCGCGTTCCGCAGGTCCTTCCCGGGGAGGGCATGGCATGATGAACGGATCGGATCCTGTCACTCTGACTGTCCGGGAGGCCTCCGCCGGACTGGAACACGGAGACTTTTCCTCCACGGAACTTTGCCGGGCCTTTCTGGACCGGGCCGCTCTCACGGAACCCAAGGTCCGCGCTCTCCTTTCCCTGGACCCCGAAGATGTACTCCGTCAGGCCTCCGCGTCCGACGCCCGCCGCAAAGCGGGCCGCGCGCTCGGTCCACTGGACGGCGTACCCGTGACGCTGAAAGACAACATCGCCGTCAAGGATGCTCCCTGCACCTGTGCATCAAAGATCCTGAAAGGGTTCGTTTCTCCCTATGATTCGTTCGTCGCGCGACGTCTGAAGGACGCCGGATGCGTTCTCCTGGGGCGTGCCAATATGGACGAGTTCGCCATGGGTTCCTCCTGCGAAAACAGCGCCTGCCAGAAGACGGCGAATCCCTGGGGCCTTGACCGGGTCCCCGGCGGTTCGTCCGGCGGTTCCGCCGCCGCGGTGGCCTCGGGCATCACCTGCGCGGCGCTGGGGTCGGATACCGGCGGTTCCATCCGTCAGCCCGCGTCCTTCTGCGGCGTTGTGGGTTTGAAGCCCACATACGGGCGGGTTTCCCGAAACGGACTCGTGGCCTTTGCATCCAGTCTGGACCAGATCGGGCCCATGACGAAAAGCGTGTACGATGCGGCTCTTCTCTTCGATCTGATCGCCGGACACGATGACGGAGACACCACCAGTCTTCCCGGTGATTCCGGCGGATGCGCGGCGGATCTGGCTGCCTTCGAGGAAAAGGGCGCCGGTCTGAAGGGCGTCCGGATCGGTCTGCCGAAAGAGTATTTCGAGCTGGACGGGATCAGCGGCGAAGTCCGTGCCGTCTGCGAGCAGGCAAAGGAGACGCTGCGGTCTCTGGGCGCCGAGTTCACGGAGGTTTCCCTCCCTCACACAAAATACGCCATGGCCTGTTATTATATCATCGCCACCGCGGAAGCCAGCTCCAACCTAGCACGGTTCGACGGGATCCGCTACGGATACCGTTCCCCCGAAGCCGCCGACATCAATTCGGTGTACTTCCGTTCCCGCGGCGAGGGGTTCGGGCCGGAGGTGAAGCGGCGGATCATGCTGGGCACCTATGTGCTGAGCAGCGGATACTACGATGCGTACTACCTCCGGGCCCAGAAAGTCCGGACTCTCCTGCGGCGTGATTTCGAAAAGGCGTACGAAAGCTGCGACCTGATCTTCACGCCCGTCAGTCCCGTGACGGCGTTCCGGTTCGGCGAAAAGGCAGATCCCCTGCAGATGTATCTTTCCGACATCTTCACCATCGCGCTGAATCTTTCCGGCGACTGCGGGATCAGCGTCCCGGCCGGGATCGCGGCGGAATCGGGGATGCCGTCGGGCATTCAGTTCATGGCACCTGCTCTTCAGGAGAAACGTCTTTTCCGTGCGGCACGGGCATTCGAATGTGCCAGACCGCAGAAGGAATTCCGGGCGTCTCTCTGAAGAGAAAAACCGGACAGGAGACCTCCGATAATATGACGAAAACCTTTCTGCTTTATATTCTGACTTTCGCTCTCCTGCCTTTTACGGCCCTCTGCGTGGAACCGGGCGGACGCCTTTCCCTGGGGCAGATCCGGGAAAAGGCCCGGCCCGTGGTGACGGCGACTCCCGCGCCCGCCTGCCGGACACAGGCCGTCGTTTTCCTCGATGCGGCCACCCCGGATGCACCGGGCTGTCTCCGGATGCTGGAGGAGCTGAAAAGCCGGCTGGGTGATCTGCCGGAGAAGGACCGCGTGGATTTCTATGTGCTGGCATGCAGTCCGGTCCGTGCGGTCCGTGAGGCGCTGAACGGCATTACGGTCTCCTTTGGTGTGGGTTCCGATGAGAACCGCCTTCTTTTCGGCGAGTTCGTGCCCGGCGAGATCCTGTTTCCCCTGGCTCTGGTCATGCAGGAGGGCAAAGTCCTCTGGAAGGGCAGTCCGGTTGACCTGGAATCCATCCTGACTCTGATCCGGAACGATCGGTTCGAGCTTTCGCGTCAGGTCAAGATCGAGCGGATCCGCAAGGAGATGCAGATGGCCGTGCAGGCCTCGCTTCCCGATGTCGTCCTCCGCTGCGCGGATGATATCCTGAAGCTCCAGCCGGGCGATTCCATTGCCGTCCGGGCGAAACTTTACGTGTATGAAAGCACGGGCCGGTTTTCGGAAGCTTTGACATTCGCCAGGAAGAATGCCGAAGACAATCCCGGAGACGTGAATCAGACGCTTCTCTTTTTCGATTATCTCCGCAGACAGGGCGATCCGGCTCCGTTCGCCCGGGAGTTCCGGACTGCGCTCATGCGTTTTGATTCTTCCCCGGAAGCCCTGTACAGGATCCTGGTTTACTCCCTGGAAGCTCTCCCGTTCGGATGGTTCCCGCCCGCCGACGCGGCGTCCATGGTGGAGAAGGTACGTCCGGCATGGGGCGCTCAGCCGTTGAACAGACGGATCATTTTCCTTTTCTGCGAGGCCCGTGTCCTGTATCTTCTCTGCGATCTCTCCGGCGCAGTCCGGGCGCAGGAGGAAGCCTGCCGCCTGAGCAAGGGGACGGAACACGAAAAAGAAGCCGCACGGATTCTCGAATACTATCGGTCCATTCCATCCCGGACGGCAACGCCATGAGCTGCCGGATCGTCCTGTTTTCCGATATTCACGAAGAGGCGGTCTTTTCCCCCGGCGCCTGGAAGGACAAACGGATCCTCGGATGGCTCAACAGTCACGTCATGCGCCGGAAACGCTACGACCGGAGCCGGACGGACCGCGCGGTACGGCGTATTCTGGAGGAAAAGCCGGATCTGGTGATCTTTCCCGGTGATGCCGTTTCCACCGGCGCTCCGGCCGAATTCGAAACGGCGTGGCGACGGCTGCGTCCCCTGGCGGAGAGCGGGATCCCGATGATTTTCACGCCGGGCAATCACGATGTCTATACGCGGGACCGGGCATGCCGTGCGGCCATGGAGGATTTCTACCGGAAAATGAACGGCGGCCGGGTATATGGACCGGAACCGTATCTTGTTGAACTGAAAGGACTCCGCATCGCGGTCGTCCACTGTGCCAAACCCGTGAGCTGGGTCATGTCCAGCGGAAGAATGACTCCTGACACTGCGGCGTTCCTGCGCCGGGCGGCGGATGCGCCCTCTTCCTCTCCCCTGATCTGCACGGGTCACTTCCCGATCCTGATCGATCATCCTCTGCGGGAAAGCCGGCGGAGGATCTTCGGGGCAGGGGAGGCAGCGGCGATGATCCGGTCCGGAAAGATCGCCCTTTCCCTTTGCGGCCATATGCACGAGGGATATGAAAAGCTTGATGAACGGGGATACGGCGAGATCTGCGTCGGTTCTCTGACCCGATACGGATCACTTGCTTTCCTGACCTATCGGGATGAATCGAAAATCTTTGAACTGAAAAGAGAAACAATAGACTGAAAAGCGGAGAAGGAAAGAGGCAATGGAGAACATACTGAAGGAACGGCTGGATGCCAAGACGGTGATTTTCGACGGTGCCATGGGCACCGAACTCTACAAACGCGGCTTTTTCGTAAATGTTTCCTACGAAAACCTCTGCCTCACCTCTCCGGACGTGGTCCGCGAGATCCATCAGGCGTACAAGGATGCGGGTGCCGAGGTCATTACCGCCAACTCCTTCGGCGCCAATTTCGCCGCCCTCTGCAAATTCGGACTGGGCGACAAGGTGCGGGAGATCAACGAGGCCGCCGTCCGGATCGCCCGGAAGGTCGCCGGACACTCCCTGCTGGTGGCGGGATCCGTGGGACCCGTGACTCCCTCGGAAGGAGAAACGCTTGAGGATCCGGAGGCGGCGGAAATGCTTCGGGATCAAATCTCGGCGCTGGCCGGGGCAGGCGCGGATTTTATTCTGTTCGAAACGACCCGGACCCGTCGGGATCTGACGAGGATCCTTCTGGCGGTAAACGGGATGCAGCTGGATATCCCCTTCGCGGTGAGCTGCGTGACGGATACGGATGCGAAGATGGAGGATGGGACCGGCGCGGAGGAGATATTCCGTCTTCTCCGGGAATCCAAAGTCCGCGCCACGGCGTTCGGCCTGAACTGCGGGCTGGGGCCGGATCAGATGCTTTCCGCACTGGAAAAAGTCGTCCGGATCGCGGATCTTCCTCTGATCGTGCAGCCGAATTCCGGTCTCCCCAAGAATGTGGGCGGCCGCACTATTTCCATGTGCAGTCCGGAATATTTCACCACCTGGTGCATGCGGTATGTGACGCTGGGCGCCCGCGGCGTCGGCGGCTGCTGCGGGACTACGCCGGACGACATCCGGGACATGTGCCGCAGCGTGAACCCGCTGGCGCGGGTGCAGGCCCATCAGACACTTCTGGCGAAAACTCCGGAGGCTCCGGGCCAGGATCCAGTTCCCTTTGCGGAACGTACCCGTTTTTCGCGCAAACTGGCGGCCGGGGAGTGGGTCTGCAACGTGGAAATGGTCCCGCCTCAGGGGTTCGAACTCAAGAACACGGTGGAGAAAGCCATCCAGTGCCGGGAGGCCGGATTCGATGCCGTCAACATCCCGGATGGTCCCCGGGCCAGTTCCCGGGTCTCTCCGCTGGTGACGGCCCACATGATCCAGCAGCAGGCGGGGATCGAAACGGTGCTCCATCAGTGCTGCCGCGACAAAAACCTGATCGGAATGCAGTCCGATCTTCTGGGCTGTGCCGCGCTGGGGATCGGCAACCTGCTTTTCATTACGGGCGATCCGCCGAAACTGGGCGACTATCCCTTTGCTTCCGGCGTGTTCGATATCGATTCCATCGGTCTGATCCGTGTCCAGGCGCGTCTGAACCGGGGACTGGATCTGGCAGGCAAGCCCATTGCAAAGCCCACCGCGGCCGTGATCGGCGCGGGCGCGGATCCCAATGCCATCGACATGGAACGGGAAGTCCGCCGCACCCGTGAGAAGATCCAGGCGGGCGCGGAGTATATCGTGACGCAGCCCGTGTTCGATACCGATGCCCTTCTCCGTTTCATGGACCGGGTCCCCGAACTGGATAAGACCCCTCTCATCGCGGGTATCTGGCCGCTGGCCAGTCTGCGGAATGCCGAGTTCATGCGGAACGAGGTCCCGGGCGTCGTCGTCCCCGACTCCGTGATCGCCCGCATGGCCGCCGCAAAAACCAAAGAGGAACAGTGCGAATGCGGGATTCAGATGGCAAGGGAGGCCATCGACCGGATCCGCAGCCGCGTGGCCGGCGTACAGGTCAGCGCGCCTTTCGGGAAGGTGTCAATCGCCATTGCCGTGATCCGCTGAGCCTTTTTTCCGGCATTCCCGGATCCGCTGCGAGGCCCGGAACAGTGCGCCTCCTGCTATGACGCAGAGAAAGAGCACGGCCGGCAGCTGATAGCGCGGCATGCACACGGGGCCCGGCAGAAAAAGATAGTATTCCGCCAGAAGCAGTGCCAGCAGAAGGAGCATCCAGTTTTTCTTCAGCAGGATCTCCTGCGCAAGTTCCAGAAATGCCGCTCCGTACGTTATCAGCACCGCAAGCAGAAGCGGCGCGCAGAGAAACAGAAGCCGTTCCTGTCCCCGGAAATAGTGCCGGGCCGCCGCCAGGACGCCTTGTCGATTCAATACCTCGAAGGTTCCGCGTTCGGTCGTGGTGAGTCCCAGATTTTCCAGAAAACTGGAGATGTCCGGCAGAAGCACATAAGGACGGATGTGCAGCAGAAAATAGCGGACCGGATGCTTCATGATCTTTTTCGTCAGGAAGGCTTCTTCGTAGTCCGCCTGTTTCCCGGGAGTTGCATAGCGGTCAGGTTCCGCTTCATACAATTGCGCGAATTCCGCCCGGTACTTTTCCCGCAGGGTCTCGGCCGGCACGCCCGTGATACGGCTTTCCAGCGCGGCCGTATTGTGCAGAAGACTTTGCGACTGCACAAGATCGAGCCGGAATCCGGCTTTCGCAACAAGATCGTTCCGGATCATCCAGGGACAGAGCACGGCGGCATAGATCAGCAGCGCAAAAAAGCTGTAGTATCCCTTCAGATAGGCGGGCAGGGCGGGGACAAGCCAGAGGACGAAGAGGCATGGAAGGATCCAGAGAAGATTGACGGGCCGGGCCAATGCGGCCAATGCGGCCATGAAGACGGAGACGAAGAAAAAGAGGGCGAATCGGCAACGGATAAACTTCAAAAAGAACAGCATCTGCACGGAAAAGAGAAAGAGGAAAAGCGTGTCCGAAAGAAACATGGGCGAAAGTGCGATGGCCGTGGGATTCAGCGCAAAGAGAAGCGCCGCGAAAAACGCCGACTTCCAGCCGCCGAACAGACGAGCCGCCAGATATACGGGCGCCGCGATCAGACCGCCCAGAACGGCGGAAACCGCCGCGCAGAAACCTAAACTCTTTCCGCTGATCAGAAGACAGAACGCCAGATACAGCGGATACAGCGGCGTCCGGAAGGCCGTGGGCGATGCGCCCGGTGACGATGCGAAAACGCCGTCGGAAAGAAGGGAAAACGCGGGTCCCAGATAGGTGGGAGAGTCGGGACGCATCAGCAGCTGCGGATCGCAGATCCCGGGCAGGGCGTAGAGGAGACGGATCAAAACGGCGATCAGGGTAACGGCCAGCAGCGCGGTC
>JAFZZR010000059.1 GCA_017615635.1 Lentisphaeria bacterium
ATACTTTTGAATTTACCTGAAAGGATCTTCTCATGGACATCAATCATCTTGAACGCTTCAAATCCACCGTCGCCTCGGGGCGGACCGCCATCGGGCCGTCATTACCCTCTCCGACCTGGCGGTCAGCGAATGCGCGGGCGACTGCGGGCTGGATTTTGTCTGGATCGACGCGGAACACGGGCCGCATACGCTCGATACGATCAAAGGGCATGTTACCGCGTGCCGGGGGACGGGCTGTGCGCCGTTCGTGAGGGTCTGCGCCAACGATCCTGGCGTACTGAAGCCGGTGCTGGATCTGGCGCCCGCGGGCGTGATCATTCCCATGGTCAATTCGGCGGAGGAAGCCGAGGCGGCCGTCTCTGCCTGCCGGTATCCGCCGCGCGGGATCCGGGGCTGCGGCGTGCGTCGGGCGGTCCGGTACGGGAAAGACGATCTGTTCGAATATCTGAAGCTTTCCGACAGAGAACCACTGGTGATCGTCCAGATCGAACATGTGGACGCGGTGCGCAATCTGGACGCCATTCTGAAGGTGCCCGGACTGGACTGCATCTGCGTGGGCCCGTGCGATCTTTCCGGAAGCATGGGGATCCTGTGTCAGACCGAAGACGAAGAACTCAATAAAGTCATAGACGAGATCTGCCGGAAGACCAAGGCCGCGGGCAAGATGCTCGGTACCGCCTCGGGCCCGCTGGCACGCTGGCAGGCTCGCGGCGTCGACTGGATCGCCATGGGCAGCGACTGGGGCTTCATGGCTCAGGGATTCCGCAGCATGTTACAGGAAAGGGATGCAAAATGAAGACCGTTCTGATCACAGGAAATGAAAACGCCGTGCCCGCGGAATATCTGGCTCCCATCCGCGCGGCCGGGATCGAGCTCGCCTGCAAAAAATGCACCTCGCCGGAAGAGGTGGAAGCCTTCTCGAAGGACGCCGATTTGGTCTGGATATTCGGGCCGAACCCGGGACTGACCGCCGAGGTGCTGAAAAGGCTGCCGAAATGCAAGGGGATCTTCCGCAGCGGCAGCGGTCTGGACGCATTGCCCGTGGCGGCAGCGAAGGAGCTGGGGATCGAGGTCATGAACACGCCCGAATCCATTGCCGAAAGCGTGGCGGAACATGCCGTTTCCCTGCTGTTCGCCCTGATCCGCCGCATCGTACATTACGACAAAGCCGTCCGCGCGGGGAACTGGGAAGAGCCCAACGGTATGAACTGGCACATTTCCGGCCGGACGCTCGGTCTGGTCGGATACGGACGGATCGCCCGGAACGTGGAACACATGGTCTCCGGATTCAACATGCGCGTGATCCATTACGATCCCTTCCTGCCCGACTCCATGGACCTGGACGAGCTGCTGAAACAGTCCGATTTCGTGTCGCTTCACTGTCCCCTGACCGACACCACGCGGAACCTGATCGACGCCCGGCGCCTGGCGCTCATGAAGCCCCACGCCTTGCTGGTGAACACGTCCCGGGGCCCGGTGGTCGATGAGGCGGCGCTCACGGAAGCGCTGAAAAATCATGCCATCGGCGGTGCGGCCCTGGACGTTCTCTGCGACGAACCGCCCGCGAAGGATCATCCGCTTTTCGGACTGGACAACGTGATCCTCACGCCGCATATCGCGGCCTTCTCGGCGGACTTCGAAAAGAATTTCTGGACCAGTTCCGCCAACAAGATCATCGATGCGGCAAAACGCTGGAAGAAGCAGGTATGAGGTATGAGGTATGAGGTAAAAAATCTGGGGCGGCCTGACACTCCCGGTATTCCCAGTATTCCCGGTATTCCCAGTACCCCTGACACACAACACAACCATTGGAGAAAAAGCACCATGAAAAGTAAAAAGTTTACCCTCATTGAACTGCTGGTCGTGATTGCCATCATCGCCGTGCTGGCCGGAATGCTCCTCCCCGCGCTCGGAAAGGCGAAAGAGCAGGGACAGCAGTCCGTCTGTCTAAACAATCTCAAAACCATGGGAATCGGCAACATAATGTATGCCGATGACAATCAGGATTATGTGATTCCCGGCAAATGGGGCGGAAGCATTTCCGGCACGTTCTGCCGTGTTTTGGCTCACTACGGATGTGAATGGGAAGACAATTATGTGGACGGAAAGCGGACAAAAGGAACATTCGCCTGCCCATCCGAAAGACAAACCTTCGGGTGGGGAAGTGGAGAATACGCGCATTCGCACTACGCGGCCAACGGCTACCTCTGCGGATGGGAAGACCTTGCCGGCAGTTATCCCGACACAAAAGTCCGGCGCAAGATGAACAGCGTAAGCGCTCCCTCCGTTGCACTGCTTATCTCGGACTCCGGCGACAGCGGAAATCCCGCCGTTGTCTGGCGTGACTCTCTGGGCTATCGCCACAAGGGAGGAGGTGCCCCGAACGGAACAAAGAACGGGTATTACAAATACAGCACCAATGGTTCCATAAACACGGTCCTTGTGGATGGTCACTGCGAAACAATGAAATACCAGATGGTGGAACAAATCAATTCGCTGTCCTCCGCAAACTTTTTCAAACGGGGGATACGGCTTTGATCGCCATGCAGACGGCGACAGGGCCGACGCCCGGCACGAAGATTTTCAGGGACAGACTGTAACGGGAACACGAGCAGAAGATGAAGACGAAATATGCGATGTTCTTCGACTTTCACACCGGCACACTGATTCCGGATGTGGGCGATCATTTCGATGTGGAGCGATTCACCGACGAACTGCGTGAATGCGGGGTGGATTTCCTGACCTGGCACGCCCGCTGCAATCAGGGGAACGCCTACTACAATACGAAAATCGGACGTCGCCATCCCTCGCTGAAGTTCGAGCTGTTCGGAAAAATCGCCGAATCCTGCCACCGCAAGGGGATCCGCATCAGCGCATATTTCAACGGCGGCTTGAGCGACGAGGAACTTCTGCATAACCCGGACTGGATGCAGATTTCTCCTTCCGGCACCTGTCTGAACGCTCGGCGTCCCTCGGCGGAAATGCGAACGGCGTGTTACAATTCGCCCTACCGAGAGCACCTGAAAGCCATGGTCCGGGAACTGGCGGAAAACTATCCGGTGGACGGATTCTTTTTCGACTGCATGAGTACGAGGCACACCTGCGTCTGTCCGGTCTGCGTGAAGGAGATGAAGAAACTCGGGATCGATTACAATGACCCGTCGGCCCTCCGGGAATTTACCGGACGATCGGTTCTGAAGCTGGCCCGGGAATTGTATGACCTCATCAAGTCCATCGATCCGCGGTTGTATTTCTTCCTGAACGATGCGTGGGTGGAGGAAATGATCGGACTCAACACCCATCTGGAATGCGAATGCCTGCCGACATGCCCGATTCTCGGATATGACTATCTGCCCGTGCAGGCCCATTATCTCCGCACGGTCGCCGGAGACAACAGCGTACTCTGCATGACCGGACGCTTTTACGACTGGGGTGATTTCGGCGGTCTGCGCAAGGAAGAGAGCGTGGAGTACGATCTGCTTTACGGCATGGCTAACGGAATGCGCCCGGAAGCAGCGGATCACTTTCATCCACGCGGCGATATCTATCCGGAAGTTTTCGAGCTGGTCCGCAAGGTGTACGCAACGATCCGCCAGTACGATCCCTGGTGTCTGGAGGCCGTCAACAGACCTGCGGTCGCCGTCGTCTGCGGAAACGGCAAAGGGACGACTCTTCGCACCAATGTTTCCCTGAAGGCGGCGGTGAGGATGCTTTCGGAACTCAAACTTCAGTTCAATGTGGTAACGACTGCCTCCTCCTGGGAAAACTATGAACTGCTGATCTTTCCCGACAACGTCCTCTTTACCGACGAGATCGCACGCCGTGTCCGTGCACACCTCGAACGCGGCGGCGCGGTGATCGCCACCGGAGATTCCGGACTCGACCCGGAACGGAACTGTTTCGTGGTCGATTCCTGGCCGGTAAGTTATCAGGGAACCACCCCGCATGATCCACTCTATTTCCAGCCGGAACAGACGGATTCCGAGGATATGCCCCGCTTCCCGCTTTCCGTGTATGCATCCGGCACAGACGTCCGCCCGGAAACGGAGAGCGAAATCTCCATGTGGTGCGTCAAGCCGTATTTCAACCGGGAGTGGGACGGCCTTCACTCCAACTGGTACACGCCTCCTCAGGAAAAGACCTCCGCGCCCTTCCTTGCCTTCAGGGGAAAAATCGCTTACTGTGCCGGCCGGATCTTCGAAGGATACTATGAGCGCGCGCCGTACCAGACCCGTATGCTCCTGAGAAACATCATCCGGCGTTTCCTGTCCCGTCCGAAATTCCGGTCCGCCTCGCTCCCAAGTTATGCGCGCGCCTTCGTCCAGTACAAGGACAATCTGGAACTGCTCCATGTCCTGGTCTACACGCCGGAACTTCGGGGCAAATCGGTCGCACTGGAAGAACGCGGAACTCTGATCGATACCGATCTCGCCCTCCGGATCGACGGTGCCCCGTTCCGCCGGGTGTATCTGGCGCCCGGAAAGCAGGAACTCAACTTCACGCAGGAAGACGAATACTGCCGAATTGTCCTGCCTCTGATCCGGGGGTATGCTTTAATCGTTTTCGAGAAATAAACGTAAGCAGGAGATTGCGAATCGGATTGTATGAATTTTCAGGTTTTGGTCCCCGCACTTGAGTTTTTACAGGAAAGAAGGAGTATTAAGAGAAAATGAGTCTGCTGGACTGGCTGATCGTCATCATCCCGACCATTGCCATCGTGGGAGTCGGGCTGTACACACGGCGCTACATCAAGGGCGTCACGGATTATCTTTGCGCAGGCCGTGTGGCCGGACGCTATGTGCTCAGCATGGGCAGCGTGGCCCAGGCGCTCTCCATTTTCGGGCTGGTGGCCTACGTGGAAGTCCATTACAAAACCGGGTTCGCGCTGGTCTTCTGGAACAATATCCTGGTGCCGCTGGGCGTGGTGCTTGCCTTGTTCGGTTACTGCACCTACCGGTTCCGCGAAACCAAGGCAATGAGTCTGGGGCAATTTCTGGAAATGCGGTACAACCGCCCGTTCCGGATCTTCGGTGCCTCCCTGCGGAGTCTGGCGGAAATGCTGACGAACATGATCATGCCGGCCATTGCGGCGCGCTTCTTCATCTATTTTCTGGGTCTGCCGCACAGCGTGAACATTTTCGGCTGGGAGGTCTCCACCTTTGTGATCGTCGTGTTCATCTGTCTGGCGGTGGCGGTCTCGCTGATCTGCTTCGGCGGCACGCTGGCGCTGCTCATCACGGACGCCTGTCAGGGCATGATCCTCTTCCCGCTGATGGTGGTGTTCGTGATCTTCATCCTCTACAAGTTCAACTGGAACACCGAAATGGTGCCGGTGATGATGGACCGGGTACAGGGCGAAAGTTTTCTGAATCCCTATGACGTGCAGAATCTCCGCGACTTCAATATCTTCATGGTGATCCTGACCGTGGTGACCACCATCATGCACGGCGCAAGCTGGATCGGCGCCAGCTATTCCACGGCGGCGAAGTCCCCGCACGAGCAGAAGATGGCGGGACTGCTCGGATCGTGGCGCGGAGCGCTGAACGCGCTTCTCTACGTGCTGATCGCGGTGGGCGTCATCGCCCTCATGAACCACACGGACTTCTCCGGCAAGGGAAAGGAAGTGCGCACGGAATTGAGCGCCCACATTGCCAGACTTCTGGTGAAGCCGGAAAACCGGGACGATTTCAACAACCGCATCGCCGCCGTTCCGGAACAGAAGCACGTGATCGGCAAGGACCGCCCGCTTTCGCAGGACAGCAATCTGGATACGCCGGTGCTGAACGAAGCGCACGAGGCCTTCAAGGAGTATGAAAAGGCGGCCGTCATGGCGGGGAATCCGGATCTGCTTCCGGACAGTCCGCTGCTGCAGGAGGCCGAGGCGCGCGGCAACGCCAAATTTCAGGAATACAAGACGATCTACCATCAGCAGATGATGTCGGTGGGGATGCGCAAGCTGCTCCCCATGGGCATGCTGGGTATGTTCTGTCTGCTCATGATCCTGGCCATGATCTCGTCGGATGATACACGCATCTATTCGGCCAGTCTCACGCTCACTCAGGACGTGGTGCTGCCGTTGTGTCCCCATGGCCTGACGCCGAAACAGCACATCCTGGCCATCCGCCTGGTCTCCATCGGCGTGGGCATCTTCTTCGCCTGCGGCAGTTTCATGATGTCGCAGCTGGACTATATCCAGATGTACTACACACTGATGGCCATGATGTGGAACGGCGGATGCGGCCCAGTGATGATCTTCGGCCTCTACAGCCGCTTCGGCAACAGCGCGGGCGCCTTCGCCTCGGTCATCTCCGGCATGGTGCTCTCCGTAAGCAGCATCCTCGTACAGCGGAACTGGGCGGAGACGGTGTATCCGTGGCTGGTCAAAATGGGCTGGGCGGATGGATTCGGACATTTTCTGGAGGTCGTGTCCCGTCCGATGAATCCCATCGTGGTCTGGAAGATGGATCCGGTGAAGTTCCCCATCAACTCCTACGAGATCTATATGATCATCATGATCATCACGCTGATCATCTTCTGCGCGGTCTCCTACGTTACGCAGAAGGAGCCGTTCAATCTGGATCGTCTGCTCCACCGCGGCATCTACAACATCGACGGCGAGAACAAGACCCGCGAGAAATGGACGCTCAGCAACCTCTTCTCCAAGCTGATCGGCATCACGCCCGAATACACGCTGGGCGACCGCTGTATCGCCTGGGGCGTGTTCCTCTACAGTATCGTCTACAAATTCTTCATTGCCTTCGTCCTGGTGGTGATCTGGAACGCCGTGACGCCCTGGAAGATCGAGTGGTGGGGAACCTACTTCTTCATCACCACGCTGCTCATCCCGGGGATCGTGGCCTTCATCTCCACGTTCTGGTTCGGGATCGGAGGTGCCGTCGATATCTACCGGCTGTTCCGCGATCTGGAGAAACGCGTGAATGATCCCCTGGACAACGGCTGGGTGGAGGGCCATGTCTCCCTCGCCGACAAGGAACGCTTCGCCAAACTCGAAGCGGAACAGAAAATCAAAGAGTAAAACGGAAGGAGTTCGATATGAAAACGAATCTGCTCATCCTCGGAGCCGCCCTGCTGATGGGTTCGCTTGCGGCGGCAGAGCCCGTCAATATGCCGGCGGTCCCGCCGAAAATCGTCGCTTATGCCGAACGGCCGTCCGCCGTCTACAAGACAGGCGAGGAGATTCGGTTCAAGATCTGGCTGATCCAGCCGGGGAACATCGCTGTAAAAGATCCGGCGGACCCGGACAAGGAAAAGCAGCTGGAAGGGGTGGAAGTAAACTGGGAACTGACCGGCGACGGCGGATACAGCCGCAAAGGATCCCTGGTCTCCGAAAAGGAACCGGCAGTGGTGACGGCCGAGCTGGGACGTCCGGGCTTCGTCCTGCTGAAAGTCACGGCCGCGCCGCCGGGCGGGAAGAAAATCGTCCGGTGCGCGGGCGCAGGAATCGAACCGGAAAAAATCGTTTCGGGGACGACGATGCCGGCCGACTTCGAGTCGTACTGGCAGGAACGGATCCGCAAGATGCGCGAGCGGACGCCGGAGATCACGGTCCAGGACATCACCAGGAGATATCCCCGCGTTTATCAGGAATCGGTCCGGATCTTCGATGTGCGGATCGCCGACGGCGAGATCAACGCGACGGGCATCCTGACGATCCCCCGGTGGACCGGCAAGGAAAAACTGCCGGCGATCATCACCTTCGGCGGCGCCAGCTGGCTCGGAGCGCAGGCACGCTTCAGCGAGGCGGTTGCCCGCGGGGCCATGATCTTTCACATGAACATCCATGACACGATCAACACCGTCCCGGAAGCGATGAAGAAGGAACTGCGGGCGCGGCCCGATATCCGCGACTATCAGTTCAACAATCTTCTGGAGAGAGAAAAGTACATGCCGGGCAAGATCTTTCTGCGGATCGTCCGCTCGCTGGATTACCTGAAATCGCGTCCGGAATGGAACGGAAAGGATCTGATCGCCACCGGCCCGAGCTTCGGCGGATGCCAGAGCATCGTGGCGGCGGCGCTGGATAAGGATGTCACGCTGTGCTGTCCGGGCGGACCGGCCATGTGCGATCATCTGGGCTCGCGCAACAATCAGATCAACGGCTGGCCGCAGCTTCTGAAACGCTATCAGGATACGCCGGAAAACGCGAAGCTGGCGGCGGAAAACTCCGCGTACTTCGACTCCGCCAATATGGCAAGACTGATCCGCTGTCCCGTGGGATTCGCGGTCGGATTCATCGACGAGACCTGCCCGCCCACCAGCGTCTATGCCGCCTACAACAACATCCCCTCCGGAAACAAACGGATGATCCACGGCACGCGGGCGGCCCACGGCGACTCGCTGAAGCCGGAGGAACCGGGGGCTTTCAGTTCGGCGCTGACTCCGCTCTACCGCGAGATCTGCAACGGCACGGAAATGCTGACCAACGGATCGTTCCGCTACCGCGATTTCGCCGACGGCAAATTCATTCCCTATGCCTGGCCGGCAATCGGCGGAGTGGCCGTTGTGGAAGGCGAACCGGAAAACGATTCCTGCTTCGTGCGGCTCTCTCCGGGAACGGAGATCCGGCAGAACGTGTTCAACATTCCCGGCACCGAGTGCAAAGTCCGCCTGACGGGGCAGCTCCGCGGCAAAGGCACGCTGACCGTGCGTTTGGACGACTCCGGCGCCCCGTTCGTCACTCCGGCAGGAGAAGACTGGACGCTCTTCGAACACGACTTCACCATGCCCGAAGGGGTGCGCGGACATCTGCTGAAAATGCTGGCGGGAGATGGCGTACTGGAACTGAAGGAACTGTCCCTGAAATACTGACTCCGGACCTTTTCCGGATCTGCGTTCGAGGCAACGATTTGCGGCTTGAAAAAAAAGCGATCCCGTGCTATTTTATAAGCACGAGAAAGCGGAGAGCAGACAAATTACACCATTTGCGGAGATCAGAAAATGTCCGGACGGCATTCCTTCCTTCTTCTGACGGCAGCGCTCGAATTCCTTTGCGGATGTGCCTCGGCACCGGATCCCGTATTCCAGTCCACCTGGTATCAGGGCCAACTGAACGAGGCGAAGGAATACAATGAGGCAAAAAAAGACACGGCCGTCAGCCGGGAGATCTGGATCGGCACGGTCCGTGCGATATATTCCTACGGACTTTTCGTTGAAGAACACTCGTGTCTTTATTCCGCGGAAAAAGGTTTTTTCGGCGGGTATTGCAAGGAAGCGGGAAGCGGGTATTTCGAACTGAAAACACAGTTTCTGAAAAGCCCGCCGGAATGCGGCGACCGCATTATCTTTACCGCAGAGCACTACGTCGGAAAAAAGATGTCCACGTTTCACGTTGTCTTTAACTCCCCGACAGGCGGCTGCATACATCAATACGACTGGCTCAGCCTGTTTTCCAGCTCGAAAAGCTACTCTCATCTGATCGACGGATCCCGGATGGCAAAGGTCGATCCCGCAACTGGCACGCTGATTCCGCTCGAATACGATTCCGCCGCCCTGTAGTGGAGCGTTTTGCCCCGCGCGGAGGACAAAAAATAGTCCGGAAGAGACGGCCCTGCCAAAAGTGGCGCCCCCGGATTTCGGATGGATCTCGAAAAAGACGATGTCCGGAATTTGAGGCTGCTGCCCTGTGCGGCAACAGCCGAAAAGTACCGGATTTCGGACTTTCGAGAGACGCCGAAAGACCA
>JAFZZR010000060.1 GCA_017615635.1 Lentisphaeria bacterium
ACGGGAACAATTGTTTTCACCTACGCCTACAACATTATCCGGAACACGGAGTCCGCATTTATTGAGAACATCCTCACGCATCTCTACGGCCCCATGCGGAAAAATTCCCGCCGCGAGCAGTTGAGAATGAAAAAACAGGATTCCGTCGAAGCGGGAGCCGCGGTTTGCTGTCTCGCCGAGCCCGTGGAAGCGGAACTGCTCGTCAGCAAAGACGGAAGCAAGCCGAAAAATCCCACGCGGATCCGGATATCCGGCGACAGAGGAGTCATGGTCGTGGAATTTTTCTGCAAAGCCGCGAAGCCGTTGTCCGCAAAATTTACCCGTAACGATGATACCTTGTGGAACGACGACTGTGTGGAAGTGGTCATTGCCGATTCCCTGAAAACATCCGCGCGGCTCTATCACTTCATTGTCAATGTCAACAATGCCGTCTATGATGCGCAGAACGGCAATCCCGCCTGGAACTGTCCGAATTTCAAGAGCACGGTCGTTCAAAATCCCGAAGGTTTTTATGTCAAAATGGAAATCCCCGTGAGCGAATTTCATCTTGACAACGTTTTTCGCATGAACGTCGGAAGGGAGCAGATTTCGGATAAGGAGATCACCAGTTGGACCAAAGCGCCCAACGGATTTTCGATTCCCGCCGACATGAAGCCGGTAAGTTATACGCCGGGACAGACTCTCGCTGCTGAAAGAACGGGAAACAAAGATGGAAAACTTTTCATTACCCAAGTTCCCCTCTTCACCCGGATCTATCCCGATTCGACGCCTCAGCCGGAGGCAAAAGAGCTGAAGGACATCCGAATCACTCTGCCGGGGAACGATCTCGAGATCGTCCAGATCGTTTTCTTCAACACCACCGATGAAAACTACGTCTTCCGGATCGAGCCGGAACTGAGAAGCGAAAACGGCGACATCTTCTCCTTCAGCGAACTTTTCAACTGGCGTGCGGTCACGGGAGAGGTTTTCGCCGAAATCGAGTCTTCCCTCAATCAGGCGAACCTCATCACCGTTCCCGGCGGGGAAAACAAGGTCCTGCTGCTGAAAGCGAAAACCGACCGCACGCCCGGCACGTACAAGTGGAGTTTTGAGATCGTCCCCGTCAACGTCAGCATGGAAAAGCGGAAGGTCCATGTCACGGCCACGGTTCTCCCTCTGGTGATGGATGAAGCGGAAATGCCTCCCTGCTACGGCTACGGTCCTTACTCCTTCAGCTGGGCCTGGGACAAGAGACAGCTCTACTGGAGTCAGTTGAAGCCATATCACTTCAATTATGTCATGGCCGCGGAGCCGCACGGAGCCATTCTTGCCGAAAAGGGCAAACTGACAATTTCCGATGATTTGAGCCTCTACATTCAGGATGAATCTTTTCTCAGCGCAAATGTAAAGGGCTGGTTATACGGGTATGGTGTGGTATCCCGTTTCAAGGACAAAATGAAGCAGGCGGGCATCGAGAAGCCTTTCGGCGATCCGGACATGCTGGCGCTCTTCGACAAGTGGTGCGCCAACTGGGCACGGGCTCTCAAATCGGCTGATGTGGACTTCAGTCGCTTCACTGTCCCTCTGCAGGATGAGCCCCGGACGAACCATCTTCCGGAATTGATCTCCGCCGCGGAGATTTTGAAAAAGTACGGATTCCAGGTGAGCTCCAACTTCGCCACATGGTCAACGGTGGACGACATCCGCCATTTTGCTCCTTATCTCCATACGGCCATTCCCTGGGAGACGATGGTGACAAGCCGTGACTCGGCGGATGAAATAAAACAGATCCTGAAGCAGAACTGTTCCCAGATCATGCCGTATCTCTGCAGCAGATCCGGAAACTTCTCCCCTCTGCAAAGCTATTTCCGATTCCGCGGGATACGGACTTTCCTGCTGGGCGGCGACGGCATTGTGCTCTGGGCCGTCAATTCCTGGAGCAACAACGACTACCGTTCCGATGAAGAGAAAAAACTGAATGGCGCCTTCCTCATTCATCATGGTGACGAGCGAGGCTTTGTGCCGACCCTTCGATTGGAAGCATTCCGGGAGGCTGTCGAGGATCTGTATTATCTGAAGCTGGCGGAGAAATCTTCTTCTCCGGCGGTAAAGGCACTCATTGCACCGGAAAAACTGAACGAGGTTATGATCAAGGACGATCCGGCCGTCACCGCCGCCTGGCATGAAGAACTGATCCGCGCCCTGACCGATATTTCGAGGGAAAAAAATGATTGAAAAAATTGAATTGTGGCAGGGAAAAGAAGCGTGCAGCTCCTGCATGACGACCTTTCTGCTTCCCACCCTGACGCCCCGTCCGGCGGTGCTGGTAATCCCCGGCGGCGGGTACACCAGTGTCTGCGAAAAAACCGAAGGGCCGCCCGCCGCGCTGGCATTCAACCGCCTCGGATTTCATGCGTTCGTTCTGAATTACCGGGTCGCGCCGAACCGTTTCCCCGCCCCGCTGGAAGATGCCGTCCGGGCGGTGAAGATCATCCGCGGCCACGCGGAGGAGTGGAAGATCATTCCGGACCGGATCGTC
>JAFZZR010000061.1 GCA_017615635.1 Lentisphaeria bacterium
CCCACAAGTACACATTCGAACTCATGAAGGCCGGAGTCCAGGCGTCCAGCATTGCCAAGAAGTACACCCAGTGTGGCATCGATCAGGGCTGGGGCGACTACATGCTCTACGGACCCGTCCACGGCCTGGGCATCATGGAAACCGAGAGTCCCTGGATCGAGACCACCAGCAAGTACAAACTTCAGGAAAACATGACCTATCAGATCGACACATTCTTCACGGGCGACGGATACGGTCTCCGCTGGGAGCGCGGCTGCATCGTCAAGAAAGGCGGATGCGAGCTCTTGTCCAAGAAGTTCATGGATATCGTCAAGCTCGACTGACGGACATCCGGTTCAACCATAAAAAAAGCCCCGGAGAACACCGGGGCTTTTTTTTGCCTGAAATACGGCGGAAAACGGTTTTCCTCAGACCGGTTCCCACACCGTCAGCGTGTTGTCTTCCGAAAAACGCCGGCCTGCCGACGCGTAATCGACGTACGGACCGCTCCGGCGCAGTACGGCGCCGTCTTTCGCCGCTCCGCTTTCCCGGCACATGACCAGCGGACCGCAGAGAGTCGCCCGCCATCCGCCGCGGGTCTCCGTCCGGGGGGTGAAATCGAACTCCAGACGCACGGTATCTCCGATGCGCCAGTTCCTCTTCAGCACGTGGTAGACGCCGCCGGGAACGGCCTGTCCGTCCACGTGGCATCCGAAATCCCGCGGGATCCGGAGCGCAAGCTCGAATTCGCCCTCGCGCAGCAGGGTTATGACCGCCTGATCCGCCGCGGGATATCCGCCCCGTATTTCCAGAACGTCCCGGACCGTCAGATCCTCGTAAAGATTCACCGCATATCCCGCGTCCGTTTTCATGACGGCGATCAGGGGCGCCAGACTCAAGCCGTAGGGCCCCTGCGCCCGGCAGCAGTCGTGACCTCGGAATCCCGGGATCTGATCTCCGACCTGCTTCTTCCAGCCGCCGGAAAGGAACGGATTGATATGCATTACGCCGGATCCGTCGGGGGTGAACGCCCCCAGCAGGGCGTTGCAGAAGATCCGTTCCATATCATCGGCGACCGTGCTTTCGCCTGTCAGCCGGAGCATCATGCTGCTGAACCACAGCCAGGTGGCGGTGACGCAGGTCTCTCCCACGCCGCCGCAGTCGGTCCGCATCTGCCGCTCGGCTCCGCCGTACCAGAACTCTCCGTTGATGTCTTTCAGTCCGCCGCCGCCGGTGATGAAAAGCTCTTTTTCGCAGACGAGGCGGTAATAGTTCCGCAGGCTTTCCAGCTTGAGCGGATCCGCCGTTCTTTCATGCAGGGCGCCCAGTCCCTGGAAGCAGCTGGTCATTTCGTAGGCCTTCCCATTGCCCAGTTCCGAGGGAAGCACGCCGATCCGCGCCGCGTGAAAGAGATCATGCACCTGACAGCAGCCCGAGGCCGCCAGTTTTTCCGCCGCGGCAAGAATTTCCGGGTCGCCGCACAGTTCTCCGGCCTCGACGAGCCCGCGGAGGATGGATGCCGCTGCCATGCCGTAGTGATAGCCGTGATCCTGGATCCGCTCCCCGGTCTGCCCCAGCAGATGCCGTACGAGCCGGCGGATCCGTTCCGGGATCGCGGGATCGGGATTCATCTCCCGGTAATATGCCAGCAGGGCCAGGAGCACGTATTTCCGGCCCCAGATATCCCATCCGCCCAGCTGAAGCTCCGCCGGATAGCTGCTGATGCACCCGTCCTCCGTCTGCGTGGAAAGCAGATCCGCAACGGTCCGGTCGATCATTTCCCGGAGTTCCGGATCCTGCGTGGACCGCCAGGCATAGACGGCGCTCCGGACCACCTTTCCCCAGAACTCGCACCGCCAGCGTCCGTCGCGTTCGTTTCGTTCGCGGAAGGGGCGGACCATCTGCACCCAGTCCAGTTTTTTCAGGCGGTTTTCAATGACGTTATCCAGCATGACGCCTAGAGAACCATGCAGTTTCACATCACCGGCGGGAAGTATTTCCAACATGATAAAAAACCTTTCTTCTTTTGCCTTTACGGGTCAAAATTCCGCATATCGCCTTCCTGGTCCTGCCGCCTCTTTGCGCCCTTCCAGAAAAAGAAACCTTCGTTGTTCCAACTGGCATATTCGCCGGCGAGACCCTCGATATCCCTGTAGTCCACATGGCCATCCAGCCAGAGCATGGCGGGTTTTCGGTTGTGACAGCCCCAGATCGTGTTCCAGCGGCGCTGCACATAATCGGGAGTTCCCAGGCCGCAGCTCTGGAAGTAATGGTACAGACCGCCTATTTTCACCAGCGCATGAGCGCCGTCAGCAAGCATGGACTGACGGCTGGGCGATTTTTTGAGCGTCCCGACCTTCCGGCCGAACGACTGCGCATTGAATACGTAGTTGGTCTTGACTTTTTCTCCGTTGAGCGCGCGTCCATCGCCGGCCATATAGGTCATGTCCCGGGCCACGCCTTCGGGACAGACCGCCGCCCCGTTCGCCGACTGTCCCTGTTCGAAGCACAAGGTCCAGTCCCGCGCGGTCGATGCACGGCCGTTGTACATGGTCCAGTTGTCGTTGTTGTCGAAATACATCGACATCAGAAGACCGATCCCCTTCATATTGCTGCTGCAGGATGCTGTCCGGGCGTAGCTTCTGGATTTTCCCAGCGCGGGGAGAAGCATCCCGGCAAGGATCGCAATGATGGCGATAACGACCAGCAGCTCGATCAGAGTGAAACGTTGTCTTCTCATAGGCTTTTCTTCTCCCCTTATTCCGATTCTTTGATCTTCGTTTCGCCGGGCCGGGTCAGAACCACCGTATCCACCCAGACGCCGTTCCCCTTTTTCGAACCGGGGACGTATTCGGGGCCGGTGAACTTGGCGGAGAACCAGCAGTCCCACAGATTCTCCTTGGAAACGCCGTCGTCGATCTGGTACGCGGCGTCCAGCACGATCTGCAGGTGCCAGACATATCCCCAGAACCAGGCGTATTCGGGCTTCAGCGTCACATCCCGGATGACGTACCATTGGTACTTCTCGTCCTGCGGCACCGGATCCACCACGATTTCCTTGCCGCACAGGCCGAACTGCGTCGACCGGAATGACCATTTCCCTTTGGGATCGCGTACGACCGTCTTCGCTCCGTGCTTGGCCGGATCCGGATCTGTGGCCCTCAGCGCCTTGCCCGTAGGAGAATCCGGATCATCCACCACGCTGGAATTATAGTCGGCCAGCGGCTGATACTGATAGATCCCGAATACACGGAGGTTGACCGGATCCACTTCGGCGAACTTGGGCGGCACGGGGAGCGGCGCCAGGTTCATGCGGTTGAGTTCCATTTCGCAGTTGTACCGCGTTTTGGTGTAGTTGGATTTTGCATCGGGCTCCGCCGGTTCGTACTTCATCAGATGCGCCATGCTGCGGTCCTTTGCAAGCTCGAAAATCTTCTCGCGGGTCAGCCCTTTTTCATTGAAATACTTGAGATTCGCCCCCCGCTTTTCCAGAATCAGCCACAGGAGACACAGGGACTCGTCGTGGACCCGGCGCTGATAACGGCTTCCCGCCGGGACTTTCGAGGCCGCCTTTTCCAGCAGTTCCCAGGTATTCCACAGCCATTCGGGTGTCATGTAGTCCCACACTTTCGACCGCATGCCGGGCTGGAGATCCGGATATTTCTTCACGCCTTCGCGCAGTTCGTTGAAGAGCTTCTTCATATCCGGCGCGGCGGCTCCGTAGTATCCGTTCAGGAACACGTCGGCCAGCATTTCGGGATCCTGATCCAGATCCATCATCAGCTGGGAGGCCGTGAAGAACTCCAGATCCATGAAATTCTGCGGAATGAACACATGTTTTTCCGCCTCGATGAAGAGCCCGGTCACGCCGCAGCTCTTCATGTACCGGAAGTCCGGCTGGATCGTATCGAAGATCACTTCCATCCGCGGCGGCTTGCAGTACATGCTCATATTCCAGTAGTCCCACACCGCCAGCTGGCATTTCTGCTTTGCCGCCTCCTCGAACATGGCCCTGGACGGGGCATTGAACGGGTGGCTCAGCGGCTTGAAGCAGTCGCCCGTCACGAACTTGTCGCAGAGCTGCAGAAGCACGTTCTCCGCAAACGGCGTCTTCTTCGGGAATCCGCTGGCGAGTCCGTAGGAGAGGGTCCGGATCATGATGTCCGGGTACTCCTTGCGGATATTCTCCGCGATGTGATTGATGAAGCGGCTCAGAAGTCCCGCCTCCGTGCCTTCCTCCGCCGCGACGGCGCGGCAGTTCGGACATTCGCAGGCCTGCGCCAAGTCCAGGGCGGAGATATCGTAGAGGATGGGCCACTGCTCCTTCGGGCGTTCCGCACGGTGCTTTTTGATCAGGGAGCGCAGCGAGTTCAGCGCATATTCCGCCACTTCCGGATTGGAGAGACACAGCCCGCCCCGGGCCGTCTCCTGCTCCGGTTTCCGGCGCTTGCCGGCCTTGTCCATGGCGAAGTATTCCGGATGCTTTTCGAACAGACGCCGGGGCACGTACAGACAGAACGTATGGGCCACCGGACTGTGCGGAACATCCGACATCTTCCCCACGTACGGCGGCGAGTAGATGTGATGCTGACGCCCGTTGATGCCGTTCCGCAGAAGATACAGTCCATAGCGCTCGAACCAGCCGGGCGGGATCTGCGTCGCCTTGTAGTGGATCGGCAGCCCGTCATAGATGATCCGGCCCGAAAATTCCGGCGCATGCCGTTCCGCCTTCACGCACAAAGCAGCATCCTTCTTTTCCGGGACCACATCCTGTTCCATGCTGAGAGACCATACGCCCAGACGGTTCAGCAGTTTCCATACGCCGTAGAAGCTCCCGATGGGACGACCGCCCGTTACGACGAGGTCGCGCCCCGCCGGAATGATCTGGTATTCTTCATCCCCCAGCTTCGAAAAATCCGCCCCGTGCGCCGAGGCGAATGCCGTCTGTCCGATGTACACCCGGGGCAGGTCCGGCATGGGGTCGCCTTCCTTCAGGACGGCGACCTCCGCGCCGCTCATCTGTTTCAGATAACTCTGCAGATCGTCCGCCGCCTGACACTCGAACTTCCCGGCCTCCGCGGGCAGCACGATCACGCAGGATGCCGTCCCGTTCCGCACAAATGCGAACTCATTCGAGGGTTTCGCGGGCGCGGCTTCCGGTCCGGGGCAGGTTTTGCAATGATCCGGACAGCAGGATACGGTCAAAAAGAGCGCAAAAAACGCGGGGATCAGGCTCAAAAACTTCATGATAAAAATCCTTTTTGAAAAATGGGTAAGCGGGATTTACTCGGCAAACTCCCGGACGTCGTTGTTTTTACGCCGCGTGGCGCCCTTCCAGAGCCAGAAACTCTTCAGGAAATCCCAGGAACTGTATTCCGACTGAAGAACTTCCGTTGTTCTGTATTCCACATGCCCGTCCAGCCAGAGAAGCTGGGCTTTTCCTCCGTGACAGCCCCAGATCGTGTTCCAGCGGTGCTGCACATAATCGGGCGTTCCCAGTCCGGCGTCCTGCCAATACTGATAATAGGCCACTTTTTTCAACCCGTTGGCACCGTCCGCCAGCATGGACATGCTGCTGGGCGACTTCTGCAGTGTATTGACTTTCCGCCCGTATGACTGATTGTTGAACACATAGTTGGTCCAGACGCGTTCTCCGTTGACTGCAAGACCATCCCGTCCGATACAATCGATGCTGCCGCCGGCCCGGTCAATATTTTCGGAACAGACCGCCACGCCGTTCCTGTTCGACCCTTTCTCGAAGCAGAGCACCCAGTCCCAGGTCAGGACGTTACGGTTGGAGTACATGGTCCAGTCGTCGTTGCTGCTCGTATACATCGCGATCATGAGCCCGATGTTTTTCAGATTGTTGCTGCATGAGGTAAGCCGGGCATAGCTTTTTGCCTTGCTCAGCGACGGCAGAAGCATGCCCGCCAGAATCGCAATAATCGCGATCACGACCAGCAGCTCGATCAAAGTGAAGTTTTTCCTGTTCATGACAATTTCCTTTCCTTGTTCTTGTAAATCAATAAAATTCCCGAACATCATCGTCCTTGTCTTTTCGCCGTTTTCCGCCTTTCCAAAGAGCAAAATTGTTTCCGTTCCAGGTCTCGTATCCAATGTAAAGGCCGTACGTATCCCGGGCTTCCACATGTCCGTCAAGCCAGAGCAGATTGGCCTGTCCCCTCTTGTGAGCGCCCCAGATCGTATTCCAGCGGGAACGTGCTCCATCATACATGGACAGGCCGACATTCTGCCAATACTGGACCATGTAGCCGTCTTTTAGGAGGCATTGAACGCCGTCGGCCAGCATGGACTGGGCGCTGGCCGATTTTTGCAGAGAACTCATTTTCCGGCCGTAACTTTGTGCATTGAAGACGTAGTTCGTCGCGATCCTCTGTCCGTTCTGGGCTTTCGTATATATGGTCAGGTACTCGTCACCCGTACCGTTTTTCGCGGCTTCGCAGGTTGTGGCGGCCTTGTCCACCACCTGTTCAAAACAGAGCGTCCAGTAGTTGGCTTTTGCGGCGTGCCCGGAATACATGGTCCAGTCGTCGTTGCTGTCCGCATACAGTTGAATGAATGTGCCTATTCCCTTCAGATTGTTGCCGCAGGATGTGGATTGTGCCGTCTTCTTCACGCTGCCCAGCGCAGGCAGAAGCATACCTGCCAGGATTGCAATAATCGCGATCACGACCAGCAGCTCGATCAAAGTGAAGTTTTTTCTGCTCATAACGGTCTCCTTTCTCAGTTTTTCGAATCTTTTATCTTCGTTTCGCCGGGCCGGGTCAGAACCACCGTATCCACCCAGACGGCGTTTTCTTTTTTCGAACCGGGGACATAGGCCGGGCCGGTGAACTTGGCGGAGAACCAGCAGTCCCACAGATTTTCCCTGGAAACGCCGTCGTCGATCTGGTAGGCGGCGTGAAGGATGATCTGGATGTGCCAGAGGTAGCCCCAGAACCAGGAGCGGGGCTGAAGAGTGACATCCGGGATTTTGTACCAGTGATATTTCTCGTCCTGCGGCACCGGATCGACCACGATCCCCTTGTCGCACAATCCGAACTGCGTGGCCCGGAACGCCCATTTTCCCCGAGGATCCCGGACCGTTGTCTTCGCTCCGTGATTGGCCGGATTTTTGTCCGTGGCCTTCAGAGCCTTTCCGGTGGGCGAATCCGGATCATCCACCACGCTGGAATCATAGTCGGCCAGCGGATTGTACTGGTAGATCCCGAAGACCCGGCGGTTGATGGATTCCACCTCGGCAAACTTGGGCGGGACGGGAAGCGGCGCCAGGTTCAGCCGGTTCAGTTCCGCCTCGCAGTGATACTGCGTATTCACGTATGCGTTCGGTGTCATCAGATTTTCCGCCCCGAAGCGATTCAGATGATCCAGACTGCGCGTTTTGCAGAGCTCGAACAACTGATCCCGGCTCATGCCTTTTTCGTTGAAATACTTGAGATACTTGCCCCGCTCCTCCAGGATCAGCCACAGCAGACACAGGGATTCATCCTGTACGCGGCGGCGGTACAGACTGCCCTCCGGAACTTTCGAGCCCGCCTTTTCCAGCAGTTCCCAGGTATTCCAGAGCCATTCGGGCGTCATGTAGTCCCAGAGTTTCGAGCGCATGCCGGGCTGGAGTTCCGGATATTTCTTCACGCCTTCGCGCAGCTCGTTGAAAAGTTTCTTCATTTCCGGGGCGGCGGCTCCGTAGTACCCGTTCAGAAACACGTCTGCCAGCATTTCCGGATCCTGATTCACATCCATCATCAGTTGGGCCGCCACAAAATATTCCAGCTCCATGAAGTTCTGAGGTTTGTATTCGTGAAGGGACCCTTCGAGGAACAGACCCGACACCCGGCAGCTCTTCAGAAAACGGAGATCCGGCGCAAGGGTATCGAAAACCACTTCCATCCGGGGCGGATCGCAGTAGAAGCACATATTCCAGTAATCGAATACGGAAAGCTGACATTTCTGCTTTGCCGCCTCTTCGAACATGGCTGCCGCATGGGCGTTGAAGGGATGGCTCAGCGGCTTGAAGCAGTCGCCCGTCACAAACAGATCGCAGACCTGAATAAGCACGTTTTCCGCAAACGCCGTCTTCTTCGGGAATCCCTTCGCAAGTCCGTAGGACAGGGTCCGGATTATGATATCCGGATACTCCTTGCGGATATTTTCCGCCACATAATTGATGAACCGGCTGAGAAGTCCGATCTCGGCTCCTTCCTCCTCCGCGATCTTCCGGCATTCCGGACATTCGCATGCCTGCGCCAGGTCCAGCGCGGAAATATCGTAGAGGATGGGCCATTCCTCCTTCGGCCGCTCCGCACGATGCTTTTTGATCATGGCGCGCAGCGATTCCAGCGCCACGTCCCACATCTCACGATTGGAGAGACACAGTCCGCCGCGGGCCGTATTCGACTCCGGTTTCCGGCGCTTGCCCGTCTTGTCCATGGCGAAGTATTCCGGATGCGTGTCGAACAGGCTCCTCGGTACGTACAGGCAGAACGTGTGAACATACGGATCGGTCGGAATGTCCGACATCTTTCCCACGTACGGCGGCGAGTACAGGCGGTGCTGCCGTCCGTTGATCCCGTTCCGCAGAAGATACAGTCCGTAGCGCTCGAACCATTTCTCCGGCAATTTGACGATCTTGAAGAAAATCGGTTTCCGGTTGTAGATGATCCGGCTGGAAAAGTCCGGCGCATGACGCTCCGCCTTCGCGCACAAAACCGCATCCTTTTTCTCCGGGACCACGTCCTGATCCATGGCGATCGACCACACGCCAAGACGGTTCAGAATTTTCCATACCCCATAGAAGCTCCCGATGGGACGCCCGCCGGTCACGACGAGGTCGCGTCCAGCGGGAATGATCTGGTATTCTTCATCCCCCAGCTTCGAAAAATCCGCCCCGTGCGCCGAAGCGAATACCGTCTGCCCGATGTAAACGGCAGGCAGATCCGGCTGCGCTTCGCCTTCCTTCAGAATGGCAACTTCCGCCCCGCTCATCTGCTTCAGATAATTTTGCAGGTCTTCCGCCGCCTGACGCTCGAACTTCCCGGCCTCCGCGGGCAGCACGATCACGCAGGACGCCGTCCCGTCCCGCACGAATGCGAACTCATTCGGCGCCGTCTCCGGACCGGGACAACAGGTTTTACAATGATCCGAGCTGCAGGACACGACGAAGAGAAGCGAGGCAAGCGTGAGCATCAGGTTCAGATATTTCATGACAAATCCCTCATCAGGAAAAAGTATTCTCCTCCGAAAGAACTCGATCGAATCGTTCCGAATCACCAGAATTCTCTGATATCATGATCATTGGTTCCAAAGATCTTCCGCCGTTTTCCGCCGGCCCAGAAGAACACGGATTTGGTGTTGTCCCATGTGTTGTAGTCGCGAAAGCATTCGTCTGCGGTCCAGGCCTCCGTGTGGCCGTCCAGCATGAGCATGTTGGCTCTGCCGCCGTGACACCCCCAGATGGTATTCCAGCGGTGAACGGCGTAATTCGTCTCGGGGGTACACCCCTGCTGCCAGTAATGATAGAGATATGTTTTGCGCGGATAGTTTGCGCTGTCGGCCACCATGGACATACGGCTGGCCGGCTTCTGAAGCGAGGTGACCTTCCGTCCGTAGGATTGTCCGTTGAACACATAATTGGTATAGACATACTCATCATTGAGCGTTCTGGTTTTGAAGAAATAGCTGTCGTTCATTTCTCTCGCGCCTTCGGGACACACGCCCACGCCGTTTTTATCCGATCCCTGATCGAAGCAGTAGATCCATTTCACGGCACATACGTGCCCACCGTAATACATGGTCCATCCGTCGTAATTGTCCGCGTACATGTTTATCATGAGGCCGATGTTTTTCATGTTGTTGTTGCACGAGGCCGTCTTCGCCGTTTTCTTCACGCTGCCCAGAGCGGGCAGAAGCATGCCCGCCAGAATTGCGATGATGGCGATGACCACGAGAAGCTCGATCAAAGTAAAGTTTTTCCTGTTCATGATAGATTCCTTTCCTTATGTTGCAGATCAATAGAATTCCCGAACATCATTGTCCTTGTCCTTTCGCCTTTTTCCGCCTTTCCAAAGAGCAAAATTGTTGAGATCCCATGTTTCGTATTCGGTGTAAAGGCCGTACGTATCCCGGGCTTCCACGTGGCCGTCCAGCCAGAGCAGGTTGGCCTGTCCCCTCCTGTGAACGCCCCAGATCGTATTCCAGCGGAAGCGTGCGCCATCGAACATGGACAAGCCGAAATTCTGCCAGTACTGGACAACATAGCCGCTGTTCGCATTCTTCAAGAGACATTGAACACCGTCGGCCAGCATGGACTGGGCGCTGGCCGATTTTTGCAGAGAACTCATTTTCCGGCCGTAACTCTGGGCGTTGAAAACATAATTCGTATTAACTGTTTTACCGTCCTGCGCCTTTGTGCCGACGGTCAGAAACTCGTCACCCGTACTGTTCTTCGCCGTTTCGCAGGTGGTGGCGGCCTTGTCCACGGCCTGTTCGAAACAGAGCGTCCAGCGGTCGGCATTACTGCCAAGCCCGGAATACATGGTCCAGTCGTCGTTGCTGTCCGCATACAGCTGGATAAAAGTACCGATGCTCTTCAGATTACTGCCGCAGGACGCAGCCTGTGACGTCTTCTTCACGCTGCCCAGAGCGGGCAGAAGCATTCCCGCCAGAACCGCGATAATGGCGATGACCACGAGAAGCTCGATCAGGGTGAACTTTTTTTCTCTCATGATTTCCTTCTCCTTTCGGATGTGTCTGGTTTCTGTTCGATGAATTTCGGCTTGATGCGGATGACCCGCTCCTTCGTCTCCCGGCCCCGGATCACGTTCAGCAGCAGCTCCGTTGCCGCCTCCGCCTGTTTCATGATGTCATTTTCGAAACAGTCCCCGATACTTCCGTCAAGCGGCAGGATGGGGATCTGCCGATTCGCCAGATAGATGAAATGAGGATCCCAGGTACTGCCCGCCAGCCTGAGGCTCTGCACTTCCCGGTATACGAACGAACAGAGAATGTCGTCCGGGATCAGAAGCACGTCCGGGCGCTTCAATTTCGGCATGGCGCTGAACTCCCGGAGGATCTCACGCAGTTTCGCATTCCAGTCGACGGGACGGTCCTCCGTAATGATGTCCGGATAGAGAATGCGGCAGTACTTTTCCGTCGGCAAGTCCGTGCAGGATGCGAAAATTTTCCGTGCATGTTCGGCCAGAGGGTATCCGCTGTGAAACAGAGCGGGACGCCGGAAGCCGCGTTTGCGGGCAAGATCGAAGAATTCCGGAAGGCAGTCTTCTCCCGTGATCTTGTATCCGTCGTTGCGGGAGGCGGAACCCAGAGACACCACGGGCAGTTTGTGCTTGCGGAAAAAAGCCCAGGCTTCGTCGTCGAAGGAGACGGTGGTGATGAGGCCCTGGATCTGGCCGGTTTCGATGCAGCGCTTCAGTCCGTCGAAGAAGGAGAGGGAATCGACCTCGGTCATTTCGGGAAAGTTGCGCAGAAACAGCTTGCACTGGCACGCTTTTTTGTGAAGCTGAAGCTGAAGACACTGCAGCATGGAGGCCGCCGCCGGGTAAAATGTACGCCACAGACAGACCAGCCCGATCTCGCGTCCCACAAAGCCTTCCGTGCGGAACCGGCGGACGAATACGCCCTTATGCGGCCGGACTTCCAGGATCCCCGCATCCGCCAGCGCGGCAATGGCCCGCTGGACCGTGACGGCGCCGACGTGGAGCTTCTCCCGGAGGACGGCCTGCGTGGGCAGCGCGTCGCCGGGCTTCAGCTGGAGGTCCTGAAGACAGCAGATGAGAGCCTGTTTGACCTGTTCGGTGCGGCTTCCCTGATTTTTGCTGGTGGTCGACATAGGTGGTAACCTGTTTATAGTTTACTATTGTAATTATAATACAGGTTTCCGCTATGTCAAGACCCAATGGCGAAAATAATCCGTTCTTTTCCCGCATCGGAAAAATCTTTATCCGTTCCGCATTTCTTTTCTTGACATTTCTGTTTCCGGGTGTATATTTCCCCAATCCCTGCCGAAGAGGCAGATGCGATATCAGATCTATGAGGTCGCTTAGTTCAGTTGGTTAGAACGCATCCTTCACACGGATGAGGTCACAAGTTCGAGTCTTGTAGCGACCACCATCCTTCGCTCGCTGCAAGCGAGCTGCGGATGGCGAGCCATCCTTTCCCGCGAACGACAGTGAGTGGAATGGCGGATCGTCAGGAGTACCCGAAGGGGAAGGATGTCCTCCATAGCGCGGAGCGTGGCGGAGGACCGGCATCCGCATGAAGAAACCCCAGGACCGGACGTAAAGTGCGGAACGTGTTTCCCGGACGGACGAAACGGGGGGAAGAGTCGGCTTGACTTTTTCATCCGCCGGATGGATCGACGCTGGAAATGGAGCGGATCCTGCGTTATATTACGGACAAACCGATAAAATCTGCGGGACCGGATTCCCGCCGTACGTTGTCTACGCCGAGAAGGAGAAGAACCATGTCCACCGCTCATGACGCCGCCATGCCGGGGTATCCCCAGGGTGAACCCCGCTTCATTGAACTGCTGAAGCAGCATACGCCGTTTGTTTCTCATTGGGACGGGCGCGGGCCCGCTGCGGATGAATTGAACCTGAAGCCGGGCGTTGTCCTGAAGAGTGATTTCCCCGATCCGGAAAAATTGCTGGAGACTGCATACGCGGACTTCGACCGTTTTCTCGCCGAGGCCGGACTCGCAGGGGATGCGGTCCCCGTTTCCGTGAAGGAGTGCGGCGGAATGGAGCATGAGGCGTACCGTCTGACCGTCGGAAAAGATTCCGTTACGCTGGAATCGTCGGATACGGAGGGGATCCGGCGCGGACTGTATTATCTGCGGGACCTCATTGCAGGCTCGCCGTATCTCAAAATCGGGGAGACGACCCGGAAGCCTTGGCTGAAGAACCGTATCTCGCGGTGCTTCTTCGGTCCGATCAAACGTCCGCCGTTCAACATCGACGAACTGATGAACGATATCGATTACTATCCGGAGGAGTATCTGAGCCGTCTTGCACACGAAGGCGTGAACGGATTGTGGCTGACGGTCACCTTCCGCGAGATCTGCGATTGTTCCATCCGCAAAGCTCTTCCCGAGGCGGAAAAACGGATCGCCAAACTGCGCCGCACGGTGGAACGCTGCCGCCGCTACGGGATCAAGACCTGGGTGTTCTGCATCGAGCCCATTTTCTGGTCGGACGACCGCGGAAATCCGGTGCCTCCCGGTTGTGAGGAACTGCGCGGGCCCGGCATCTCCCGGGAGGACGCGGGATTCGACATCAGCAGCTTCTGCGTCAATTCGGAAACCGCCCGGAAATATCTTTACGAATGCACGAACTCCCTGTTTCGCGCGGTACCGCATCTGGGCGGCATGATCACGATCTCCTGGGGTGAGCGGCCGACCTCCTGCCTGAGCCGCATAAATCCGTTCGGCGACGGCGGAATCCCCTGTGCCCGCCGCTGCGGGAAGACGCTCGGCGAGATCCTGGCGGACGTGCTGGGCTCCATGAAAAAGGGAATGACCGATGCGAACCCGGAGGCGGAACTTATCAGCTGGCTGTATATTCCGTTTGCCGAACAGCTGGGGCACTGGATCACGAAGCTGCCGGAGAACCTGGCATCCGACATCGTTCTGGCATTCAACTTCGAATCGGGCGTGACCAAGCGCCAGCTGGATTCCGTACGCGCCGGCGGCGATTACTGGCTTTCGGAAGTCGGGCCCTCCGATCGGTTCGCTCTGATGGCTCAGGCTGTCAAGGGGCATTGTCAGTTCGCCGCCAAGCTGCAGGTCGCCTGTTCTCATGAATGCGCCACGGTCCCGTACATACCCGTGCCGGGTCTGGTATACCGGAAATACCGCAAGATGAAGGAACTGGGGATCCGTCACGTGATCCAGTGCTGGTATTTCGGCAATTATCCCGGCCTGATGAACGAGGCTGCGGGCAAGCTTGCATACGAGGATTTTTCCGCCGGAGAAGACGCTTTTCTTGAGGCGCTGGCCAAACCCGAATGGGGAAAGGATGCGGACCGCGTCATCCGTGCCTGGAAGCATTTCGCCGACGGCTATTCGCAGTATCCGCTGGATATCCAGTTCCAGTACTACGGACCCATGCACGACGGTCCCGTCTGGCCGCTTTATCTGAAGCAGGCCATGCTCCCTCTGACCCGAAGCTGGAAACCGGAGACGTTCCCCTCCGGCGACGCTTTCGGCGATGCCGTGAAGCACTTCGAACTGCCCGAACTCGCCGAGCTCACTGGCCGCCTCTCGGACGAATGGCGCAAGGGCATGGCGGAGATGCAATCGGTCCTCCGCGCCTCGCACGAACTGGATTTCACGCTGGCGGAAGCGCTGGACATCCAGTTCCGATCCGGGCACAATATCCTCCGCTTCTACACGATGCGAAACGCTCTTTTGGATTCACCCTCCGATGCCGCGGCTCTTCTGGACGGCCTGAAGAAGATCGTCCGTGAGGAGATTTCCAACTCTCTGCGTCTGGCGGAACTCTGCCGTATGGACAGCCGTCTGGGGTATCACTCCGAGGCCGAAGTCTACAAGTACTTCCCCGAAAAACTTCAATGGCGCGCCGCCCGGCTCGAACAGCTGCTGTCAACGGATTTCCCCGAGGCGGAAAAAGTCCTGAACGAGGGCGGCTCCATCGGCGAATTCCTGCGCTGGCAGGGCGAAACCGCCGTTGCCGGACACGTGTACGGCGCCAACGGCATTCACTGGTCCTTCGAGGCGGATTGCGAGTCGGTCACCTTCCATCTCGACTTCGATTCGACCGGAGACAATCCGGAAGTCGCCTGGCTGTTCTTTTACGACCGCAAAGCGGCCCGCCGTCCGATCTGGGATACGCATTTTTCACGGAAGGAGGCGAAAGCCACACCTTCCGGCTGGCATGTGGATCACACGATCTCGCGCCTCGCGCTGCATCAGGATTCGGTCTTTTTCTTCGGCGTGGAAAAACAGGAGTTCCAGCCCGGCGGAAAAGTCGTGTTCACCAACGACTGCGAAGGTGAATTCATGCACGACCCCCGACTCTATCTAGGATACGCCGGCGCGGACAAACTCCGCCGGATCGTCCTGTAAGCCACGCTCGGCCTCGTTCGTCCGGAAGTTCCGGTTTCCGGCGGGATCAGAGGATGACGGTTTCGCCTTCGCGGGCCAGTTCCACGTTTTCCCGTCGGGCGATCGATTCCTGCTCTTCCGGATCGGCAGGCCAGAGCGTGCGTGCCCGGTGGTCGAACCAGATGCGCGTTTTCTCGTGAATGTTGCCGTTGGAGGCAAGAGTCTTCCGCATCATGGAAAACATGACGGGATCGGTGTGCTCGAAGATCCGCCAGTCGCCGGGCTTGGACATGGTGGCATCCCAGATGACGCCGTCGAGCGGCGTTTTTGCCAGAAGTCTGTAGGCGAGGGTGGGGAGCCAGGCGGTGTCCAGTGCGTAAAGGAGGGTGCGCTGCGCTCCGGAGATGAGGTAGAGGAACGTCTTCTCGAAGATGTCTTCCACGGTATGATTGGCGGGGAGAGTCAGAAAATCGTATCCGGCCGCCTGAAAACGGCTGCCGAAGTCCAGCACCTGCACCCGGCAGAAAGGCTTCGCCAGTTCGCAGACCTGCGGGGGACCGAACAGCCGGATCTCGCCGATGCGGCCTGCGGTGATCCTTTTCAGAGAATCCGGAGAGAAGTGGTCGCTGTGCCGATGCGTGATGACGATGTCGGTGATCTGCGCGTATTCCTTGCCGTACCGGGTCAGCGCCGCCGGGACGGAGGGCCCGCAGTCGAGGAGCAGGTGGTCGTCGATCAGTGTGGCCGTGCTGCCGAGGATGCCGGGCTCGCCGTATCGGGACCAGTTATAATCGGCGGCCCCCGTACCGATAAATGTGATTTTCATGAGTTTCATCTCCTTCGGATCCGGAGCGGATCCTGCGTAATATAGTGTGCCATGTCTTCCTTTGCAAGTATGATCAAATACGGCGGACGGAGCTCCGCTCGATCAGACGTCCGGGAACGGCGATGTCACGCATGGGTCGGGATCTGTAGTATCCTTCCAGCAGATCCACAGCGAGATTCAGATGCGCTGCGTAGTCCGGCGCGTAGACCGTTACGGGCGGATCCCAATATTCCAAAACGCCGGGTATCTCCCGGGAGACGAGGGAGAGGTCCCGGGGGATCCGGATTCCTTTTTTTCGCAGGTGATTCAGAATTTTGAGCGTGCTTTCCCCCGGGATCACCGCCAGCGCCGTGATTCCCTGTTTCAGAAGAAGGTCGATGCGCCGTTCCAACCCGGCATCGTGGCTTCTTCCGGAGTAACTGACCAGCGTTTTCGCCGAAGAAACGCCATCCCATTCCAGCTCGCGCCGGAAAATCCTGCCGGTCTGCTCCGAGAGAAGCCCCTCTTCCTTTTCCGTCCGCCGGAGATACAGTCCGATCTTCCGGTGTCCTCGTGCGTGAAGGTAGTCCAGAACAGTTCGGACCTCCGCTTCCGGATCGTTGTAAACCGACCAGATCCCGTCACCCGGCGAGCCTTTCTGCGTCAGCCGGATCAGCGGCAGATTCAGTTCCAGTTCCCGCCATTTTTGAGTCAGCGAGGGAAGCGAACTGAGGGCGATCGCACCGGAGAACACCCGCTCGTTCAGGGTTTCCAGATGACTGACGGAAAGAATGTCCATCCGGATACTGCGCTTCATGAAAACCTCGAACGCGGCCGAGATCACCGAGGTCTGATAATGGTGCAGCGAGTGGTCCGTGGTCGCCAGAAGGGCAAAACGGTGTTCCCGGTTCCGCGGCAGAAGCGGATAGCCCAGTTCCCGGGCCGCCCGAATGACCGCTTCGCAGGTGACGCGGGAGATCCGCGGACTGCCGCCGGCCACCAGGGAAACGGTGCTTTGGGAGACGCCCGCCCTCCTTGCCACCATTGTGGAGTTGACCTTGTTCATCATGCCATCCGAAAGTTTGTGTCGTGAGGGAATATACGCCCGGGCCGCACGGGTTTCAAGCAGGATTATGAATTTTTATTACTGAAATTCCCTCTTTCTTTGCTTTCTTTCGGCGCGGGACCGGATATATTTCTTCACAACGAACTCAAACTTCAGAGGAGATGCCCATTATGGAAATGTACCGTTATTGCAGGGAAACCCTTATCCCCGTGGCCGCCGAACCGGAGATCCTGGTGGTTGGCGGAGGCTGCGCCGGGATCGCCGCCGCCGTCTGCGCCGCCC
>JAFZZR010000062.1 GCA_017615635.1 Lentisphaeria bacterium
TTCTCACTGTGGGGACAGTTGAGATAATATAGCATGGGCAGACCTTCAGGCAAACCCTGATGGTCTCTGACCACGCCCAGAGGACGTGGATTTCTGATACGCATTAAAGATCCGATAATTCAAAAATACGCATACAGGATTCTGCAAGGATCAGGAAAACACTTCGATAAAATAAGCAACAATAAGCAAGTAACCAGTAAAAATCGAGCGTAATCAAATAGCGATGATGGCGATGACCACCAGAAGTTCGATGAGCGTGAAACGCTTCAGGTTCGAGGGATGAGAGATGAGAGTTGAGAGTTTGAAATCATTCCGCGAAATCCTCATGATGTTTTTCTCCTTTCAACTGTTGTCTGTTTCTCCGGTCAGCAGTGAAGTTTTTTCCACACATCCTCCAGGTCGACGATCCGGTGTTCGTGGGCCGCCTGATCCAGCGCCAGGGAGAAGACGGCGCTGCGGAGTCCTTCGCTGCCGCTGCAGAGCGGAGCCGTGCCGTTCTGCATGGAATCCCACAGGGCGCTCATGATTTTTCCATCGCCGCCGCCGTGTCCCTCGCAGGGGCCGAAGGAGATGCTCTGCTCGTTCTTCTCCCCGAGGAAATGATAGCGGAGGGTCATGGTGTAGAATTCGACGACGAGGGTCCCGTATTCGCAATGGAAGCGCATCCTGCGTTCGGGAATCGGATTGCACATGGTGGCGCTGAAACTGGCAATGATGCCGTTCCGGAATTCGCTGAAACTGAAAATGGTGTCGTCCACATCGCTGTCGCCGGTAAACGGGTTGGCGATCTGTGTGTCATTGATTTTCCGCATAAGCGTGTCGGGCGGATACTTGTCCAGAAGATATGCACGGTCCGGCGTGAAGAACCTCCGGGCGGCCACAGCCTGAACGCGGACGGGCAGGGACCCCGTGAACCATTCCAGAAGATCCATGTCGTGGCAGCATTTTTCCAGAATATGGGGTCCGGCGAATTTGCGGAGTCGCCGCCAGGTGGTCAGGATGTATCCGCCGTGTTCGGGATAGATGTTTTCGTTGGCCTCGATGCTGAGGATTTTCCCGAAGCGGCCGGAGTCGAGCAGCTCCTTTGCCTTGACGTAGAGAGGGGAATACCGCAGGACGAAGCCGGTGGCGAAAATCGTGCCCGCCTTCCTGTGCGCTTCTTCGATAGCCTGACAATCCGCAATGCTGGTCGCCAGCGGTTTTTCGGCAAAAACGTTTTTCCCCGCGGCGAATGCGGTAAGAATCTGTCCACAGTGGAAACGGTTCGGAGACGCCACGATCACCCATTCCACTCCCGGCGCATGAATGGCGGCTTCGGCAGACGGGGCGATTTCCACTCCGCTCAAGGAAAGTTCCCGGAAAAAGGTGTCCCGCATCGAAGGCTCGGGGTCATACGCCGACGCGATATCCAGCGCGCCATGCGCGTGACGAAGCAAATGATCCATTAGATTCTGGCAGCGGCCTCCGGTGCCGATGACGGCACATCTGATTTTTTTCATCTGATATCCTTTCCCAGCCGGCGCCGGACCGACTGACGTTCGTTGAAAATCTACCTCTGCATATCACAATTATATCCTGTTTTTTTGCGAAAACAAGAGTTTTATTGTTTGCATTTTGTGGTTTGACATGTCATATTGTGAACTATTCCGGAGGACCCTGTTATGATCGATATCGAAAAAGTCCGTTTGTGGAGCGTACGGTTTGTCCGGACTCCGAAGCTGAAGTACATGCCGTATCCGGACATGCTCGTGGAAGAAGTGGAAGAGCCAGGCTACAGCCTGCCGGGCGTCTCACAGTCCCTGATTCCCCTGTCGTTCGGCGGACAGCTCACGCTCACGTTAAGCGGTCACGGCATCTTTCAGGTCGGGGAGAAGCACTACGACTGCGTACCGGGAACTGCAACTTTGGATTACTGCCGGAATCCGCTTGTTTCCCGGCGCTGTCCGGAAGAGGGGCAGGAGAAATGGCATTTCATCTGGATCAACTTTCCGGGCGAAGCCAGCAGCCGGATCATCGGGGAGATCAACCGGGTATACGGATATCAGTTTT
Organism: Lentisphaeria bacterium; assembly: GCA_017615635.1. Taxonomy (GTDB): domain Bacteria; phylum Verrucomicrobiota; class Lentisphaeria; order Victivallales; family UBA1829; genus RGIG8244. The sequence goes on from JAFZZR010000062.1 coordinate 2,050, forward strand.
ACCTTGGCGAGGGCAGCGAGCTGGAAAAGAAACTGCTGTCCTACCGGAAGTACGCGGGCGCCACTTTTTCGCAGACTCCGCAGGAGGCAGCCCGCATGGCGTTCGATCTGTTCGACATGCTGCTCCGGCCGGCACAAAAATTCCGGAGACAGAAGAAGGTCAGTCAGGTAAGGGATATCCAGAGCGAGATCCGGAACGCGTTCAACGAATCCATGACGACGACGGTTCTGGCCCGGAAGTTGGGTGTCTCCCGGGAATATCTTTCCAAGACGTTTCATGAAAAGACCGGACGCACGATCCGGAGTTACCGGGAGGATCTGAGACTGAAAGAGGCGATGGAGCTGCTTCTCGGAAGCAATATCTCCTGCAAGGAAATCGCCATCCTGTGTCATTACGGATCCTACCACAGCTTCTACCGGGCCTTCCGGAAAAAATATCAGATCCCGCCGGAACTCTTCCGGGAAAAACATCTTTTGGAAAGCTCCGGCCGACGCTGAAAAAAAGCCGGAGGGATGGCCGCCGCCGGTTCGGCCTCCGCGAAGGCGGCTCACCGACCGGATCACGAAGGAGTATTGCGCCTGACAATTACGATCGGGCGAAGACAGCTGAAGATCCTTACCTTCCTCGACACCACCCGACTGGAATACCTGCCTCCTGACCTCCAGCCAGATCCACCTCCAAAGAAACAATAGCGTCCGAGCGGTGTTCGGGAATGTGTCTTGTCCCGGCCGTTTTGCGTGCGTGTCGCCGGCGATGCTTCATTCACCAGGCGGAAAGAAAAAGCGGGAAAAAAAGAAAGTGGGATTTTTTTTATTTTGCACTTGACATTCTTTCTTGCACGATATATTTTATTGATAAATATGAATTTTAAGAAAGAACAGGAATAAAGAATCGGCCGCCCCGGCAAGGTGGACTTCTCCGGATTTGAACTGAGATGATAACTATTTGCAAACGGAATATGAAAGGAGATTCAGAAAAATGAGGCAGAACAAGCGGATCGGATTTACCCTCATCGAGCTTCTTGTCGTCATCGCTATCATCGCCATTCTCGCGGGAATGCTTCTGCCGTCCCTGGGAAAGGCCAAGGAGAGCGGAGTGTCGGTGTCATGCAAAGGAAATCTGAAATCGCTGGGAATCGGTTTTTTCATGTATTCCAATGATTACAACGACTATCTGATGAGCGCGAATTTCACAGGTTCGAGGTATCGCTGGTTCAGTTTGATGCAGGATCTGTATCTGCGGGACAGCATGGTATTCTGGTGTCCGAAATATGTCCGGAAAGTGGGAAGTCTCCTGGATGAAGATTCCACAGTGGTCAATCAGCTCTCCTACGGACTGAATTATACCACATTCGGATGGACCAATGAGGAAGTCTACGGGGCGTCAACGGCGAAAGGGCCCTACAGTCAGGTTACAAGATCACTGATCGGGCGGTTCTCCTCCAGTAATAACCTGGCCGTTATCGCGGATACGATGGGGAGACTTATTCCAGGCAAGGAGAGCCTGACCAACTCTTTCCAATTCAGTTATCAGAATTCAAATGCGGATCATGATCCGCTGGCCTTTTCCACCATTCACCGGGCCCATAACGGGAAAGCCAACTTCCTCATGTATCCCGGCCATGTCATAGATGTCGGTTCGGAAATGAAAGGCAATCAGACGAAATATACCAATCCGGCAAGAATGGCGTACGCACCCTACACCTTGCAGGACCGCTGAAGAACGTTTTCTCAGGCGGCTGCCGCGTTGGATTTTTTTACAGCAACCCAATTTTGTGAGGCAATTATATGGCACGCTTTTTGTTATTCACACTTGTTATGCTGCTGACTGTATCCGGCGCGGCGGAAGGCATCCGCTGGAATGCGGAAAACAATTTCGGAGACTGGGGAAAGCCCGTCCGCCTGAACCTGGAGCGGAAAGACGGGCTTCTTCAGTTCAAATCCACCGGACGCGATCCGTTCTTCCAGCTGGATCAGAAACTTGATTTGAAAGACTGCAAATATTTTGAGATCGTCTACCGGACCGCGGGGAAGTTACCGAAAGAAAACGAGACGGTCATCTATTTTCAGACCGGCGAAGACAAAAACTTCACGGAAAAGCACATAATCAACCTGGGCCGGGTGAATGACAACGGAGAATGGCAGACCAACCGGGTGAGGCTCGGAGAAAAGACAGTCTGCGGATGGGAGGATTGGCAGAAAGCGGACCTCATTAAAGCTCTCCGGATGGACTTGATCAACGGTCCCGGTGAAATGGAAATCCGTTCCATGTCCTTCCTGACGGAAGCGGAAGAAGTTTCGGGAGGCTTGCTGGAAGAGGTCAACAACGGATATTTTGCCGCCTTTTCCGGAAAATATGAACTTTCGACCGAGAATCCGGCCGAGGGAAAGTTCTGCATGGTGCAGGGAGATGATTCGGACAAGGAATCCATTGCCGTGCTGACCGGGGTGATTCCGGTCAAGCCCGATACCCGATACCAGCTGAAAGTCGCTGCCAGAAACGACATTCCTCTGGGACATGTCATTTTCGGATTCGGGCAGAGTCGATCCGCCGATAAGTTCAAGATCACCAATTCCTCGGAATGGGGCTGGACTCAGCTCGCCTGCAATATGCCCGAATGGAAAGACTGCGTGATGAATTTCACGACGTTCCCGACTACCCGCGGACTGAGAATCTATTTCAAGGTCCGCAACAACGGCACGGGAAAAGCCTGGTGGGACAAGCTGGAACTAGTCGAAGTCAAGGATGAAACGCCGGAGATTGCCATGAAGCCGTTCCTGCTGCGTTCCTCCTTTACGGACATACCGACCATGGTGGGGCGGCGCGCGGAATCCGGAAATATGGAATGGGTGGAGCTTAAACCGGAGGATACGCCGCTTCAACTGGAATGCAATTCCTTCGTTCCCGGAAACGCGATTGTCAGGCTGACCGTTTCCCGTGCGGGGAAAAAGGTGTTCGAACAGGCACGGAAAGCCTCGGGAAAGCTGGATTTCATTTTGCCTCTGCGTGAGTGGCCGGCGGGGAAATATCAGCTGTATGCCGCGGCGGAACTGGATGGAAAAACGCTGTGTTCCATGGAAAAATTCCTCTGGCGGCAGCAATCCGTTCCCGAGAGAAAACTTGCTCCGGTCCGGGATATTTCCACGCTTCCGGATCGTCTGCTCGCCATCAACGGCAAGCCGTTTTTTTCCGTGTATTACGGCGGATTTCCCGCCATGCATATCCGCCCGGATTTCACCGAATACCCCAACGCTGTAGAAATTCTGAAAACCGCCCGGCAGCAGTTGTGTCTGACAACACTCAGTGTCGTATCCTACAGCAAGGATGCCCCGAGTCTGCAGCTTCCCAGGGAGGAATATCTGCCGAAAGCCATTGCCTTTTATACGGAGCAGTATCTTAAACAATTGGATTTCTGTCAGGCGAACAATCTCTACGGCAGCGCCTCCCTTCACATGGGCAGTTCTCTGCGCCCCAGCGGATTGGTCGACTATGAGCTCATCCGGGGTGTGGCACGGAATATCAGACATCATCCGGCCCTGATCGGCTACGGGTACGATGAACCGGATGCCCGGAAAGTCGCGCCGGAAATGATCGTGCAGATGTATCAGACTGTCAAGGCGGAAGATCCTGTCCACCCGGTGTGCGTCAATCTCTGCCAGAAAACGACGTTCAAACAGTATCTGGAAGGCTCGGACGTCGCCTCGTTCGACAATTATCCGTTCCCGTATTCCGATCTGAATTCCTGGCGGGAATATTTGCAGGCTGTTCTTGCGGCAAAGGACGGCGTGCCGTTCCAAACGTATCTTCAGTCTTTTCAATATCCCGATGCCGCCGTTCCCCGGAATGAAGACATCTACGCTGAATTCATTCTGAGCCTGATCGCCGGTTCCCGTTCGGTCCTGTTTTTCAGTTGGAATGAACATGCGGAAAGTCGTTGTCATTGCCTCGTCTCGGATCCGGAAATGCAGGCGGCTGCCCGGTTGGTGTCGGAACAGGGCTGCCGTTTGTCCGAGTTCCTTTATGAGGCGAAGCCGGTTCCCGTTTCCCTGAAGGCCTCGCCGAACATCGTTTACCAATTCTATCAGGGGAAGGAATACGGTCTGCTGCTGGCGGTGAATCTTTCCGGTATCGAATCGTCTCCGATACAGCTTTCCTTCTCCGGCAAAAATTTGTCCGACGCCATGGATCCCGCCTGGACCTGGAAAGAGAATGAAACAGTGATCCTGAAACCGAATCAGACTCTGACGGTCCGGATCTCGGATGAAAAACAATGAATCTTTTTCGGAGGTAAAATATGAAGAAGCTGCTTTGTCTGCTGTCCGCGGCCGTCTCTGTCATGCGCGTTGCCGTTTCGGCCGGTGAAGGCGTGCCCGGGAACAGGGAAATTTTCCGTGCGAACTGCGATGGAGACGGATATTTCGATTCGTTCCTGCCGCCTGATTTTTATAAAAATTTCGCTGAAGGAAAATTCAACAGGGATATTTACCCCCGGTTTTCCGACCGGACGGCATGGGAGAATGCGCGGAAAAGCCCCTATTGCGACATGATCCTCCGGGAAGCGGATAAAATCGGAGAGGGAGATGTCCCGCAGCTGTTGTTTTCCGAGTACCGCAAATTTGCCGAAAACGGTGATCGCGCAGGCTATCAGAAACCGTATTTCAAGAGACGCGCGAACATTGCCTGTCTTTCTCTGGCAATGTGTCTTACCGGCGACAAGACAAAATATATGTCCCGTCTGCTGGACAATATCGTTGCCGTCATGGAAGAAACGACCTGGACTCTTCCCGCGCATGCGAAATGGGACAAGACCCGTCTTCTCGCACCGAAGCCGAGTGATCTTTTCTGCTGCGAGACCGGAGCCCTGCTGGCACTGGTTCATCATCTTCTCGGCGAGGAACTGGACAGAGAATATGAAAATCTCTCCGAACAGATACGGATGAAGGTTCTGGAACGCACCGTTTACAACATCCTGTTCGATCCGGACTCCGGAAAGATGCACGGATGGTATACGAAAGAAAGACCGAACAACTGGACTCCGTGGTGTGCGTACAACACTCTTATCTGCATTTTTCTTCTGGAAAAAGACACCGGACGTCTGGCGCAGTATGTGCGTGAATTCATGAGAGTCATCGCCCGTTTTGCAGCCCATTATCCTGATGACGGCTACTGCGAAGAAGGGCCGGCATATTACGAAAAGGCCGGTCTTCTTATGTTCGGCGCTATGCAGCTGATGCAGAAAGCACAGCCGGGAAGCATGGATAAACTGTTTGCCGAGCCGAAAATACGGGCTATGCTGGAATTCATCGGACACATGAGAATGAATTCCGACCAGATGCTTTCTTTTGCGGACAGCCAGCCGGAATTCCCGGCTGCGCTTCATCTGATAATTCCATGCGCCCAGCTCTTGAATTCCGCGACGCTGCTGACGTTTTGCAGCGGAAAAACCGCGACATTGGGAAACTCTTCAGACAGTCTGCACGCGGGACTTGGATTGCTGTTCGACTGTTCCGGGCTTCCGGAGCCGGGACGGGAACGGCATGAAAGTTTCATCTGTTTTGAAAATCATCTGGCGATTTCGCGCAGGAAGGAGTTCACGGTGGCCGTGAAAGTCGGGAACAATGCGGAGTCCCACAATCATAACGACTTGGGAAATTTCGTACTGTACCACAAGGATCGGCCCGTCGTCATCGATGCCGGAAGCGCGGAATACAGCAGGATCAATTTTTCCTCCCAGCGATACACCTTATGGTATACACGGGGGTCCGGACATAATGCGCCCGTTTTCGGCGATGTGGAACAGCTGGCGGGCAGAAACTATACGGCGTCATTCCTTCAGGCGGATCCGGAGAAAATCGCCGTGGATCTAAGCAAAGCCTACCCCGAGTCCGCCGGAGTGAGATCGTTCCGGCGGTCCCTTGACATCGGAGAAGAAAAAATTACGGTAAGCGATGATTTTTCGCTTGAAACACCGCTGCCGGCAACGGTTACATTACTGACGCCTTCTTCCGTTCAGATCCTCGACGAGAATCATCTGAAGATCGGCAATACCACGCTCGAAACAAGAAATATCTCTTTCGATTCGATGGAAAAAATGCCGCTTCTCGAAGGAACGCAGCTGGGGTTCCCCGATGGAATCTGGCGGTGCAATCTGACGGCGCTGCGCTTCAAAAGCGAATCCGCAAAATACGAGTTCATATTCAAGGCGGATCATCCGGCAGCCCCGTGACCGTGGCGCGGCGTAATCGTTTTTTCTTATTGTCGTACGTATCAGGAAAAAGATAAAAAGGATCCGAACAGCCATGAATTCATGTTGTGGATCCACACTTTTGAGCTCGCAAAGCGGAAGGGAAGAACAGTCATGACAAGCGGTCTTCTTCTGATCATCATAGCAGGGATCTGCTGGATCGGGGCTGGAATTATCGTCAGCGCCTGTTCCGCCCGCTCGTGGAATTACAATATCGTTCAGGGCTTGTCTTATCTGGGGGCGACCCTGATCTGTGCACTGCTTCTGATCGGAAAGGCGGTTTCCCATTCTTCGTGGGAAGCTCCGGGATGGAGTGTCCTGGCAAGCTGTCTGGCCGGCATCGCCAACTTCTACGCATTCGATTTTACCGCGAAAGCCATGCAGAGAGGACCGAACGGTCTGGTTTGGGGAATTATGCAGGCAGGCATGATCGGTTCCTTCCTGATGGGGGTGATCTGCTTCGGAGAGAAGGCCGCACCGCTTCGTCTGCTCGGACTGGTTCTGATTCTCATCGGGGTTCTGACAATGGGGTTGAGCAAAGATGAAAAATCCGCCGCCGGCGGCAAAAACTGGATCCTTCCTTCCCTAATCGCCTTCCTGCTGGTCATGACGACACACTGCTGTAACACGCTGCCTTCCTATTTCCCGGAAACGGCGGGGAGCGATGCCCTGTTTCGGACCATGGGCCTCTATTTCGGCGGCGTGATCGGTTTTGCGCTGACCACGCTTCCGGGCATGATCCGGGAACGTAAATTCGGCGGACGGGGTGAATGGATCACAGCCGGAATCCTGATGATATTGAATACCTCCGCCAGCGTGTTCTTCTTCTATAAGGGGCTGGATTTGCTGGCTGAGGCCGGCTGCGGCGGATTGGGATATCCTGTCTCGATCGGCGTCTGCATTGTCGGATTCTCGCTTTACAGTCTTCTGATTCTGAAAGAAAAAATCGCCCGTCTTGGGCTGGCCGGACTTATTTCTGTCTGCATGGGAATCATCATTCTCTCGATACGCTGGTGAAAAAACACTTCCCCGATCAAAAACAGGAATTGATGTTTTACATCCCTAAAACAAAATGCTCCCTTTTGTATAAAACAAAGTGACCTCAACCGAATCAAAAAGCCTCTGTTGTCACGGGAGATTCAAGGCGATTTTCGTGTAAAGCCGCATGGTCGACGCTGAAAAAAAAACGGAGGGATGGCCGGTTCCGGTCCGGCCTCCGCGAAGGCGGCTCACCGACTGGATCACGAAGGAGTATTGCGCCTGACAATTACGAGCGGGCGAAGGCTCGCGCCACATGTCCTGCGAATGCGGAGGAAGTCCGATCCCTTCAATGGCTGCGCTCTTACTTTGCGGAGAAGGTCGTAAGTTCTTCCTTGTAGGTCTCGCGATAATCGCGCCAGATGTTCTTTGCCTGCGTGATGCTGTCCACATACGGATCCAGACAGAGCGCCTGCACGGCGAGGCTGTCGTTCCCTTCCGCGCATGCCTGGACGATCATCTCGTGCAGGACCGTCTGACGGCGGCAGAGTTCCGCCGGACCGGCAGGCAGATCGCCCACGTGGATCGAACGGACCTCGCCTCCGATGGCCAGTCCGGGGACGTCCAGTATCACGTTGTCCGGCAGATTGCCGACGGCGCCGTTGTTGCGGATATTGATGGCGTCGAAGTAGGTCGGCGTATTCGTCTCCAGGGCCGTAATGACCTTGCAGGGATTCTCCGCGTAGTACGGATGATCCGGATCGACGGGAAACGGCGGCTTGCTGTAATTTTTCCCGAGGAGGCGCTGTGTCTCCAGCGTATGAGACTTCTTCTTCGTCAGACCTTCATAGAAGTCGGCCAGACTCTTCAACCCGAATTTCTTCTGGATCTCCGGCTCGGAGAAGAAGGGCATGTACTCGATGATATGTTCATCGTACCCGACGGGATACATGCCGAAGGTGTTGAGGACTTCCAGCGTAAAACTCTGTTCCGGGATGCTCGGGAAATTCTGATGCCAGTACTTGGAATCCCTGACTTTGGCAAGAAACTCCTCCATGCAGCTTTCGCCCGTGCCTCTGTGCCGGATGTCGAACAGCCAGTTCATGTGGTTGACTCCGGCGGAAATGACTTCCAGATCGCCGGGCTCCCAGCCCAGCTGCTCCGCGATCACGCCGAAGGAACCGTGCACCTGATGACAGAATCCCAGTGCCTTGATCTTCGGGAAATAGTTCTTGAAATAGGTGCAGAGGATGGACATGGGATTGGTGAAATTCATCAGCCAGGCGTTCGGGCAGACTTCGCTCATGGCCGTGAGGATCTCCCGGTACAGACAGATGTTCCTCATGCCGTGGATCAGTCCCCCGGGCCCGCCGTTCTCGCCTTTGATCTGATGCACTCCGTATTTCTCCGGGATGCGCAGATCCTGAACCCAGTAGGCATATCGATTCTTTTCGCACGAGGTGATCACGTAGTCCGCGCCTTCGAGGGCCGGACGCAGTTCAATGGCGGTCTTGACCGTGACCTTGTTCTCCCCCTGGGAAACGATGTTCTTGACCGCCGATTCCGCAACGGCAAGGCGGTCCTGCGCAATATCCATGAGCGTGAATTCGCAGTCAGCGAACACGGGATCGTGAAGCAGTTCCTTTGCGATGGTCAGAACGAATCCGGAGCCCGCGCCCAGCATGGTGATCTTCAGCCTTTTCATTTCGATTTCACCTCGTTTTCAGAGAAAAAACAGACATATTCCCGTTAAAATGGGAAAATACTCCTGACCGCCTCATGATGATCGGCATCAGCCGTCCCTGAATATACCTTCCGTTCACGTATTGTCAAGAAGCAGACCTTCGAAAATCGGGGAAAAACAGACTGCCGTACCGCTTTTTTTATCCTAGCTTGAAATTTTTTTGAAAATCCCATTGCAAAACGGAAGGAACGGAGATATATTGGACCACGTTTCGGAATATCATGGATCGCCATGCGGAAGGATGCCAGTCTGTGTACCCCTCGAAAGCGCCTTACATCACAGCGGAAATCGAACGCCGGATCCGGCTCGGCTTTTATCGCGGAAAACTCCCGCCGAACGACTCGCTGCGCAGTGAATTCCTGGTCGCACGCCAGACTCTGACGGAGGCTTTGAGACCCCTTTTTCTGCAGAATCTGCTTTCCTGCGAATCCGCAAGAAGCGGAATCCGGATCCATCCGGAAAACCTGATGAAAGGCGTCATTGCCGTGGTGTCGGGCAGTGCTTATTCCAAGGAGGTCGACAATCTTTTCGGCGCCATTCATCAGGATGGCTTCTCCGTCCTGAGGATCCGGAAAGACGGGGAAAAGCCGTTCCGGTATTCCATTCCGGAAAATCTGCGGGGGGTCCTGTTCATTACGAGTTCGCTTGACCTCGAAACTGCGGATTTCCTTCGAGGAAGAAAAATTCCGTTTCTCTCCTGCAACATCATCCCGTTTTTATCGGGCATACCGTACATCGATTATGACAATTCGGCGCTTTACGAGCTGCTGATCGGAATGCTTTCGGGCAAAGGATACCGGAAAATCTCTTTTTTCAAGGCGAGTCCTCTGGAGGGATACAACAAACTTGCAGGAAAGGGAATCCGGCGTCTGAAAAGGAAATACGGCCTCGCTGTTTCCCCCTGCGACCGTTTCACGGCGGGAAAAGAGGATTCACCGGCGGACTCCTTCCGCAAGTATGCCGCCCTCTGCGAAAAAGAAAACGATTTCCCGGAATTTCTGATCTTTGATTTCAACCCCTCCGGCCCGTTCGCACAGGTTCGCCGAAAGGTCTTTCCGGACAGTACAGTCTTTCTGTATCACCGGGCACGTTCCTCTGTACCATCGGGTGCGGAAAATACATATTCCTTCTATTCGCTGGAAATGAACTGGCGTCTCTGGCTCAGGGGATACCAGCTGCTTCGGGAAATCCTTTTCGGACGGGATCCGCGGACCGTACACCAATTGCTGGAACGGCGGATCGCCTTTGACCGGGAAATTCCGGTAAAACGGGCATAGCTTTATCCTAGCTTGAGCAAAAATAATTTCTCCGCTCCGTTTGCATTAACAACGGAATCAAACTAGAGTATCGTCGGAGATGATACAGGCCAAGGAAAGACAGGAGGAGAAAAAATGTATCCTTTGAATAAATGCGGAGAAATCAGGACGGTCAGTTCCGCGGAGGTATGCTCCTCTCCGCTGGGGATCGGTTTTGAGAAACTGGACCGGGGTGTGTTCGATCCGGAACCTGCCTACGATAAAATAGCGGCCCTTGGCGTGAAATGGGTCCGGGTCCAATCCGGCTGGGCCAGGACCGAACAGCAGGCCGGAGTCTATGATTTCCGCTGGCTGGACGATATTGTGGACAATCTGATCCGGCGAGGGCTGGAGCCGTGGGTGTGTCTCTGCTACGGAAACGGGCTGTATGATGAGGACGCGGCTCAAGTTTTCGGGGCGGTCGGATGCCCGCCGATCAAGACGGACGAACAGAAAAACGCCTGGCATCGCTATGTCGCGGAAACAGTCCGGCATTACCAAGGTCGCGTGACCTGGTTCGAGGTCTGGAACGAGCCGGACGGACGATGGTGCTGGAAACACGGCCCAAACGGGGCGGAGTACGGAGAATTTGTCAAAGCGACAGCGGCGGCGGTCCGCGAAGGGAATCCCGATGCAAAGGTGATCGGAGGGTCTTTCTGCCTTTCGGATCTGGGCTGGCTGTATGACATGTTCGAAACCGGCTGCGCCAGGGATATGGATGCACTCTGCTATCACGCATACTTGATCGATGAACGGTTTTCCCTGGGACAGCGGTTCCGGACGATCCGGGAGCTGGCCCGGCACTACAATCCATCCATGCCGCTGATTCAAGGTGAAGTTGGAACGCAGTCCCGTCCGGATGGAGCAGGAGCACTGAAACAAGGCTCCTGGACACCGGAGAAGCAGGCCAAGTATGCGGCCCGTCATATTGTCGCGCACATTGCATCCGGAGCAAAGATCGTCTCTTATTTCACCTCGGTGGATATGATCGAGGCTTTGAACGGCCGGACCGGCGACAAAGCCAGTTACATGGACTTCGGGTATTTTGGAGTGCTGGGCGCGGACTTCGATGAAAACGGCTTCGCCACGGGTCATTATACGCCGAAATCTTCGTACCGGACTCTTCAGGTCCTTGCCGCTCTCTTTCGGGAACGGACGGAACGGATCGAGATCCCTCTGTTCTTCGCACCCTCGCTCACCTATTCCCCGCAGATGTTCCGGGACGAGGGAAACGGAAGCGATTTGATGACATTCGGATTCCGTCTTGCCGGAGGCTGTCGTGCCTGGATCTACTGGAATCCGACAAACATCCTGACCTCGTTCTGCGAGGAGACGATATCCGTTATAGTTCATGCGGACCGGACAAAACTGAAGCTGGCTGATCTGAAGGATGGTTCGGTATATGAGCTCCCGGACAGTATGATCGAGGCCCAGGGGAAATCGGCTCTGTTTCTGAAACACCTGCCGCTCCGGGACTATCCGCTGATGCTGATTTTCGATGATTTCGAGTCATATTTACAACACGAACGGAAGGGGTAAACATCATGGTAAAATCAAAAGACCGCCTTAAACCATCGTATCTCATCTTTCATTTGCCACGGCTGGAACGTTTTACTCTGATCGAGCTGCTGGTCGTCATCGCCATCATCGCGATTCTCGCGGGCATGCTCCTCCCGGCATTGGGCAAGACAAAAAAGATAGCACAGGAAATCACCTGTATGAACAGTTTGAAACAGATCGGGCTTGCCCAAAGCATGTACAGTTCCGACAATCATGATTGGATCGTTCCGGGCAACACCGGCGCCGGAGCACTTACCAGCTGGTTCTTCCGTTTGGGATACGGAACGGGAATCGGCTGGACAAAAGAGTCTTACGCGGTGAAGCCTCCTTATGGCGTAATCTATGACGGTTATTTCAGCAGCAGTTCGTCATGGAATCCTCCGACTGAAAAGAGCACTTTTTACTGTCCCTCCGAACCGGATGGTTTCAAAACGCAGAAAAATCATTTCGGAATCAATTTCTACCTCTCGGGCGTACCGAATAAACAAGGGAATTATTCTACCAATCTCTGGCACCAACTTTCGGCCGTGACTCGTCCCGCCGTGGCAATCTTCGGCGGAGACACCGGACTTAATGACTATGAAACCGCGATGGTGGGAACACCGCTGCTGAAATTCCGGCACGGTGCGGGTCGCGATACATGGAATGTTGCCGGCAGTGCTCGAGGAGTTTCCTCCATGCCGACGGTGATGCCTTCCGCAGATTCCCGGGCGAATGTGATTTACATGGATGGGCATGCCAAGGGTGAATCCATCCAATATCTCTCGGAAGTTCAGCCGACTACAACGGAAACGACATCAGACAAGAGGACAAAACCCACTTATTCCGCTCTTCTGGCAGGATATGTGTTGGAGAAGGGAACGAACGTTCCCTACTGATTTTTCCGAGTTGCTTCCCGCGAAGAAACATAATCTGAAAGGCAAACAGAATGATGAATTCCTGTAAATTTTTCGGTGTTGGCATCGCCGTCTTTTTTTTGACAATGCTGATCCCATTGTCGGCATCTTCGGATTTTGAATTAGCGAAAGACGGACAGCCGTCAGCAGTCATTCTGGTGGGTGAAAATCCTTCGAGAAATGAGCAGCTCGCGGCTTATGAACTCCAGTATCACATCCGTCGGATGACCGGTGCGGATCTGCCGATCATAAATAAGATTGCCGAGGAGAACAGAGGAAATGTCATCCGGATCCAAGCTGACCGGAACATGATCGGCGATTCTTCCCGGATCGAATTTGATGGGAGAAATCTGCGCCTTACAGGCAGCGATTCCTCAGAATTCGGCAAGGTTGATTATCAGGATGAAAAAACCTTTCCGAAAGCGGAGTATGAGCTGAAAGGAGTCCTCTTCGCCGTTTACGATTTCCTCGAACTCTATTGCGGTGTCCGATTTTACGGCGTTGCCGAACGGGATACCTTCTATCCGGAAGGTAAAAGTCTGTCAGTCAAATCGAAGGACCGGATTTTTTCTCCGCCGCTGGAAGCCTTTCGTTTTATTCATCTCGGCGGATTGTTGAAGTACCGTGCGATGTATTCCAAACGGGAGTGTGCCCTGTGGCAACTCCGCTGGCGGATGAACACGCTTTATGGCTTTGCGAATCACAATCAATACAGCATCTATTACAGCTACTGGGCCGAATCCGCCAATCCGAATCTGGCAAAGATGTTCAAATACCGGAACAAGGACATGTTTGCCCAGGGCTATGACGATAAGAACCATCCCGTTGATCCGATCCTGCGTGAAAGTTATCCGAATGACCGTGATTTGCCCCCTCAACTGTGTTATTCCAGTCAGGATGCCGTCAACTACTATGCCAATGAAGCCGCGATCTATTACCGGGGGGCAAATGTCCCGGGCGGCTGGCTCAATAAAAGAGGGCTGATCCCGGCGGACAAAACCCTGCTGCCGAAGTTCAAAGGCCTGCCGTTTTTCTATCCGTTCCAGGGTGGTGATACGGGCGGACATTGCCTCTGCCCCCGGTGCACAGAGCGTTTCGCCGACACCACGAAAGACGATCAGTCCAACAGCAAGTTTCAGTTCGTGGCGGATATTGCCCGGGAGGCGGCTCGGGTTCAGCCCGGCGCCGGAATTTGCACCGACGCCTATATTTCCACCTTGCATTATCCGGACAAAGTGGATCTGCCCGACAATCTGGCCGTCACCATGTGCCTGCCGATTTATTCATGGTGGCATCCGACCGCGAAGCTGTTTCAGATGGAAGCATATAAGATCTGGATCGAAAAAGAAGCGAAAAAACGGCCGCTGACCATCTGGACGTATATTTTCAGTACTCAATGGGACGCCCGATTCCATTTTTCCGATTATAAACCTTTCCCCGGTCTTTACCCGTGGAAGATCGCCGGAATCATCCGGATGTTTGCGCGTGACGGTATCAAAGGCATTTTTGCGGAAACGGAATTCCGGTACACCCCGCTGGAAGCCTATGTCGTTTCCCGGCTGTCCTACGATCCGGAACTGGATACCGACAAAATGATCGATGAGTATTTCCGTGATCGCTACGGCGCCGCCGGAGACGTCATGAAAGAATTTTACCGGGAAGTGGAATCCGCTTACTGGAATGCTGAAAATTATCCTGCTGCATGGAGGGAAAACAAGAAAGTCCTGCTCGGCCCCTACGGAGCGAAACATCCCTATTGGGGGACCGGACTGCAATCTCCGGATGTCAACTGGGCGCTGGGCACGCCCGAACGGATGAAAAAGCTGGCAAGTCTGATCGAAGAGGCGGAAAGAAAAGTCGTTACGCCGCAGGAAAAAGCGAATCTCTCGGATTTTATCCGGAGTATCTGGCAGCCGGCAGTGGAAGGCGAAAAGGAATACCGTCTGCTGAAAATACGCCGAAGCAGTCCCCCTCGCAAGATCATTCCTCCGGTCATGCCGGATTATGCTCAGGGGCTGGATTCGGTGGACTGGGATAAGGCGGCGAAGACCGAGCCATGGTGTGGGAACTTCGGAGAATCGGCAAAAAGAGAATGTATCGCCTCGGTCATTGCCGATTCGAAGAATCTTTATATCCGGCTGCATGATCCGCAAGCGCCGCAGATGGACAAGGATATCTGGTTTGAGGATTTCGAAGTTCTGTTCCACGGCTTGAATTCCAAGTTCCCTCTGTATCAGCTGGCTGTGTCGCCCAATGGGAAAGTCGTACAGTATCGGTATGATCTGATCAATGATGCCCGCAATATGCAGACCTGGGATCTCACTGCCGAGGTCCGCAGTCTGCCGAAAAAGGATTCCTGGACCGTTCAGATTGCCATTCCGCGGGCAAAACTTCCTCCGGCCGAAGGCGGGATCATGATCAACTTTATGCGCGCGTCTTCCGAATTCGGCTCACTGGCCTGGAATCCGATTTATACGAAAGGGTTTGTGGATGGCGCCGATTCTTACGGACTGCTGGCCCTGAACCCGATTGTTTTTCAGGAAAATCAATTGGATTTGTGGGAAAAGGGGCAACATACATTCATCGAAGATGACCCTCTGGCTTCCAACGGTAAAACGGCAGTCGCGTTCGCCGGCAACAGCTGGGCTGTAAAGTATCCCGTCCCCCGTCATTTCCCCGCGGGGTGGTATGATGTCGTCATCCGGATGCGGACAGATGTCCCCGCCGATTCCGGCAATTCGATCCAGCTCGGGGTCTGGGATTTTCGGAAAAAGAAGAACCGGGCCGCCGTGAACATTTCCGTTGACGGATTTGTCGGTCAATACGGAGATGCCGTGATCCGCAGAGTATATCTGGAGCCGGAAACCGCAATCTATGTCGGCAAATCCGAGAAAGAATGCAGAGGCTGCAAAATTTTCGTGGACTATATTGCCTTGACAGCGTTGCCGGAAAGTCATTCTCCCGAAATGACGAAAAATGACCTGGGCGATGAGGCTGCGGGAACGGCGGCACCTTGAAATTTGAAACACATTGATCGAAGCATAAGGAAATCGGACTTAAAATGGAGTATTTCGTCACGGAAAAAAGCGGCCTCGCGATCCAGAAGGCCGTTGATCAGGCGGCTGCGGCCGGGGGCGGCAAGGTAACGCTGGAACCCGGGATCTATCCCTCCGGAACCATCAAACTGAAAAGCAATATCGAACTTCATATCCCCGCCGGATCCGTCATTCTCGGACATCCGAAATCGGAACAGTACGAGGATTTCCGTCATCCCGCTCTGGACTCTGTTACCCCGGAAAACAGCAGGAAATGCCTCATTTCGTGTGCGGACTGCGAAAATGTATCCATCACCGGACAAGGAGAGATCAACGGTCAGGGCTGTCTCTTTTTCGATCAGAACGTGCCCCCCGGAGTGCCGTTTGCAAAGCCTTCTTGGCCGCGTCCGCGCATGATTCAATTCTTCCGATGCCGGAACCTGGTTTTCGAGGGCGTATCTTTCATCGACTCCCCGAACTGGACGTTCTGGCTTTCCGACTGCACAGACGTCCGGATCTCCCGGATCCGCATCAACGGGTGCAAACAGATATGCAACAACGACGGGATCGATATCGACGGCTGCCGCCGGGTCCTGATCAGTGACAGCGTCTTCAGCACCGGCGACGACTGCCTGATCCTGCGTGCCATCCGGAAAGATATCGAAACGCCCGTCATCTGCGAACAGATCACGGTGACGAACTGCGTTCTCGACAGCCGCTGTCAGGGTATCCGGCTGGGCTGTCCCAGCGACGACACGATCCGCAACTGTTCTTTCAGCAGCATCGTGTTCCGGGGCTCCGGCTCCGGGATCCACAGCGAAAGTCCGTTCCGGTATCTGCGGAAAAACTGCACCGGCTACATGAAGATCAGCGATATCTCCTTTGAAAATTTCGACATCGTTACAGACAGGTATCCGATCCGGATCGGGTGCGATGCCGGGATCCAGCTTCGCGGGATCGAGCGTCTGCACTTCCGCAATTTCCGGATCCGCTCGAAGTACCCCATCTCGCTGGAGGGTTCCTCCCGGACCATTCTAAAGGACATCGTGCTTTCCGGTATTTCCGGGGAAGTGGATGGAGACTCCGCCATCACGGCAAAATATGTTCAGAATTTAAAGCTCAACGAGTTCGAGCTTACGGCAAAAAACGGCCCGGACGTCCCGTTCCGCAGAGTCGAATCGGACTCCTGGGAAACCAAATTCTGACCCGCAGTTACTTGCGGATCGGCGTGATCGCCGCCACGCTTCATTTTTGTGACGATAACAGCTTTTCGAACTCGTTCCGGTACTTTTACGGCAAGGCGGTCCTGCGCAATGTCCATGAGCGTGAACTCGCAGTCCGCGAACACGGGATCGTGAAGCAGTTCCCTGGCGATGGTCAGAACGAATCCGGAGCCCGCGCCCAGCATGGTGATCTTCAGCCTTTTCATTTCGATTTCACCTCATTTTTCAGAAAAAGGCGTACATGTTCCCGTTCGAAGGGAAGGTATTCCACTCCGCCGCATGACATATTAAGAGGCTGTCGACATTCGCGCCAGCCACGAATGATTTACGGGTGGATATGCAGCACTCCGAAACGGTCGATCCCCTTTATGTAGGAATCGGTAAAAATCGGATTCCAGACGGCATTGCCGGAAGGTGTGGTACGCATAAAATTCAAGGACATCTGTGAACCTTTCAACGGCAGCTTATTCAGCGGGATCGCCATAAGGACGGTCCATGATTCATCGGTTGAACTGCTGCTGATCACGGCATTGAACTCGTACGGTTCAACAGTATCTTTTCCATCCTTCAAAATGTGTTTGTATTGATAGGAGGTCCCGTTCGGACCGACGGCGAGATGAAAGACTGGGTAACCTTTTCCATCGTGAAAGAAAACTTCGAAGTTTTCACGCCAGAAATTGAGCACATTCTCTGCCGGAGAACCATCCGTAAATTTGAGGTAAAGGTATTCTGAATCTGCGACCAGTTCCGCGCGGCATTTTCTTTCAGCCGTTTTGCCGTACAGATTCTGCCAGGTTTCAGTTTTTACAGATTTGGACCAGTCGACTTTTGACAAATCGCCGTTTATATTTCCCGAAGTCATGACCTGCAGACGATACGGCAATTCGCTTTTTTTCATTTTGTCCAGTCGGTATTCGCGTTCTCCTTCGAGCGCATTTGTCCAGATGCCGTCGATAAAACGCTGGAGGCGGATCTTTTCTTCCGGCGTCCTGGTCAGTTTCTTTGCCTCTTCGATCAGCCCGGCAAGTTTCTTCATGCGTTCCGGCGTACCCAGCGACCAGTTGACATCCGGAGAATGCAGCCCCATTCCCCAGTAGGGATGCAGTTCCCCCTTGGGCCCGACAACGACATTTTTATCCATGAGCCATTCCTCTGGACAGTTGGCGGGATTCCAGTACGCTTTCTCGACTTCCCGATAAAATTCTTTCATGACAGGACCTGCCTCGCCGTAATAATGTTCGAAAAAGTCATCGATGACTTGTCCGGGATCAAGAGATGAATCGTAACATATTCTTGCCGCGACGTAGGCTTCAAGGTGATTGCACTGCATGTCAACTTCCGTAAACCATCCTTTTATTCCGTCTTTTGCAAACATTTTGAACAATTCGCCCGTTTTCCATGGATAGAGCCCCGGAAACGGTTTGTAATTTCCAAAGTACCGGCGTGAATCATAATAGGGACTGAACAGATATGTCCAAAGTGTCAGAGGCCGTTTCTGCCCCTCTTTGGCGATCCATTCTCTGTATGCATCCATCTGCTTTTGACAGGCGACAGGGTGCCACCATGTACAAATGGGCAGACACAACTGTACGGATACATTGGGCGGAAGAGAAACCTTGTCCGGATAACGGAGGGTCTGGATATAGGCCAGAGAAGAAACTCCTGCCGCCGGATCCGTTTCAGCCGCTTTGCGTGCGACGTCGGCAATGAATTGGAATTTATTATTGGAGACATCATCTTTGGTGTCTTCCGGGAAACGATTCCGGCAATCGGGGCAGAGACAGTGTCCGCCGGTATCTCCCCCCTGGATCGGATAGAAAAACGGTTTGCCTTCGAACCGGGGGACGAGCGTACGGTTCGGCGGGATATTCCCGTGAAAATTCATCCAGCCGCCGCGGACATTGCCGCCGTTGAAATAGGTGAGAACTTCCTCTGCGTAGTAGTCAACCGTTCCCTTGTTGGAGTAGCAGAGCTGCGGCGGCAGATCCTTGTCGTTTGGATAATTCCCGCGCAGGATGGCGTCGACATCCGCCATCTTTCCATCATACCCCTTGGCAAACAGTTCTTTCCGTTTATACTTGAATGCTCTGCCAAGCCAATACATTTTTGCCTTGTCCCAGTGTGCAAAATAAATGCTGTACTGGTTGTGATTGTTGCGTCCGTATAAGGAACTCATGCGCCAGCGAAGCTGCCAGAGAGCAAAATCCCGGGGCACTATCTCGTTTCTGGCAAAACGTTTGTCCTTGTAGTAAACGTAACGGAAGGCATCCATTTGCGGACTGAAAACACGATTTTCCTCCTTTACGGATAGATTTTCGGATGCCTTATAAAAAGTCCCGGCCTCATCCATACCGTAGAACCGGACGCCGCAATACAGTTCGAGAAAATCATACACGGCGAACAACGAACCTTTGCACTCATATTCGAGTTTTGGAAATGTGTCGGGATTATGGTAATCGACTTTTTCGAAGACCGGAGAATCATTTCCCGTCAGAAGCAACGTATTTCCTCTGAATTCGATTTTGCTCGAATCTCCGGTCAATCCGCTGTTATCTCCGCCGATCTTGACTGTATTCATTCCCGGAGAGACATTGCCCGCCACAATGGGAAGTTCGACCCCCGTGATCGATTTTACATGATGCTGCAATTCATATGCACCAAGCTGTGCACTCTTGGTCGCCTTTGCATCCAGAAGGATCACCGCTGCGGGCTTTCCATTGCGGACAAGTGAAAAATCGGCGAATACCGCTAACGGCAAAAATGCGAAAATCGATAAAATGAATCTCTTGAAAGGTTTCATTCACAATTCTCCTCTTCCTTCGGGGAAACTCGTTACAAGATTACAGCGATTTTAAAAGTTTGAATTCATCATAATAATAGGCCGATCCCTCGTACTGGGCATCTCCATTCACCAGATTATCCTTGAATTCGGCGGGCTCCGTCGCGGCGACATGGCCATCCAGATACATCAGATTCATCTTTCTGGAATGTCTTGAATGAAATCTTCCCAACGAGGTACTTTCTGCAGGATTGACTATACAATACTGTGCCTTTCCCCAGTATTGGTTGTCGACATAGGAATCCCCGCCGAACATTGCCGTAGTCGGGTGTTTAAGAGCCCCCAGGTTGATAAAGATCTGGTTTTCATTGCCGCGTATGATTACATATTTTTTTGTTGCGTTCCAATATAAGAGACCGTACGTTACTCTTTTTTGCTGTTTTGCTTCAGAAGTGGTTTTCGATGCCGTCGGGTCCAAAGGCAGCGGCAGATCCGGGCAAAGCAGCAGATTGAAGTCTTCAGGGATATAACCGCCGTCAACTAGAAACTCCGCCCATCCGTATTGAACTTTATACTTCGATGACTCGGAGGGCATATAATTCTGAACCAGGATCAAAGAATTCCAGTCATTCGCATAATTCAGCCCGGCAAGAATTACCTGCCGCTCATTATTTATGCACGTTACTGCGCGGCCTGTCGCTTTCACCTTGCTCAATGCGGGAAGGAGCATTCCCGCCAGCACGGCGATAATGGCGATAACAACCAGCAATTCTATAAGGGTGAAAAACACTCCTGATCTCAACTTTTCGTTTCTTTTCACTTTTGCACTCCTTCTGTTGTTTTTATTATTGCTACAGAAAAACATCCGCTTTGTCGAGGCGGATAAAATTCAGTTATTTCACCGGAAATGTCTCTCTCGAAATAAAGTGCGATCCCACAACGATTTCCCGTTCCGTTTTGCCCGCAATCTGCCCGAAGATCCCGCGGCCCAATGCCGCACCGATCTCTTCCGCATCCGCGGAAACCGTGGAAAGCCGCCGGTCGGCAACGGTCTCATCGTAGGTTTCATAATCGCCGTACCCGACAACAAACACATCTTTTCCGACTTTGATCCCTGCCGATTCCAACGCATCGCAAACGCCCATGGCGCTTGCATCGGAATCGCACCAGATGAACTTGTAGCGCTTCAACTCTTCCAGATGCATCATGCAGAAGCGAAGGGATGTCCGGTAATCCGCAAGGATCCCGTTTCCGGGATAAAACATGCCGTCAAGCGAATATCCGCTGCCGGGGTATACAATCTTTCCCGCACGCTCCGCCTCATTCCGGCGGATGTCGACCACAGTCGATTTCCGTCCGAAAAAAAGCATTTTTTTCAAGCATCGTTTCGGAATGTTCCGCCAGATCTCGCAGAACGCCGCGGTGTCGTCCCGCTGAATATGGTTCACGTTCGCAATGGAAACGCCGGATTCGCAGACCACCCAGAGGGGAGACTTCACCTTGTCCAGCATCGCTCTGACGCCGCCTCCGATCATGGATGGTCCGGTCACATAGCCGTCTGCAACGCCTGACATCAGAAAATTGCTCACCTGGGTATCCATGGTTTCGCTGCCGTTGGCATAAAGCAGACTGAGGACATAGCCGTGTTTCTGAATCTCGGCGCTTAACCCGCAGATGATCCGCGCCCAGTCGTGGGCTGCGAAGTCCAGCCGCATGTTTCCGAGGATCATTCCGATCTTATAAGTTTTCCCGGTGACGATGGACCGGCCGGAATAACTGGGACGGTATCCGAGTTCATCGCTGATCGCCTGGATTTTCTTCCGGACCTTTTCGCTGATGAGAGAAGCGGTTTCCGGATTCAGGGCGCGTGAAACGGTCGCCCAGTTGACCCCGGCTTTTTCCGCAATGCTTTTGATCGTCACACGCTGCTTCATAGGAACCCTTTCTTGTTGTTTTGCCCTTAATATAGCACGGGGCTTTGACAATGCAAATGTTTGCAAAAACTTTTTTCCGCGATGTGAAATTGATTTCCTGATTTGCAGGCCATGGACTTTTTACGCAAAAAGATGCTCATTTTCACTTGCATAATCGCTTGTGCGAGAGTATAGTTTCCGCCATCATGAGGATTCTTTCTGTCAGAAATCTCCGCGGCATTCCAAAGCTGGACTTCACGGTTCCGGACCGGCCCGGTGCGTATCTGCTCACCGGAGCCAACGGCGCCGGCAAATCCACGGTCCTTTCCTGCCTCGCGCAGCTGGGCGATCCCGGTGCACTGGACCGTTTTTTCACGCCGAACATCCGTTTTTCCGACTTCGATGCAGACGACGTCTACCGGGATTCCTTGATTCGTTTCGAGGCGGACGGGAAAGTCGTGGAGTTCCGCTATCGTTCCGGGAAATGGCGTGCCGCGGGGGAGGAAACGGAAAACAAACTGGAT
The DNA here is from genome assembly GCA_017615635.1 of Lentisphaeria bacterium. Taxonomy (GTDB): domain Bacteria; phylum Verrucomicrobiota; class Lentisphaeria; order Victivallales; family UBA1829; genus RGIG8244. Next base: position 24,241 of record JAFZZR010000062.1, read on the forward strand.
CTCTTTGGTTTCTCCTCCGTCGTGTTTGCCGGAGAAAAGCGCAAAGTCTTCCCCGAGCCGGGGGAAACGTTCTCCATCCGGGCGGTCCGCCCGGCCCCGGAAAATCTGCGCAGCGCGGCGGCGGAAATTTTCGACGACGAAAAGTTTCATCAGCTGCATGTGGTGAAGAGCGAAATCACGGGCACGGAATTCTTTCTGATCCGCCGGTTCGAGGCAGGCGAGGACCGCTTTTTCAGTGAAAACAACTTCGGTTCCGGAGAGCGGGCGGTCCTCCGGCTGATCGCGCGGATCCAGTCGCTTCCGCCCTCGGCGCTGATCCTGCTGGACGAAGCGGAGATGGCGCTCCATCCGCGTGCGAGGAAACGTCTGTGGGAATATCTGCGGCGGACCGCCGCCGCAAGGTCTTTCGTGATCCTGGTCTCCACGCAGTCCGCCAGCCTTATCCGCGGGGCCGACCGAGGCCGGATCCTCCTTCTGGAAAATGACGGAGCCGACGGTCTGGTCTGCCGGAACGACGTCTATCCCGCCGCCGTACTGGGCGAAATGGCGCTGCCCGAAGACATTCTGCCGGAGGTCCTGCTGCTGGTGGAGGATCAGGAAGCCTCCATGCTGCTGAACGCCATCGTGGACAAGCTCCGAGCCTGCATGGATCAGGAATTCCCCTACTGCCGGATCCTGCCTGTGGGCGGATATATGCAGGTCGTCATCCTGATGGACAATCTCTCCCGGGTTCTGCCCGCGTATATCCAGAAACGGGCCGTTCTGGACCGCGATGCGAAGCCCTTCATCGCAAAAGCGCTGGAATCTCCGGGCCGGTCTCATTTCGATGTGGTGGAGCGCAACCGGAAACAGATATTTTATCTGCCCTGCGCCCCGGAACAGGGGGTGATCCGTCTGCTGGAAAGCGATGTCCGGAGACACTCCCGGGGACTTTCGGAACTCTTTTGCGGACGGAGTCCGCATCTGGAGGACATCGTCTACCACGATGCGCGATATCGGGCCGTGCCCGGCACGAACCGGGCGGACTGCAAGGAGAAGCTCTCGCTGATCGTGCGCGGGATCATGAAAATCTCCGGAGAACCGGAGACGAACGTAAGGAAAAAACTCTACCGGTATTACGTTGAGAACCGGTATCGCAATATCCGGGAACTGAAAGAGGATTACTGTCCGCTGATTTTTCAGAAGTGACCGAATCCGGGAGAATGGTTCTATGTCCTGCCGTCTGGAATTCCAAAACATCTGCAAACGCTACGCCGGATCCGCCCCGGTGCTCCAGGATCTTTCTCTGACCGTGGAGCCCGGCGAGCTCTTTTTCCTTCTGGGTCCCTCGGGATGCGGAAAGTCCACCCTTCTCCGGATCGCCGCCGGACTTATCGAGCCGGATTCGGGCCGGATCCTCGCGGACGGAAAGGACATCGGTGCTCTGCCTCCGGAACGGCGCGGCATGCCCATGGTGTTCCAAAGCTATGCTCTCTGGCCGCACATGGACGTCTTCGAAAACGTGGCTTTCGGACTGAAGATCCGGAAAATGTCCGCCCCCGAGATCCGGACTCGGGTGGAATCCATTCTTGAAGCCGTTCAGATGACTCCGTACATCCGGAGAAAGATCACCGCTCTTTCCGGCGGACAGCAGCAGCGTGTGGCGCTGGCCCGAGCTCTGGTGCTGGATCCTTCCGTTCTTCTTCTGGACGAACCCCTTTCCAACCTGGATGCGAAGCTGCGCGACGCCATGCGCACCGAGATCCGCAGGATCTGCAAGGAAAAGGAACTGACCGCCGTCTATGTCACACACGACCGCCGCGAGGCCTTGAGCATGGCCGACCGGATCGCCGTTCTGAAGTTCGGGCAGGTCCGGCAATGCGGAACGCCCCGGGAAATCTACCGGATGCCCCGGGACCGCTTCACCGCCTCCTTCCTGGGCGACGTCAACTTTCTCACGGGATGCTGCCTCGGACGGGAAGACACGTTCTGCGTCTTCGAGACGGAAGTCGGCAAGCTCCGTGCCGCACCCGGCTGGGGAGATCCTCCCGCGCCCGGCGAAACCCGCACTCTCATGTTCCGTCCGGAATCCGTCCGGTTCGACGCGGCGGAGTCCGAGATCAATTCGTTCTCCGCACAGATCCGGGAAAGCTGGTTCCTCGGCGAAATCACCCAGACAAGTCTGGCGGCCGGATCCTTTGTCTTCACGGCCAACGAACAGGCCGCCCCCGACCGGGCGCACGGGACCGGACTGCGGGTCCGGATCAGTCCGGAGCATCTGGTCGTTCTCTCCCCGGATCCGGAGGAGGATTGATCCATGTGGAAACGTCTTCTCCCCGCGCTGCTTCCTCTGGCTGTCCTTCTGGCGCTGCCGCTGTATCTCCGGCCCGCGCAGGATGACGGACAGAACGATTCCGGCTCCGCAAAGCCGGATCTGCTGGTCATCGTGACCCCGCATACGGAACAGATCCGCTACGAGATCGACCATGCCTTCCGCAAGTATTACCGGGAGAAGTTCGGCCGTCCCGTGGAGATCGACTGGCGGAACGTGGGCGGGACCTCGGACATCGTCCGGTATATCGCCGACCGCTTCGAAGCGCAGTTCCGGATGAAGTACGAGGAATCCGGAGGCACGTGGACCAAGGAAACGGCTGTATCCTTCAAAGATCCGAAAGCGGATCCGGCGAAATGTCCCGAGCGGAAAATGTTTCTGGAGTCGAATACGGGGATCGGGATCGACGTCTTCTTCGGAGGCGGCTCCTACGATCACGGCAAGTTCGCAAAAATCGGCTTCGCCGTTCCCGGCGGCGTGGAGACGCGTCACCCCGAATGGTTCGCGCCCGACGTCATTCCCCTGACTCACGCAGGGGAGCAGATCCGCGATCCTCAGGGCCGGTACTACGGGGTCTGCCTCTCCTCCTTCGGGATCGCCTACAATCCCGACCGCTACCGGGAGATGGATCTGCCGCCGCCCGAGAACTGGAAGGACCTGGGGCGTCCGGAACTTTTCCGGAAGACCGAGGCTGCGGACCCGGCGAAATCCGGATCCATCACGAAATGTTTCGAAATGATCCTTCAGCAGTCCATGGCCGAGCACGGTCCGGAAAAAGGATGGCGCGAAGGTTTTCTCCTGATCCGCAGGATCGCCGCCAATGCCCGATGCGTCACCGACAGCGCCGGCAAACTGGTCCGCGACATCTCTTCGGGCGCGGCCGCCGCCAGCATGTGCATCGACTTCTACGGCCTTTCCGAAGCTGAATTTTCCGCCTCCGTTTCCCGGGGACAGACCCGGCTCGTCTACGTCATGCCGCGCAACGGGTCCTCCGTCTCCGCCGATCCCGTTCAGCTCCTCCGCGGCGCCCCCAACCCGAAAACCGCGCAGGCTTTTCTGGATTTCCTCCTCTCGCCCGAAGGGCAGGCCCTCTGGATGCGGAAGCCCGGCACCCCCGGCGGCCCTGTGAAGTATTCGCTCCTCCGTCCCTGCGTACGGATGGATCTGTACGGAACGATCCCGGATGACGAATGCGCCATTCCGGGATACAATCCCTACCGTTCCAGCGGCACGTTCCAGTATCACGGCGAGTGGACAGGCCGATGGTTCAGCCTCATCCGCGTGCTCATAAAATCCATAGCGCTGGATCCGCTGGACGATCTTCAGGATGCCTGGTGCGCCATCCTCGAAAACGGCGGACCGGAGAAGAATCCCGAGGCCATGGCTCTCTTTGCGGCCATGCCCTTCGAACTCGCGCAGGCACCCGAGGCCGCCAAACGTCTTTCCGGCACTCCGCAGGAATCCGCCGCCGTCCGCAGGGAGTGGACGGCCTTCTCCTCGGAGAATTTCCGGAAAGCGGCCCGAATCGCCCGGGAGAAAGGAAAGACGAAATGAAGTTGTTTCTGCGTAAGATCCGGCCCGGCGTTCTGCTTTCCATGCTGTTTCTCTGCGTGTTCTTCACGCTCTTCCTTTTCCTGCCTCTCTTTACGGTCCTGCGCGAAGGATTGAACTTCGGTGTCTTTCTGGAGATTTTCCGGAATCATCTGTACCGGGAGGGCATGTGGAATGCGCTGCTCATCAGCCTCACCACCACCGCCTTGGTCTTTCTCTTTTCCTTTCCGCTGGCTCTGCTGTACGATCAGTTCGAATTCCCCGGAAAATCCGCCTGTCCCGTCCTCATGATGGCACCCATGATCCTTCCGCCCTTCGTTGGCGCTCTGGAATTCCAGCAGATCCTCGGACACTACGGGGTCCTGAATTCTCTTCTGGCGCTCTTCGATCTGGGACCGGTGGACTTTCTGGGCGGAGGCGGCCGGTTCTGGAGCGTCTGCCTCATCGAGGCCCTGCACCTCTATCCCATCGCCTACCTCAATCTGACCACTGCGCTGGCCAACCGGGATCCGGCGCTGGACGAGGCGGCGCGGAATCTGGGGATCCCGGCCTGGCAGCGGTTCCTGCACATCACGCTGCCCCTGACGAAGCCGGGCATTCTGGCCGGCGGAAGCATCGTGCTCATCTGGAGCTTCACGGAGCTGGGAACGCCGCTCATGTTCGGATTCAATACCGTGACGCCCGTGCAGGTCTTCAACGGGATCACCGAGCTGGGGACCAATCCCGCCGCCTACTCCCTGGTCATTGTCATGCTTCTCTTTTCCGCCGTCCTCTACCTCGCCGGAAAATTCCTCCTCGGCGCTCCCTCGACGGCCACCGCCGTCAAAGGCATCGCGGGTTCCGGATCCCGAATCCTGACCGGCGCCCGCCGATTCCTCCCCGGCCTCGCCTTCGGACTCTTCACCTTCCTGGCGGTCCTGCCCCATCTGGCGCTGATCCTGACCGCGTTCAGCGAATCCTGGTACCGGACGATCCTGCCCCTTCACTATTCGCTGATACATTTCCAGAACGCTCTCTCGGACAAACTGGTGGCCCCCAGCATCGCCAACAGCCTGCGCTACTCCGTGGCCGCGACGGTTCTGGCGGTGGCCGCCGGATTTCTGGCGGCGTTCCTCTCCTGCCGCGTGCGCTCGCGTCTTTCCAGACTCTTCGATCTGGCGGGCATGCTCCCGCTCATGATCCCGGGCATCGTTCTGGCGGTGGGCTTCCTCGGCATGTCCATCCGGTACGAGTGGGCCTCGCTTCTCTTCGATCCCGTTGCCAATCCCGTCCTCCTCATTGCCGCGGCCTATGCCATCCGGCGGGTCCCGTACGTCCTCCGGGCGGCGGCCAGCGGACTGGAACAGACTCCCGAGGAGCTGGAGAACGCCGCGCGGAATTCGGGCGCGGGACCCCTTCGCGCCCTGTGGAAGATCACGATCCCGCTGATCGCCGCGAATCTGCTGGTGGGTGCGCTTTTCGCCTTCAGCTTCTCCATGATGGAAGTCTCGGACTCCCTGATCCTGGCGCAGAAAGCCCAGTTCTACCCCATCACCAAAGCCATCTACGAACTTTCCCAGTATCTTGGATCGGGGCCCTACGTGGCTGCCGCCTTCGGCGTCTGGGCCATGGCCTTCCTGGCCTCGTCGCTCCTCGCCGCATCCATCCTCCTCGGACGGAAGATCGGCGCCCTCTTCCGGATGTGAACCTTCTCAGTCCCTTCCATTACCGTTCCCGCTTACTGCGGGAAGCTCAGCCAAGATAGCAAGAATCCATCTTCCAAAAGTAAGTATGATTGGCCAAAATGGAATGATAAAAATTGCAGAATATGGAATCATAAGAAAGAATAATTTTACAATCGCCAAAGGAACGGAAATTTCTGTGGCAGGAGCCCAAACCCCATTCATCCAAGGCATGGAACTATTAAGAAAACAACCAGAACCCCAGATCCATTGACAATGTTCATAAAACCATCTTGCAATAATCATACCTCAAAGAAACCGTCTTTTTTTCTCTTCCCTGCTTGAAAAGCATAACGTGTCGCGTTATATTGTGGACAGAACAAAAAACAGACTGGCCGGGAAGATGATAAAGAGTTTCAGAGACAAGGAGACAGAGGCGGTTTTCAACGGGAATCGTTCCCGAAAACTGCCGGGCGATATACAAGTTTCGGCGCAGAAAAAATTGTGGCTTCTGGACGCAGTAACTGCTCCGGAAGAATTGAGAAATCTGCCAGGGAACCGCTTCGAGGCATTGAACGGGCGCCCGGGATTTTACAGTATCCGGGTCAACGCCCAATGGCGCGTCACGTTTTCATGGAACGACGGCGCGGAGAACGTCAAGATAGAAGATTATCATTGAAACGGAGGAAAATCATGGCAAACGAAGAAAAATATCTTCCGCCAATCCATCCCGGCGAGATACTGAAAACAGAATTTCTGGAGCCCCTGAATCTTTCGCAGAACAGACTGGCAAAGGAGATCGGAGTACCTCCGCGCCGCATCAACGAAATCGTCCACGGCAAGAGGGCGATCACGGCGGATACGGCCTTGCGGTTCAGTAAATTTTTCGGGACGACGGCGCAGCTTTGGCTGAATCTGCAGTCTCATTATGAACTTGACTGCATCCTCTATGCCGAGCGAACCGGAAAAACCAAACGGTTCGATTCCATCAAACGATTCATCCCCAAGGTCGCCGCGGTTCTGTAATTCCCGCCATTCCGCCGACTCCGGTCTTTCCGGGAAAACGGATCGTTCCGGCGGCAAAGATATGCGCTTCCGTCATTGCGAAACGGCTTGAAAAACGGGGGAAAGAGGTTATAGTAATGCCCCGCGGGAATTCCCGGGAGGCCTGTCCGTGTCTCGTTTTCCGCCGGGCCTGCAAAACAAGAGGATATTTTTACATGAAAATTGCGCATTACGACCAGATCATTACCCCGGAAGTCGGAGAGCCCGCCGCGGGATACGGCGTCAACGACGTTACGGTCCGGATCCACGACGACCTGAAAGTCTCCATTCTGCTGCTGGATGACGGCGAAACGAAAGGGGCGGTTCTGGGTTACGATCTGCTGGGACTGGACGAGCCGTTCATCAAAAAGATCCGGCGCGATACCGCCGATCGTCTTGGGTGTCCGGAAGCCAACGTGATCTTGAGCTGCACGCACACGCACAGCGGCCCGCATTCGCGCTCGCTGGGACGCAGTCCCGCCAACATGGAATACATCAAGAAGCTCTACGGCTGGACGGCGGAGGGCGTGGAGAAGGCGCTCTCCGAGTGGCACGAGGCGGATGTGTATTTCTACTCGACGAAATGCGATCAGAATTACAACCGCCGTTATGTGGACGGATCCAACCGCTGCAAGTTTCTGCCGCACTACCGTTCGCTGGAACCCATCGGCCGGGAATTCGTCGATCAGGAACTGGGGATGCTGATTTTCACGCTGCCGAAAACGGGACATCCCCTGGGCGTGCTGATGAATTTTGCGGCGCATCCGCTGGCTTCGCATTCGCCGGGCCTGGGCGCGCATCAGATCTCCGCCGACTATCCGGGCGAGATCCGGAAGATCATGGAGGACAATACCTGCTGGTGTGTGTTCGTGGACGGTGCGGCAGGGGATCAGTTTCCGAAAGACTCCGAATGCGGCTGGGAGAGCGTGCACAAATGCGCGTCCGGGATCGTGGTGGAGGCGATCCGCGGCATCTGCGATGCCTGCCGGAACAAGGATCTGTACCGGATCGAGGAGCCGAAGATCCGAGCGTCCATCGAGACAGTCACGCTGAAGCTGAGGCGCGATCAGCAGGCGAAACGCGAGGAGATGCCCGTCTACGCAGGAAAACGGGAAACCGAGGCGGAGATCCAGCTGTTCGCCGTGGGTGACGTCTGCCTGGTGGGCGTGCCCGGCGAGATGCTGGCGGAGATCGGTCAGGAGATCAAATGGCATTCGCCCTACCGGCGGACGTTCATTCTGTACAATTCCACGGCGTATCTTTCCTATCTGCCTCATGCAGCCGCATACGTTGCGGGCGGATACGAATCGGCGGTGAACTCCGCCTATATACAGCCTTTCGAATCGCTGAAACTGATCAATACCGCGGTGGAGGGGATGCGCAAACTGCACGGCCCCATGCCGGAAGAACTGGAAAGCTGAAAGGAGAAGCCCTATCATGAATAATCCGTTCAAAAATCTGCCCGCCTCGCGGGAACTTCACTCTTCCCCCAGTCTCCGCCGGTACGAGGGAAATCCCATTCTCACGGCGAAGGACGTTCCCTATGAGGCTGACTACGTATTCAATGCGGGCGTGGCTTTTTATCACGGCGAATACTTCATTGCGCCCCGCATAGACTGCCACAACAAGAACTACCGTCCCGGCGACGCCCGGATGAGCAGCATCGGCACCGGCTTCGGACGCAGCGCCGACGGCATCCACTTCACCATGGAGCCGGAGAAGATCCGTGTGCACTATCACGGAGAGATCCTGCCCTGGGTCTGCGATGCCCGGCTGACGGTGCTGGAGGATCAGCTGTATTTGAGTTTCTGCTTCGAGAATCAGCATTCGGAGCGGCCTGGCATTGCCCGCTGGCGCGGAACGGGGACCGATTTCGACGCCGTCTGCGTGGGCGTCCCCCAGCAGCGCAACATGATCCTGTGCCCGTTCAAGAAAGACGGACTCTACATGCGTCTGGAGCGTCCTTCCAACCAGTGGCAGGATCCGTTCCACATCTGGTACAGTCTCTCGCCCGATCTGCGCTACTGGGGCGATTCCGAGCTCCTCCTCGGCTGCGAGGACGTTCCCTTCGCCAACAAGAAGATCGGAGGCGGCGCCCCCATGCTGGAGCTGCCCGAGGGATATCTGCTGATCTTCCACTCCGTCGATGACGATCCGAAGCGTATGGTGACCTTCCCGGACGGGAGGACCTGGTCCAAACGCTATACCTCCGGAGCGGCGCTCTTCGACCGGAACGATCCGACGAAGCTGATCGCCATTACGAAGTCTCCGCTGATCGTGGCGGAGGCTCCATACGAGACCGGCGACCTGGAAAAGCTGTGGGTCGAGTTCACCGTCTTTCCCTGCGGCGCCGTGCCCGTCAACAACGGCCGGACCCTCCGGATCTACTACGGGGCGGGCGACTGCAACACCAATATCGCGGAAATCGATTTTGCCGATCTGATGCGTGAGCTTACGCCGTGCTCGCGTCTGGCCGAACGGGCCACGATCCCCTTCCGTCTCGAAGACTGGAAGAAGAACTGAGGATCGCGGATCCGGCGGACGCGCCGTGCGGAGCGAGACATATTTTTGCGTGCCGGACGGTGAAAGCCCGATCCGCAGGTTGAAAAACCGCGGATTTGTGGTATGTTTACGCGTTGATTCACAAATGGAGTTGTATCATGGGTTTTGCTTGCGGTTTCGTTGGATTGCCGAATGTCGGCAAATCGACCTTGTTCAATGCTCTTTCGCACGGCGGCGCGGCCGCGGCGAACTTCCCCTTCTGCACCATTGAGCCGAACACGGGGATCGTCCCGGTCCCGGATCCGCGGGTGAACAAGCTGGCGGAGCTGGAGAAATCGGCAAAAATCGTGCCGGCGTCCATGAAGTTCATCGATATCGCGGGACTGGTGGAGGGCGCCAGCAAAGGGGAGGGCCTGGGCAATCAGTTTCTCGGACATATCCGGGGCGTCGACGCCGTGGCCCATGTGGTGCGCCTCTTTTCCGATTCCGATGTGGTCCACGTGAACAGCTCCATAGATCCGTCGCGCGACCTGGAACTGATTCTGACGGAGCTGATGCTGGCCGACATGGATTTTCTGCAGCGGCGCGAGGAAAAGACAAAGAAGATGCTCCGGGCAGGCGATCCGGAAACGAAAGCGGAGTGGGAGCTCGCGCAATCGTTCCTGGCCTCCCTTTCCGAGGGCAGGATCCCGGAGTACGACCGCGAAGATCCGTCTGTCCGCCGGATCGCCGAATCCTTTCAGCTTCTCTCCACCATGCCCGCCTTCGTCTGCGCCAATACCGACGAGGAGGCGTTCCGTTCCTTCGGGAAGGATGAGATGTCGCGCCGTCTGATCGAGACCGCGGCGAAGCACCACATGGAGGTGGTTCCCGTCTGCGCCAAACTGGAGGAGGAACTGGGCGCCATGCCGCCGGAGGACGCCAAGATCTTTCTGGAGGATCTGGGCGTTGAGGAAAGCGGTCTGGAGCGGGTGATCCGCACCGGATACCGTCTTCTGGATTACATCACCTTCTTCACCACGGGGCCGGACGAGACCCGGGCCTGGACCATTACCCGGGGGACGGCTGCGCCCGATGCGGCGGGGAAGATCCACACGGATATGAAGAGAGGCTTCATCCGTATGGAGGTGGAGTCGTACGAAGAGCTGATCGGCCACGGCGGCTGGAACGAGGCCAAGCTGGCGGGCAAGCTCCGGATCGAAGGGAAGGAATACATTGTCCAGGACGGCGACTGCGTGTTTGTGCGATTCTCCGTCTGAAACTCTGTAACGAATGCGCGACGAGGCGGAAAGGGGCGAACCGGAAATGCGTCTCATGAGAATCTTCCTCCTTTTCTTTGTTTTCACGCTGGCGGGATCCCTGTCCGCGGAAGACGGTCTGCCTGTTACGCGCAGCATCTGTCTTCTCAAAAGCGAGCAGGGGAGCGGGTCCGGCTTTTTTGCCTCGTTTGCGGGGATGGATGTGGTTTTCACCAATAATCATGTGATTCTGGGAATGGAGGATGTCCGCATATACGACATCAATGGGCACGAATACGCATACGACAAAATCTATTCCTCGCCTGAAAGAGATCTTGCGGTGATCCCCGTTCAACGGACGAATCACGCCACCATGCCGAATCTGAAAATCTCCGGGAATCCGGATATGCTGCATCCCGGCGCGAACGTCTCCGCGTACGGTGACAGCCTGGGAGACGGCGTCATCGTCGAAGTCAAGGGCTCCTTCCAGGGGATCGGCCCGCAGACCATCGAGGTAAGTTCGCCATTTGTCCCGGGAAACAGCGGCGGTCCGGTGTTGGAGAAAGAATCCCGAACGGTGATCGGTGTTGCCACGTACTGCCGGATCATCCGGGGAAACAGTGAGATATTGACCGGTTCGCGGTTTGCTTCGAAGTCATCCTACAAGCCGGCGGTCCGACGGTTCGCCACCCGGATCGACAACGTGACGCCGGACGATTTTGAACTTGTCACGAAAGAACAAGTGAAGGAAGATCAGGAGAAATACAGACCGTTCGCCCGGGCGTATGATTTCATCATGGAGAGTCTTCGCGGGCCGAATATTTTTACGGCCCGGGAAAGGATCATAGAGTATTTCAAAACGCATTCGCAGTTCGAAACGGGCGGGAAATGGCATACCACCTACCTGAAAAAGGATGCGATGGAAAAATGGACATTCATCAAAAACATCCTCGATTTCCTCCGGTCCGACGCTTCGTTTTCGCCGCAGAATGTCGAATCCGTATCCGAGAAGGAGGACATCCGGCATATCTGGCGGGAGTACAGCTCATCCATCACCGTGAAGAAAAAGAAGCCGGTCACGATGAAATGTCCCGCGTGCGACGGCGCCGGGAAGGTCAAGGAAAAACTTTCTGAGCAGGAAATACGGATGAACGCGAAGAAAATGCGTCCGACCTACAAGATGGTCGTATGCGATGTGTGCCGGGGAAAACAGTCGTTTACCTTTTGCGGGGATGATGAATACTTTGTTGCTCCTCCTCCGTTTTTCGATAAAATGGCCGAAAAAATCAGACCGATGCCGAAGAAAGTCATGGGATTCGGCATCGGCGGGGGCGTGCCGGATCTGGAGACCGTTTTTAACAGCTTCTACAGTAAAAGGAAGCGGAAAATTTCCAGGACCGGGATATTTACCGTGTACAGTTACAGGGGCAATCACAAGGATAAGGACGCCGCGGAAACAAGACTCTGGTTCATGGGCGGGATCCTGATGCGCGTCGACTTGTTTTATCCCGTACGGGACAGATCTTTCATCGAAACCGTGTTTCAGGATCTCGTCCGGGATTTCGGCGAGGATGTGCCGTTTTATTTCAATGTGATTCGGAAGACCTTGACATGGGATGAGATCCGGCAGTTATTCCTGAAGCAGAGAAGGAACGGTCTGCTGGTCGAACATGTGAAGATCGCGTACAAAAACGATCCCTTCGGCGTGTACTGTCTGCCTGGGAAAAATCAGATCCGCAAGATCAGTTTCTACGATGACTACGGCGGGGTTTATTACGACAGGAACGGAGTCGCCAACAAAACGGAAGAACCTCTGTACTTCTGCGTTTCCTTTATCCACACACTCTTCGAAACGTGTTCGGATCTGAGACCGCCGAAGACGCAGGGCGGCCGATTCGATTAAAACCGGATCCCGCCGCGTCTCCCCGGAAATCAGAGGCGTGATTTGAAGTCGTCGTAGGAGAAGGTGCGAACGATCCGGAAACTGGAATCTTCCGGATCGAACGTGGCCAGCGAGGGCAGCGCAAGGCCGTTGAAGGTATTGGTCTTCACCATGGAATAGATGGCCATGTCCAGCAGCTCGATCCGGTCGCCCGGCTTCAGCGGACGGGGAAACGAATAGTCCCCGATGACGTCGCCCGCCAGACAGGAGTGTCCCGCCAGACGGTAGAGGCAGGGGAACTCTCCGGGCTTGCCGGCGCCGGCGATCTCCGGGCGGTATGGCATTTCCAGGACATCGGGCATGTGGCATTCGGCGGAGACGTTGAGAATGGCGATGGGACGTTCGTTGAAGGTGACGTCCAGGACTTCGCCGATCAGGGAGCCGGCATTGAGAGCCACGGCCTCGCCCGGTTCCAGGTAGACTTCGGTATGATACTTTGCGCGGAAACGGTCGATGATCCGGCAGAGGAGATCCAGATCGTAATCGTTTCTCGTGATATGGTGGCCTCCCCCGAAATTGATCCACTTCATTCCGGGGATCCAGGGGGCGAAACGCTGTTCGAAACACGCGAGGGTCCGTTCCAGCGCATCGGCATTCTGCTGACACAGAGCATGGAAGTGAAGGCCTTCGATCTGATCCAGAACCGCATCCTTCATGGTTTCGGCGCGGATCCCCAGGCGTGAGCCGGGCGCGCACGGGGAATAGATCTCCGCAGCCGCCTCGGAGTGTTCCGGATTGCAGCGGAGTCCGAAGGAGATTTTTCCGGCCAGGCGCCGCATTTCCGGGCGGAAATGCTCCATCTGGGAAAGGGAGTTGAAAACGATATGATCGGAAAATTCGGCGATCTGTTGGAAATCGGGATCGGAAAACGCGGCGGCGAAGGAGTGGACCTCCCCGCCGAACTCTTCCCGGGCCAGCCGGGCTTCGTTGGGCGAACTGGCACAGCATCCGTCCAGCGCCGTCCGGAGGAGCGGATAGACGCTGTACATGGAGAAGGCCTTCTGCGCCAGAAGGATCTTTGCACCGGTCCTTTTCCGGACGGAGTCCAGGACGGCCAGATTATTCCGAATGGCCTCCAGATCGACGACGAAGCAGGGGGCGGGAACGCGATTCAGGTCCAGGTTCCGCATGAGGGGATCAGTCGAGGAATTCTTCGGTCCAGGGGAGTCCGTATTCGGGCAGGAGCTTCATGAACGGCTCGGGATCGAACTGTTCCATGTTGAATACGCCTTTTCCGCTCCAGGTGCCGTTGCCCACCAGCATGGCGCCGATCATGGCGGGCACGCCCGTGGTGTAGGAGACGGCCTGAGAGCCGAGCTCCCGGTAGCAGTCTTCGTGCCGGCATATGTTGTAGATGTAGTACCGGCGGTCTTTGCCGTCCTTCTTGCCCTTGATGAGGCAGCCGATGCAGGTCTTGCCTTTCGTCAGGGGCCCGAGGGAGGCGGGATCGGGCAGGAGGGCCTTGAGGAACTGGAGGGGAATGATTTCCGTGCCGTTGTAGAGGACGGGGTCGATCCGTGTCATGCCGACGTTCTGAAGGACTTCCAGGTGCTTGAGGTAGTTGTCGGAGAAGGTCATCCAGAAGCGGGCCTCCTTCAGGCCTTTCGGCTGAAGGAACTTCGCCAGGGATTCCAGTTCTTCATGCCAGAGGAGGTACATCTTTTTGGGACCGATCCCGTCGGGAAAATCGAAGGTCTTGCTGAATTCCATGGGCTCGGTCTCGATGAATTCGCCGTCCTTGTAGTATTTTCCTTTGGCGGTAACTTCCCGGATGTTGATTTCCGGATTGAAGTTCGTGGCGAACGCCTGTCCGTTTTCCGCCGCGTTGGCGTCGATGATGTCCAGTGTTTCGATGGTGTCGAAATGTTTCTTCATGGCCCAGGCGGTATAGACGTTGGTGACGCCGGGATCGAATCCGCATCCCAGCAGGGCCATGATGCCTTTTTCGCGGAAGCGGTCCTGATACGCCCACTGCCAGCTGTATTCGAAATGGGCCACATCCGGCGGCTCGTAGTTGGCCGCGTCAATGTAGTGGACGCCCGTTTCCAGACAGGCGTCCATGACGTGGAGATCCTGATAGGGCAGCGCGAGATTCAGGACCACGTCCGGTCCGAAACTGCGGATCAGTTCCACCAGCTGGGGAACGTTGTCGGCGTCCACCTGCGCCGTGCGGATGGGCCGGGGCGTCTTGGCCGCGATTTTTTTGCATTTTTCTTCATTGCGGCTGGCGAGCATGACCTCGCTGAACGCATCTTTTGCCTGCGCGCACTTCCATGCGGCCACGGCGCCGACGCCGCCCGCTCCGATCACCAGGACCTTGGACATGGATAATCCTCCTTCGCATTGCATGTTGGTCTGACCCCATTAGTTTAGCACGATCCGCGGGAAATGCAAGCTGAAAAAGGGGAAAAGTTCGTCAGAAAAAAACAAAGAAAAGGCCCGTCAGGAAAAGAAGCCAGGCCGCCAGACTCAGTGCAAGCCGGCGTTTCCCGATCGCCGACGGCGTCGGCAGCAGACCGCCCGTCCGCGTCCGCCGGATCTGCTCCAGACGCAGGGAATGAAGCTGCGGATCCGGATACCGGAACATGCGGCTGTCGGGGCGTCCCCGCCGTCGGGTCACCATACGAACATCCCGTTGAAGGAGAGAATGATGGCGGCGGCCAGCAGGAGGGCGGAAAAGATCAGAACAGCCAGGACGGGGAAGAAGAAGGCGAAACCGGCCCTTGCCAGCTGTCCGAAGGAGAGGGAATCGAGGACGGGGAGGATGGAAGACGCATCCGTACTTTTCTCCCCGGATATCTTTTTGCCGGCAAGGATCTCCGTCTGTTCGGAGATCCGGAAGAGCTCCAGCCGGAGGTGTTCGATTTTCCGGCATTCGGCGGCGAAGACCGCCTGATCGCCCGGATCCACGGATTCATCCGAGCTTTCCACCGCTTTCGCAAAATCTTCAAGATTCGCAAGATACCTCCGGATTTTCTCCGATTCCCGCTGGTTCTCCTCCTGACGGTTGCGAAGCGCTTCCGTCTCCCGGGCGATCCGGGCGGCCAGATCCCGCCGGGTCTTCAGAAAATCCTCATACCGCCGCAGCAGGGCATCTCCCAGAATGGAACCGGACTTCCCCTGCGGTTTCGGATTTTCGGGCAGGGGCGGCCGAAACGTGACGGCAGGCGGCACGGAGGGGGAATCCGTTCGTGCGGCACCGACGGGGCGTACCTGGGGTCGGGCAGCCTCGGCGATTTTTCCGCTTATCTTGTGAAGTCCGTTCATAACGGAGCCGTTGTTCTGCATGGCGTCACCTGTTTCAGTCGTATCGCTGTAGGGTTGTTCGTTTCCGGTGCGGAGTCCATGTACTATACTCTCCGAAACAGCCGCTGGCAAGGAAAAGGGCGGAAAAAAGACGAAAATCCGAAAAATTTAAGAATCGGGACTTGAGTTTTCGGAAAATCGCGTTAATATACGTTTCTGCGGACTTTTCACGGCTCGGCCGTGGGCTTTCCGCGTACCCGGATCCGTAAGTTTTTGAATGATGCAATAAAAACAACAGAAAGAATCGAAAATGTCAGGGGAACAAAACAAATTATCCGTCGTTTCCGAAAGAGGCCGGATGGCAAAACGGCTCGCCATCGTCGGCCTGATCCTGTCCGCCGGCCTTGCGCTGACGGTATTACTGGCGGGACCCGTTTACGTATGGAGCGGTATAGCGCTGTTTTCACTGGGACTCTTCCCCTTTACGCTGGCGCTGGTATTCTGTATCGTGGCGCTGGTGCAGTCCGTGCTTTTTGTCCGGACCATGGAAGAGGAAGAGGAGAAACTCCTTCTGGAAAAACGGAAATCCTCCGTCACTTCTCTGCTGGATATCTCGGAGGACGTGCGTTTCACAGCCCGTCATACCTACGATACCTTCCTTAAATACATTCCTTCCGCGGTGGCGTGTCTCTGCTTTGTTTTGAGTACCGCCGCCTTTGCCGCACTGTGGTCCCAGGGGCTTCTGGGGTCCGGCGAGACTGCATTTCTCGGGGCAACGGCGCCGAAGAATCCCATCAATCTGGCTTTTGTGGGGGCCATGGCTGCCGTTTTCAGCTTCATCTGCGGCGTGTTTTTCATCGGTCAGGCGCATGTTCGCGAATTCCGATTCCTGCGGCCTGCGGGCAGCATGATGATTCTGGGCGCGGCGGTGATGCTGCTTTCGGCCATCTGCGCGCTTCTTCTGAATGCGGGTGGCGCCGGATACGATGGAGCCGTCTCCCGGGTCGTCGTCGTCGTTTACGCCATTCTCACCATTGAATTTCTGCTGAACTTCGTCAAGGAGTTTTACCGTCCCCGCACCGGCGAGGAACAGCTTCCCGTCTATGAAAGCCGGGTCCTGGGCGTCTTCACGGAGCCCGGCGGCGTCATGCGGAATATCGCCAGCTCCCTGGATTATCAGTTCGGATTTCAGGTGTCCAAGACCAGGATCTACGGGTTTTTCCAGAAGAGTCTGATTCCTGCCGTGATCGTGTGGGGCCTCATCTTCTGGCTCTTCACCGGAATCGCCGAGGTCGCTCCCGGCGAGGTCGGGATCCGGGAACGGTTCGGCGCCTTCCCCGGCAGCGGCAACGAGGTCCTTCAGCCGGGCGTCCATCTGAAGCTGCCCTGGCCCTGTGAACGGATCGTCCGCGTTCCCGTGGATCTGGTCCAGATGGTGACGATCGGGGCGCAGATCGACCGGGAAAAGGCAGCCGAGTCCGGCAAGGTGATCCTCTGGACCGGGAAGCACTATCTGAAGGAGGATATGTTCCTGGTTGCCACGAAGACGGCGTCCTCCGACAAGGAATCCGCTTCCGAGGCGCAGGCGATATCCGCGCGGGGCGGCCGCGGTGCGGCGTCCTCCTCGCTTCTTCCGGCATCTCTGCTGGAAGTATCGCTTCCTCTGTTCTTCAAGGCGAAAGCGGATGAGCCGTACAATTATGCGTTTCAGTTCTCGAATGTTTCCGACGCGGTTCTGGCCATCGGCCGCGCCGAAGCCACAAGTTATTTCGCCAGCACGGACTTCCTGATGGATCTCTCCTACGGAAGAGTCAGTGTTTCCGAACATCTCCGCGATCGGATCCAGGCCCGGTGCGATGCGCTGAAGATGGGTGTGGACGTGCTTTCCATCGAGATGCACGATGCGCACCCGCCGGTAGGATCCGGAGGCGAGGAGGAGCAGGGTCCGGAAGGGAACGGCATGCCCAATGTGGCGGAATCGTTCCAGGATGTGGTCTGTGCCCGCGAAGAAGCGGCGTCCGCCGTGTTCAAGGCGCAGGCCGTGGCGGAGAAAACCGTGAATCAGGCCGGCGTGGAAGCGTCGAAGATTGTGCTGGATGCCAGCGGATACAAGTTCAATGTCACGGAAGTGGCGAAAACGGATGCGGAGCGGTTCATCAGTCAGATGGAGTCGTACCGGAAACAGCCTACTTTGTTCCAGCTCCGCTCGTATCTGGATTTTCTGGAGAACGACTGTGCGGGGATCCGGAAATATGTCATTTCCTCGAAAATTCCCATGCGGAACTACGTGCTGAATCTGGAAAGCAAGCCGTCGCTGGATCTTCTGGACACGGATCTTTCCTCGCTCGGCAAATAAAAAACGGACGGACAATTATTAGAAGAATAACATAAATCACGGAGTCAAACACAAAATGAGCGACAAAACCAAACAGAAGGCCGTTTATCTCCCCACCATTTTACTCGGTTTGATCGTGGCGCTGATCTTCCTGCTCGCCATCTTCACCTATCAGGTGCCCGCCACCGAACGGGCGCTCGTCCTTACCATGGGACGCATCACCTCTCCGTCGGAAGGCGTCGAGCCCGGACTTCATTTCCGCTGGCCGCTTCCGTTCCAGGATGTGATCAAGTACGATGTCCGGCTCCGGACGTTCGACGGCAAGATCGGCAAATTCGAGGAATCCACCACGAGAGATCAGCGTCAGGTCGTGATCGGGATCAACGTCTTCTACCGGATCAAGGATCTCCGTCAGTTCAAGACGGCGGCCAGTCTGGAGGCGGCGGAGGACTATCTGGGCAGCAAGATGCGGTCCGTGAAGGCCGCCGTTCTCGGTCAGTATAATTATGATCAGCTCATCAATACCGATCCTTCCAAGATGAAGCTGGAAGAGATGCGCGCCAAAATGCTGGACGCCATCGCGCCCGACGTCATGGCCCGGTACGGTCTGGAAGTCACGGCCGTGAACTTCATCTCCATCGGCGTGCCGGACAAGACGGCGGTCAAAATCGCCGAGCGTATGAAAGAGGAACGTCTGACCGCGGCATCCGAGATCCGTGAGGCCGGAAACGCCAAGGCCGCCCGGATCCGCAACGAGGCGCTGCTGGAAAAACAGAACATGATCACGGATGCGGAAAGCAAAGCCAAGGCTCTGATGGCCGAGGGCGATGCGGAAGCCGCCGCCTACTACGACCGCTTCAAGGATGCGCCTCAGCTGGCCGCCTTCCTCCGCAAGCTTGATTCCATGAAGAAGATCATGGCGTCCAAGACGACGTTGATCCTGGGTACGGACACCGATCCCTTCAATATCTTCAATACCGATTTTCAGGCGCTCAAGGCGGAGGCTTCCGCTTCTCCCGCTCCCGCATCTGCCGGAAAAACCGATAAGAACGACAAGAGAAAGTAAGAGGGGCCCCACATGAGCGAACACGAACATTCCCATACGGAGGACCGGAGCATCTCCGCGACTCAGGACGGACAGTTCGCGCCCGGCGTCGAACTGCTCTCCCGGGCGCTGAAGACGATCTTCGTGATCCTGGCCGCGGTCATCATCCTGATCCTTCTCTGGTTCCTGACCTGCGGCGGATCCTTCATCGTGGATTCCACCAAGGAAGAAGTCATTGTCCTGCGCTTCGGCAAGTTCATCGAAGGCAGCGTCTACAAGAGCGGATGGCACTGGTTCCTGCCGTATCCCGTCAACAAGGTCGTCCGCATCCCGATCATCAAGCAGGAAGTCGTCAGCCGCAGCTTCATGGCTTCCAATGTGAACAAGCTGTACAATCCCAACGACGCCAGCCAGGATATGGTCGCCGGCGATTCCCTGACGCCCGGGAAGGACGGGTACACCCTGCTGGGCGACAACAGTATCATGCACAGCGACTGGAAGATGACCTATCGCGTTACGGACAGCCGCCAGTATTTTCTGAACTGCATGAGCCGTGAGACCGCGGTGGGCGGCACCGACGGACCGGACTCCGAAACCGTGAATCTGAAGACCTCTTCCATCATGCTGAAGAATCTTCTGGACGATGCGGTCATTACGGTCAGCGCCGGCCTGGATGTGCAGAAGACGTATTTCGACAAGGCCAGTTACGAGTCACTGGTTCGCCGGCAGCTGGAAAAGAACATCGAGAAGGCGAATCTGGGCGTTACGCTGGAAAGCCTGAACATGCTTCTGGTTGCACCTCCGATCAAGTCCTTCGATGCGTTCCAGATGCTGGTCCTCTCCAGCGCCGAGCGCGAAGCGGTTCTCGAACAGGCCCGCAAATTCGCCGTGGAACAGCAGAATCAGGCGCTGGCCGACCGGTCCAAGATCCAGTCGGATGCCGAAGCGTACAAGAAACGCGTGGTCTCCGCGGTTCGTGCCGATGTGGAGTATTTCGAAGAGATCCGCAAGCAGTTCCGGCAGAATCCGGATGCCGCATTCGTTTCCCTCTATTACGGTATTCTGGCCAATTCCATGATTTCCGTCAAGGATAAATTCGTTATCGGCGCACCTGCCGGATTCCAGAATCAGACCCTGTGGCTGAAGCTGAATCCGGAATCGGATGTGAAACGGCCGCCGAAAAAAGATGAAAACAACCCGGCGGGAGAAGAATAATGAGCCAGATCGAAGAGAAACACGTTCATCCGGATAACGGCTGCTGCTGCGGTCACGATCACGAACACCATGACGGCTGCTGCGGTCACGATCACGAGCACCATCATCACGACCACGACGGGGACGAACCCACCCGGTGCATCTCGTGCGGCGCGCCCCTGGGCGAAGGCGCCGGCCATTCCCGGGCCATGGGACGGGCCTCCTTTGCGTTCGTGGGCGGATTCCTTATCGTGAATTCGTTCCTGCTGGAGTGGATCTTCCCGGATTTCCATTTCGCAGCCAGCCTCAGCGCCGCGCTCGGCGCCGTCTGTCTGGCATTCCCCATTGTGCTGACGGCCATTAAAGACCTGGTGGAAGGCCGGGTCTACATGAACGAGCTGGTGGCGCTGGCGATCCTGGCTGCCTTCACCAGCGGCAATTTCCAGACGGCGGGGATCATTGCATTCTTCCTGCTGATCACCATCATCATCGAGACCCATACGGCCAGCGGCGCGCAGCGTTCCATCGAGGAGCTGATCCGCCTGACGCCTCATACGGCGCACCGGATCCTGCCGGACGGCACGTACGCGGAAGCCGATGTTTCCGAGCTGAAACTCGGGGATCTGATCAACGTCCGGCCCGGCGAAAACTTCCCGGTGGACGGCGTAATCGTCCGCGGCGAAAGCGCGGTGAATCAGGCGTCCATCACGGGCGAATCCATGCCTGTGGACAAGGATGTGGACGATGATGTGTATGCCGGCACGATGAACCTTTCCGGAAGCATCGATGTGAAGGTCACCCGTCTGGGCGGCGATACGACGCTGGGCAAGGTGAAGGAGATGATCCTTTCCGCCGAACGGAACAAGACCCCCGTGGTCCGGATCATCGACCGCTACGCCGGATACTATACCCCGACGATCCTTATGCTCGCCACCATCACCTGGTGGCTGACGGACGGAAATATGAACCGGGTCATCGCCCTGCTGGTCATCGCCTGTCCCTGCGCGGTCGTTCTGGCCACGCCCACGACCATCGTGGCGGCGGTGGCGGCGGCGGCCCGTCTGGGTATCCTCATCAAGAACGTGAGCCACCTGGAACTGGCGTCGAAGATCCGTACCGTGGTGTTCGACAAGACGGGGACCCTGACGGAAGGACAGCTTTCCGTGGCCCGTCTGAGTCCCGCCGAAGGCGTGGAGCCCGCAGAGCTTCTGCAGACCGCGTTCACGCTGGAACGGAACAGCAACCATCCCACGGCCATGGCGATCCAGCGTCTGGCAGGAGAAGTGGGGATCTCCGCTCTGCCCATGGAAAACTTCAAGGAAACCGCCGGAAAAGGTGTTGCGGCCCGCATTGCCGGACGCGATATTCTGGTGGGCCGTCCCGCCTGGATCGAGTCCGCAGGCATCCGTCTGGAAGGCTATAACACGTCGGAAAGCGAAGGCATGAGCGTGGTCTTTGTGGCGGCCGGCGGCCGGGTGATCGGCTGGATCGGGTTCAAGGACAGCATCCGGCCGGAAGCCGTTTCGGCCATCCGCAATCTGAAGGATCTTGGCATCGTGCGCTGTGCCATGGTGACGGGCGACCGCGCCAGCGTGGCGACGGCGATCGCAGCCCAGCTGAACATCGACGACGTGAAGAGCGACTGCCTGCCTCAGGGCAAGGTGGAATACGTGGAAGAAGTGAAGAAGACCAGCGTGGTGGCGGTGGTGGGCGACGGCGTGAACGATGCTCCCGCCCTGGCCGCCGGAGACCTGGGTATCGCCATGGGCGCCATCGGCAGCGACATCGCCATCAGCAGTGCCAGTATTGCGCTGATGACCAACGATCTGCGGCGGATCCCGCTGCTGGTCACCCTTTCCCGGAAGACCGGTTCGATCATGAACCAGAATCTGGCTTTCGGTCTGCTTTTCGTCATCTGCGGTATCGTCCTTTCCGTCTTCGGAAGGATGGATCCCGTTCTCGCGGCCGTGCTTCACACGGTCAGCACCCTCATCGTCATCTTCAACAGCGCGCGTCTGGTGCGCACCGGGGAGGAATACACCGGAACCGACGGCGTCCCCGTTCTGGAAGGGAGGAGTGATTCCTGATGGAGACAACGACGAAAGCTGTGGCAGACGATGTCCGTCCGCCGGTCGTCAGTGCGGTCGGTCTGCTGAAAATCTTCCGTGATTTCTGGAACCGGCCGAAAGCGAAAGCGGTCAACGACATCGATTTCGAGGTCCGCGAAGGGGAAGTGCTGGGACTGCTTGGACCCAACGGGTCCGGCAAATCCACCACGGTGAAAATGCTGCTGGGGCTTCTGTATCCCACAGGCGGACGCCTTACGGTGTTCGGCAAGTCGCCCCGGGATGTTTCGATCAAGAAACGCATCGGCTATCTTCCCGAGGAGACGTACCTCTACAAGTACCTCACGGCTTTCGAGACGCTGGATTTCTTCGCCTCGCTTTTCAATCTGTCCAAGGCGGACCGCACCAAACGCTGCGAACAGCTTCTGGATATGGTGGGCCTGGCCCACGCCCGGAATCGTCCCGTAGGCGAATTTTCCAAGGGCATGGCCCGCCGGATCGGTCTGGCTCAGGCAATGATCAACGACCCGGCTCTCCTGATCCTGGACGAGCCGACGTCCGGACTGGATCCGCTCGGCTGCCGCGAGGTGAAAGACCTGATTCAGATGCTGAAAAAGCGCGGAAAAACGGTGATCGTGACCAGCCATCTTCTCAGTGATGTGGAAGACGTCTGTGACCGGGTGATCATTCTGTACGGCGGAAAGATCCGCGCCCAGGGCGCCCTGAACGATCTGCTCAGCATCGAAAAGAAGGAACGGATCACCACGCCGGCGCTTCCGCCGGACGTCATGAAGAAGGTCCTGGCCGTCCTTCGCGAAAATCTGAAGGACGATGAGTTCCGGGTCGATCATCCCCGCATGTCTCTGGAAGAATTCTTCCTGGACGTGGTCAACAAGGCCCGCGTGGAGCACGTGGAGACCTTCGGTGCCCGCAGTTCGGGCCATATCGCCGAGTATCTTTCCGCCGGCAGCGAAGAAAAGAACGCCGACGGCGCTCTGCTGGACCGGCTGGCAGGCCGCGTGCCGGAACCGGCCGCCCCCGAGCCCGAAAAGGTCGATGCGGCGAAGGAGAAGGAAAAGGCCGAGGAGAAAAAGATCCTTCAGTCTTTGAGCAAGGACCGGGAAGCGGAGGAGTCTGCCCGGAAGGCGCTGGAGGAACTGCAGGCGGCCCGTGCGAAACTTTCGGATGCCAACGACAAACTGAAAGATCTGCTTGGCTCCCGCGGGAAAAAAGACGGGGAGTAAATCGCCATGTTGCCCTTTTTTGCCATCGTTCGACTTACCTGCCGTTCGGCAATACGGTCCAACGTATTCCGGACTCTCCTGTTTCTGCTGGCGCTCAGCGTGATCCTGATCCCGAATACGATCAAAGGCGACGGGACGGCGACGGGGTTCATCCAGCTGATTCTGGAGTACAGTCTCGGTTTCTCGGGTGCGATCCTGGCCATCTCCGTGGCCTGGGTATGCTGTTCCGAGATCGCTTCGGACGTGGAGAGCGGTCAGATCCACATGATCGTGGTCAAACCCGTGCCCAGAGCCGTTGTCCTGCTCGGCAAGTTCACCGGAGTCCTGGTGATCCATGCCGTGCTTCTTCTCATTGCGTCCGCCGCCGTCTATGGATTCGTCATATATCAGTTCATGAGGCAGGACTTCCCGACGGAGGAACGGCAGCGCGTGGAAAGCGAAGTGCTGACGGGCCGGAGACTGATTGCGCCCGACAAGCCCGATTTCGCCAAAATGGCGGAAGAAGAGCTGAAACACCGTCTGGAAACGGCCCGGCTCGATGAACGTCAGGCGATCGAGCAGAAACTGGCCGGCGACCAGAAGCGGACCGTTCTGGCCGGGATCGAACGGGAACTCCGGCGCCGGAACGGGGAAGTGGAGCCGGGCGGCGTGCTTTTCTGGAAATACTCGGGCATCTCGGAAGAGAATCCGGATCCCCTGTTTCTCCGGTATAAACTGTACGCCGGCACCGATACGTCCAAGAACCAGGAGACCACCTACGGCGCGTGGCTTCTCCGCTTCGTGTCCCGCACGGACCGCGGCGAAGAGGGCGCGGAGCCCGAATACACGGACAATATCGTTTCTCTGCCTCCGGAAGAGATCATGACCCGGACCCGCGATGAGTTCGGGATCCAGGATACGATCCTGCGGGTGGGCGGAGCGCCCGACGAACTTCGGCGGAACATTCCGCCGGAACTGATGAAGAATCTGACGGGTCAGCTGATCCGGGAAGGCACCTTCGTGATCGGGTTCCAGAACTACGACCGGGAAGGCAAGAAGATCATTCTTCAGGAAGCGGACGGACCGTTCCTCATGGTGCGCGAGACCAGTTTCCTCAACAACTATCTCCGGGCCGTGTTCGTCCTTTTCCTGGGCATCGCGGCGGTGGCGCTGGTATCCTCCGCCCTCGCGGCCTATTTCACGCTGCCGACCTCGGTCTTCCTGGCGGCGTCGTACGGACTGCTCTGTGTTTTCGCCGTGTACCTTCTGGGGTCCATGGCTGATATGGGCGATGATCTTTCCATGGGCGACCGGGTGGCTCGGGCTCTCAGCGAGGGCGTGTTCTTCCTGCTGATCCCGGTGCGGGACTTCTTCCTGACTACGGAACTGGCCACCGGTCAGCTGATCGATTTTGCCCGGATCGGACACTTGATATTCTACAATCTTGTGCTGCGCGGTCTGCCCCTGTTCCTGGCGGGCATGCTGCTGTACAGCCGCCGCGAACTGGCGCTGGCCGTGAAACGCTGAGGAAGGAGCCGGAACGAGATGAAACGCATCAATCTGTTTTTCCTGGCGCTGACAGTGACGGTCCTCCTCCTGTTTGCAAACTGGTTCGTCCGCGAACGCATGAACACCATCATCAAGGAAGACAAGCTGGTGGATGCCGAATTCCTCGACAAGGGCGGCACGCCTCCGCTGGTCTCGTTTACGACGGTGGCGCTGGGCGGATTCCGCGGACTGATCGCGGACATTCTCTGGCTCCGTCTGATCGCGCTGCAGGACGAAGGGAAGTACTTCGAGATGGTCCAGCTGGCCGACTGGGTGCAGAAACTGCAGCCCAAGTTCGCCGGCGTTTCGGCCTACCTGGGCTGGAATATGGCATACAACATTTCCGTGACGTGCAAGCGTCCGGAGGACCGTTGGCGGTGGATCCACAGAGGGATCGAGACCTTGAGATCCGCCATCGCCATGAGTCCCAACGACCCGGAGCTTTACAAGGAACTGGGCTGGATCTATCAGCACAAAATGGGCAACGTCATGGACGACGCCCAGCGGTACTACAAGTACGAAATGGCCCGCGATTTGCTTTTCCTGTACGGGACGAGGTATCCGGACTGGCAGACGCTGGCCGATGCGCCCGTGACGGAGGCGGGTTTTCTGGAAATGTATCCTGCGACGCCCGAAAGCAAGTTCTGGGAAACGCTCCGGAAGGCCGGCTATGAAGATCTGCTTTCGATCTCCCAGACATTCCGTTTGAAGGGACAGCTTCCCGAAAATCTCCGCAAGGACCTTCCCGAAAAGGATGCGGCCGCGCTGGACGCCTTCCTCCGGGCGAAATGGATGCGTGAACGGTATATCCTGGATCCGAAGGAGATCGTGGAGATCAACAAGGAGTTCGGCGATCTGGACTGGTTGATTCCGGAGACCATGGCTCTGTACTGGGCATATCTGGGAATCAAGCACAGCCCGAAGGAGGAAAACGTGGATTGCGACCGCATGATCGTCCAGTCTCTGACGGTTTCCTTCACCAACGGGCGGATCCTTCTGCCCAACAATCAGGCGAGTATGAATTTCATTCTGGTTCCGAACCCGGCCGTGGCTCCCAGCCTGAAAAAGAAGATCCAGTCGGTCTTCAAGAGCAGCTACAATACGAAGTCCTTCCGCGACGGATACGGCAACTTCCTGAAGGACGCCATCGTGATCCTGTTCAGTTACGGGCGTCAGAAGGAAGCCTACGAGTACTACGAGGAATACTGCAAGGAGTACAGCAAGAAGAAACCCACGGAAGCGGAGTTTCTTCCGTTCGTTCTGGCCGAATGGGAAGAGGACCTTCGGGACGGCGGCTACAAGCAGGGAAATCAGCAGATCACGGCTCTGATCACACGGGCCTGCGAACTTCTGGCCTACGGCGACCGTGAAGCATCCGCCGCCCATCTGGCGCTGGCCAAACGGGCCTATGACAACTACTGCGCGAATTTCACGGAGGACCGGCTGAAGCTGCCGTCCTTCTCTGAAATGAAGAGAAGCATCACACTGAACATCATGGAGAATTTCCCCGACCTTGCGGCCCGCCTGAAAGCGGAGCTGGAAAGTCAGGAGGAAGACGCGTCCGGCGCGGCAGCTCCGGCCGGGACCGTGACGACGGGAAAAAATTGAACGGGGGGCGGGTACGATGGCTGTTGATTTTGTACATCTCCACGTTCATACCGACTACAGTCTGCTGGACGGAGCGTGTGCGATTTCCTGGTCCAAACTGAAAAAGGAGGAGCAGGAGAACAAGTTCGACATCGTGAAGCTGGCGCATCAGTATGGGATGAAGGCGGTGGCCATAACGGACCACGGCGTCATGGGCGGCTGTCTGGAGTTTCACAATGCGCTGAAGAAGGAGGGGCTGAAGCCCATCATCGGCTGCGAGACGTACATGGCGCCGCACAGCCGTCTTGAAAAGGCGGTGGATGTTCCGAACATCCGCGGTTTTCATCTGATCCTTCTGGCAAAAAACGCCGTGGGCTACCACAACCTCTGCAGCCTGATCTCCGAAGCTCATATCTCGGGCTTCTACTATAAGCCCAGGATCGACAAGGAACTTCTGGCCCGTCATTCGGAAGGATTGATCGGGTTGAGCGCGTGCCTGCAGGGCGAGATCGACGTGGCGGCGCTGCATTCGGGACACGATGCCGCGAAAAAGGTGCTGGGCGAGTATCTGGATATTTTCGGGAAGGAAAACTTCTACCTGGAGCTGATGTATCACGGCATCGACGATCAGAAGAAGGTGAACCGGGAGCTGATCGCCCTTTCCCGCGAGTGCAACGTCCCCGTGGTCGCCACCAACGATGTACATTATCTGCGGAAGGAAGACCATTACCCTCACGAAGTGATGCTCTGCATCGGGACGAGGACCACGATGGACGATCCCCGGCGGATGAGCATGGACCGTCCGGAATTCTACTTCAAGAGCGGCGAGGAGATGATGGCCGTCTGGGGCACGGAGATGCCCGAGGCGGTGACCAATACGCTGGAAGTGGCGGAACGCTGCGATGTGACGATCGGATACGAGAATCATTATCCGGAATTCCATACGCCGAAGTCGTTCGACTCCCATTTGGATATGGGCGCGATCCGGGCCGCCTCCGTCAAGGAGATCGATTCCGAGCTGGCGAAGGAGCGGGAGAAGGATCCGGACCGTCCGGCGCCGTCGGACGAGGTGAGAAATCACCGGATCGAGGCCCGCGTGGTCATGAAAAAAGCGGCCGCGTATCTCCGGAACGTGTGTCTGTACGGAACGGGCGAAAAATCCGTCTGCGGCTACAAGGTGAAGTACGGATACGATCCGTATGATCCGCCGCCGGACAAGAAGGAGGATGCGGCCCGGAACCTGGAACGCATGGATTTCGAACTTTCCGTGATCGAAAAGACGAAGTATCCCAGCTACTTTCTCTGTGTGTGGGACTTCATCAACTGGGCGAAGGAGCATGGCATTCCCGTGGGACCCGGACGCGGATCGGGCGCGGGTTCCATCGTGGCCTATCTTTCGGGCATCACGAATATCGACCCGATGAAATACGACCTTCTGTTCGAGCGGTTCCTGAACCCGGACCGCATTTCCCCGCCCGACTTCGATACGGACTTCTGCGAACGGAGACGGCAGGAGGTCATCGATTACGTGATCGGCAAATACGGAGAGGACTGCGTGTCCCAGATCGGCACCTACGGAACGCTGAAGGCGAAAGCCGTTCTGAAGGACGTGGCGCGAGCCCTCGGACGGAAGCCGGAAGACGGCAACCGGATCACGAAACTGGTTCCCAACGATCCGAAAATGACGCTCGACAAGGCCCTGAAGGAGTCGCCCGATCTCCGGCAGCTGCTGGAGGCGGAGGAATGGGTGAAGCCCATTTTCGACATTTCCCGGCCCATGGAACAGCTGAACCGCCAGATGGGGATCCATGCCTGCGGCGTCATTATCTGCAATCAGCCTCTGGCCTCTTTGGTCCCGCTGGGACGCGGCGCCCACGAGGAGATCATCACCCAGTATGTGGCGCCTCTCTGCGAAAGCGTCGGCCTCCTGAAAATGGACTTTCTGGGACTCCGCACGCTGACGGTGATCCAGGACGCCTGCGACAATGTGTTCCGCAACCGCGGGATCCGGCTGGATATGGATGCGATCCCGCTGGACGATCCGAAGACCTACGCTCTGCTGAACAGCGGCGACACGGTGGCCGTGTTCCAGCTGGAATCCGGCGGCATGCAGGATCTCTGCCGGAAGTTCGGCGTGGAAAATATCAAGCACATCATCGCCCTGGTGGCGATCTACCGGCCCGGCCCGATGCAGTTCATCGACCTCTTTGTGGGCCGCAAGAAGGGGACGATCCCCCTGGAATACGATCATCCGCTCATGGAGAAGTACCTGAAGGAAACCTATGGGATCATGATCTATCAGGAGCAGATCATGCAGGTGGTCCAGGCGCTGGCCGGTTTTTCCCTGGGCCAGGCGGATATTCTCCGGCGCGCCATCGGGAAAAAGAAGATCAAGGACATGGAGGCGCAGCACGACAAGTTTGTGGCCGGCTGCGAAAAGACCAACGGGATCCCCGCGGCACAGGCGGAAAAGATCTGGGAAAACATCAAGAAATTCGCCGAGTACGGATTCAATAAATCCCACAGTGCGGCCTACGCGATTATGTCTTACCGTACCGCCTGGCTGAAAGCGAATTACCGTGCCGAGTTCATGGCCGCGGTCCTCACAAGCGAACTTTCCAATGCGGAGAAGCTGGCGTTCCTGATCAACGAGTGCCGGAGCTCGGGGATCCCCATTCTGCCGCCGGACGTGAATTCCAGCGATGTGAACTTTACGGTGGACGGAGAGGCCATCCGATTCGGACTCGGTGCCATCAAGGGTTTCGGCCAGGGGGCGTCCGCCTCCATCATTGCGGCGCGGAAGGACGGACCGTTCAAGAGCATGGCGGATCTGGTGGAACGGACGGAAGGGATCAATTCGAAGGGCATGGAGGCGCTGGTGCGCTGCGGCGCGCTGGATTCCACGGGCCTGAAGAGGTCCCAGCTGATGGCGATCATCGACGACTCGATCAAGGCGGGGAACAGGAGAAAAGAGGACAAGGAGCGGGGGCAGGGAAGTCTGTTCGATCTGATTCCGGAGTTTTCGGGAGGTTTTGCCGATGTGCCGGTTCCTGATATTCCCGAATTCGACGATGCGGAGAAGCTGGCCGACGAGAAAGCGCTTCTCGGCTTCTATGTGTCGGGCCACCCGCTCTCCCGGTTCCGCAACCTGCTCTCCACCTTCTCCACGGCCACCGTTTCCGATATCATGAATATGCCCGCGGACGTCGGCGTGAAGCTGGGCGGCATGCTGGGCTCCGTCGTCAAAAAGTTCACGAAGGCGGACAATCAGCCGTTTGCCCTGTTCCAGATGGAGGATCTGACCGGCAGCATCGAATGCGTCTGCTACTCCAGA
This sequence comes from Lentisphaeria bacterium, assembly GCA_017615635.1. Classification (GTDB taxonomy): domain Bacteria; phylum Verrucomicrobiota; class Lentisphaeria; order Victivallales; family UBA1829; genus RGIG8244. The sequence goes on from JAFZZR010000062.1 coordinate 54,068, forward strand.
GTCTACAAGGAGTGCTCGCAGCTTCTGCAGGACGGCGCCATGGTGTTCGTCAGCGGGATCACGAAGCGTTCGGACGAGTCGTCTCCGCCCGCTCTGATGGTGGACAAGATCATTCCGCTGGAAACGACGGCCGAGCACAACAGTGAAGAGTTCCATGTGCATGTGTACGAGCAGGAGATGAAGGCTGATACCCTGACCCGTCTGGCGGGTTATGTCCGGAAGCATCCGGGAAAAGTTCCTCTGGTCCTTTGCGTGATGACAAAGTCCGGCAAGGCCGTTTTCATCAATACGGCTTCCGAGTTCTGCGTGCATGTGACGCCGTCCTTCATCGAAGGCCTGGAATCGATCCTGGGGCCGGGCTGCTACAATATCAAACCCAGTGCCGAGGTCCCGGTCCCGCGGCCGCGGTATGCCTGGTCCGGAAAAAGAAAGGATGGTTCAGCCGAATGAGAAGAAGAATGAAAATCCTGCTGCTGTTTCTGTTCGCGCTGACCGTCGGCATTTGCGCCGTATCCGGCGAAGAGGATCGGAAGGCGGCGCCTGCCGCCGGGACGGGCAGTCTGGTGGAGCGTCTGGAAAAAGGCATTGCCCCGTTCCGCAGCATGGATATCCAGCTGGAGACTCTGGATGATCCCGTGATCGCGAAGAAGCCCATGGTGGTCTGTCATCTTATCTTCATTCGGATCCACAACTACCGGAAGGAGATCCGCACGCCCAACAAGGTGGCCGGACTGCCGGACGAAGTCACCTATACTCCGGAAGAGGTCCGGGAATTTGCCGATTTCGTCGTGGTGCCGAAGGAGTCTTCGTTCCAGGCGGCGAATGCGCTCCGGTTTACCGCGGAAGATTCCCGGAACGTTCCTCCGGAGCAGGCAAAGATCGCATTCCGCAAGTACGGGATCCTTTGGAAAAACGTCAAGACGCCCTTCCATGTTTATACCTTGTATCTGGGAGAGGATGCGGAAAATCACTATTTCGGGCAGGCCAATCTTTCGGTTCTTCTCTGGTTCCGCCGGGCCTTCCGGCTGTCCGGCGGGGAATCCACTTTGAAGCTGCTGGGCGATGCCCTGAATGTAAAGGATACGGAAGAATTCACCAGCCGGTTTGCCATCGCCGAGCTGGCAAAGTACAAGAATGCGGCTCTTCCGGAACTGGAAAACTCCATCCGGTCCTCTCTGGAGCTGGATGTTCCCCCCTGCACTCAGTTCCTCTGCATGAAGATGATCAATACGCCGGAGGCGGACAGCATGATGAGCCGCTATGCGGATTCCGCGGACGAAACGCTGCTGCTCGGTCTCTTTCAGGCCTTCGAAGATTTCGTGGGGATCCGTCCTTCCCAGAAAAAGGTGTTTTTCCGGATGATCGCCAGCAGGATCGCACCGATGCTGGGGATCCAGGCCGTTCAGAAGGTCGGGCTGGAAAAGGAAATCGTTCCGCTTCTCCAGGCTTATGTCACCCGGCCGCGCAGTTTCGAGGAGTATTCCATCGGGGTCCGGACTCTGTTCTCGATCCGGAATCCGGACAAGAAGACGCCCCATACGTCCGCCGCGGAACAGATCAAACTTCTGCTTATGCGCGGGGGCGAGCTGCCGGATACTTTGAATTTCACGGATATCAATGAATCGGAATTTTCCCGTGAACAGCGTCTGGCCAAGCAGGACGAGGAACGGATCCAGCCGTATGTGGATATTCTCGTAAACGCGCCGGAAAAGGATATCGGGATTCTGACCGCGCTGGAACTGGCCATGTTCCGGACAAACATGCCCTCGTTCAGTCCCCGCAATCAGACGAAGGGCGTGAAGAACACCTATCTGTCCCGGGTCCGGAAAACGGGCGCCCTCATTCTGAGAAAATTCCCCCGGGATCAGGTCCTGCGCGCATTCAATGCCCTTCTCTCCTTCGTGGAAGATGATACGGAGCATCAGATGCTGGATACGGCGTATCAGACCTATTCTTCCACGCGGCAGTGACGGCGTTTCTCCAGAAGCTCCCCGTAGAGAGTCAGATAGTTCTGTGCCATCTCGCGGTTCGTCACCAGCGTCTGCCCGGATACCCGGGGCGCGAGGAGTGCCTCCGAAACGGCTTCCGCCAGACGGACTCCGTCGGGATCGGATTCCATGCGTATCCCTCTTGAAAACCCCTTGTATTGAGCACAGAGCTCGGGCAGGGAGTCCACATCGGAACAAACGACGGGAAGTCCCAGGCTCATGGCTTCCGCCAGAGCCAGTCCGTATCCTTCATAGCGGGACGGCATGAGGAAGACATGAAAACATGTCATCAGGGATGCCGCGTTCTTCCGGAATCCGGCGAAACAGATCCGGAGTCCGGGGCACTGCAGACTTTTCGCCCGGGCGAGGAGTCTTTCCCGTTCCGGACCGTCTCCCAGAATCAGCAGGATCCATTTCCGGCCGGCGGGGATGCGTCCGGCCAGAGCGCCGCACCGGTCGAGAAGAAGATCGTATCCTTTCTGGAAGTCCAGGCGTCCGATGGATCCCAGCACCGCATCGCAGGAATCAAGATCCCATTCCGCGCGGAAAGCCCGGAGCTCCTCCTCCGAAGCGGGAATGACGGGATCGGATCCGTTGCGGATGGTCCGGATAGAACCCGCAGGCAGGCCGCAGGCCCGTTCGTGAAACCGGGCGGAGGCGTCGGAAACGGCGGTAACGGCATTCGCCATGGAGAAAGTCCATCTGTCCAGCAGGAAAAAATGCTTTTTTCCCCGTCTCCGCTCGGAGATATGGACGGTGTTGACCAGAGGAATGCCGCTTTTCCGCAGCGCAAGACGCAGAAGCAGATTGGCATGGATCAGATGCGCGTGAACGACGTCGGGCGCTTCCGCCAGCACCGCCTTCCGGATCTTCCGCAGCATGCCGAGCTGCGTCTTCCTCAATCCAAGATACCGGATCTCCGCGCCGGCCGACCGGATCATCTCCGGGATCGCGGGTTCGGACGGCGGGCCCTGAAGACAGAGCACGGTGACCGAGTGTCCCAGGCGGATATATTCCCCGGCGAGGACGGCGACGATTTTTTCAGCTCCGCCGGCCCCGAGTTCCGTAATGGCGAGAAGGATTTTCATAATGGGGAATACCATAGCGCTTTTTTTTGAAAAAAACAAATGGAAAATGTGGCAAGTTTGCAAAAATATGCTAAATTAAGACAAATGACGACACTGACAAAAAGTTCGGCGAGCCTTTTGTCTGTGCCGTTTGAATCGGAATCCTTGAGGAATCGAACATGTACCGTTTTCTGACGCTTGTTCTGCTTTTAGGCGTCGTTGTCTGTCTCCCGCTGCGGGGTACGGATGATGAGGCAAACGCTTATATACGCGAGGCGGACGAATTGAAGAAAAACGGCTCTTTCTCTTCCGCCGCCGAGAAGTATCAGGCAGCCGCCAAGTTCGCGGATTCCCCGGTCCTTCAGGCCAATGCGATCCAGAACGCCTCCCTCTGTTACCGGAACGCCGGACTGTACGGGAAGGAGTTCGACTGTCTGGAGACTCTTCTCAAGAAATATATGCCCTTTGTGGACTTCGAACGGGCCGTCATGCGGGAATATGAAATTGCGAACGATTTCTACAACGGGCACCGGGATGTGGTTTATTCGTGGCTCCCGTTCATCAAGGATGCCGACCGGACGGCCGAGATCTATGAGGCTGCTCTGCGGAATGCCTCCTGCACGGAGCTTTCTCCCGATGCCAGACTCCGGCTGGGCGAGATCTACCTTTCCCGGGACGAATATCAGAAGGCCATGGCCGTGTACCGCCAGATCCTTTCCCTTCATCCGGATACCAAGGCCGCCCGCTACGCTTCTTTGGAGCTGGCCAATCTCTATATCGCGCTGGCACGCCGCGGCGACGGGGACGGATCATGGACGCACATGGCCATGACTGCGCTCAAGGATTTCCTGGAGAAGTATCCCAAGGATCCCGAGGCTCCCTGGGCCCGGAAGGCTCTGGATGAAGTCAATGCGCTGGACGCGGCCCGGATCTACTCCATCGGGCGCTACTATCACCGCATGGGGCGGGATGATCTGGCCAGAAGATATCTGATCCGCGTTATCCGCACGCACGGCGCCAGCGAGCAGTCCGTTCCGTCCGAGCGGCTTCTTTCGGAGATCGACAAAACGTATGACGCGCCTCCGGAAGATGCGCCCCGGGAGGCTCCTTACGAGTACGAGTTCGAACGTCACACGATCCCGATGGAGCGCAATCCCATTATGGTGGTTCCGGAAAACAGCGACGGGAAATGGCTGCTGCCCATTCGGGATCTGGCTCCCGATATCCACACGGACTCCAGGGAGGCCGTTCCTCCCGGAAAGGTTGACTTGAATGAATTCTGAACGATCCGCTGCTGTCCTTCTTTTTTCTCTGCTGCTCTGTCTGGTCCTCTCCGGCTGCGGGTATCACATGGGCTCCATGATGCATCCGCAAATCAAGAGCATTGCCATCAGCGACATCCGGAACGATACCCGGGAACCGCTTCTGACGGCCACTATGCGCAATCAGCTGGCCGCCGCCTTCCAGTTTGACAATTCTCTCGCTCTGAAGGAAAAAGATGAGGCGGACTGCATCCTGTACTGCCGGATCGTTTCCGTGGATGTCCGGTCGATCCGCGAAAGCAGTACGGACGCCGACCGGACGTACAGACCTTCCGAATTCCGGATCACGATCAATGCGGAATTTATGGTGAAGATCCCCGGCAAGAGTGAACCTCTGATCCCGCTGCGGCCGGTTTCCAGAGCCGTGAATTATCAGTACAACGCGGATCCCAATGTCGGAAAGTACTATGGAATGCGTCAGGCGGCATACGATCTTTCACGCCTGATTGTCCAATACACCACGGAAGCCTGGTGACGCGTTCCCGGCTTTCCGGATGAACCGGAGAAGAGTAATATGGAAAGCCTTTCTTCCTGCGGAATCGTTCTTGCCGTCTTGTCGGTCGCTGCCGTTTCCTATTTGTGCGGATCCGTTCCCGTCGGCTATCTTATCGGACGTATGCACGGGATCGACATCCGCACGCAGGGCAGCGGAAACATCGGCGCTACGAACGTGACCCGCGTGATCGGGAGCCGCTGGGGAAAACTCTGTTTCTTCCTGGACTTCTTCAAAGGCATGCTGCCCGTGGTCCTCATCTCCATTCTGACGCCCGGGGCTGTTCTGGCATTCCTGCCGGACTCCTGGTTTTCCGGGGCCGTCATTCTGCCGGATCCGTGGGGCATTTTTCCCTCCGTCGCGGCATTCGCCGCCGTGTCGGGGCATATCTGGCCCTGCTGGCTGGGATTCCGCGGGGGAAAAGGCGTGTCGACGGCGGCGGGCGCGGTTTTTGCCCTGAATCCGCCGGCTCTGCTTTCGGCTGGCGCAGTTTGGGCCGTGGTGTTTTTTGCTTCCCGTTATGTTTCGCTGGCCAGTCTGCTGGCGGCGGCGTCCATGCCCCTCTGGGCGATTCTGTTCCGTGCCGCGGGTCTGACCCGTTCGACGGTGCCGGAGATCGCGCTGTTCACGCTGCTTGCCTTGCTGACGATCGTCAAACATACGTCCAATATCCGGCGCCTGGTCCAGGGAACGGAAAACCGGTTCGTGAAGAAAACAGACCCTGAGAAAGACGGAAAATAATGGAAAAACAATACCGTATTGCAGTCCTCGGCGACGGCGCCTGGGGAACGGCTCTTGCTCTGAACCTGCACTCCAACGGACATCGTACCGCTGTCTGGGGCGCATTCCCGGAAAATATCGAAGCCATGCGGCGGGACCGCGAAAACCGCCGTTTTCTGCCCGGCGTTCCTCTCCCGGAAGATCTGGAGCTGATTCCGGATATGGGCAAGGCGGTATCCGGGTGCGATATGCTGATCCTGGCTTCGCCGTCCCAGTATCTGCGGGGAACGCTTCAGCTCCTGAAAAAATCGCTTTCGCCGGATCAGGTTCTGGTGAACATCGCAAAAGGGATCGAAGTCGGTACGCTCCTCCGGATGAGTCAGCTCTGCGAAGAGGTCCTGGGCCCTGTGAAGCATTACGCGGCCCTTTCCGGGCCCAGTCACGCCGAGGAAGTCTCCCGGGGGATCCCCACCCTTGTGACCGTGGCTTCCCGGGATCCCCGGACGGCCAGACTGGTCCAGAAAGTGTTCATGAATCCCCGGTTCCGTGTATACCGGAGCTCGGATCTTATCGGCGTGGAGCTGGGCGGGGCGCTGAAAAACGTATTTGCCGTGGCAGCCGGGATCCTGGATGGGATCGGCATGGGCGACAATGCCAAGGCCGCTCTGATGACCCGTGGGATCGCCGAACTTGCCCGTCTCGGTGTGAAACTGGGCGGACGCCGTGCCACGTTCGGCGGACTCAGCGGGATCGGCGACCTGATCGTGACCTGCATGAGCCGTCACAGCCGTAACCGGTATGTGGGCGAGGAGCTTGGCAAGGGGCGGAAGCTGGACGAGATCATACAGTCCATGAATATGGTCGTAGCCGAGGGTGTCCGGACCTGCGAGGCGGCGAAGGCACTGGCGGATTCCGTAGGCGTCGAGACCCCTCTGATCAACGGCGTATACGACGTGCTGTTCCGGGATCGTTCTCCCCGCGAGATCATCACCGAGCTGATGACACGCAAGGCCCGCAGAGAGTAAGAGATCCGCGCCGGGCAAGAACTTTTATTTTTCGTCCGTCCGCCCGAAGTCGCAAAGCGCGCAGTTATGGCAGTCGAATTCCGGCGGCGGTTCGTAACGGGCTCCGTTTTTCCGTGCCTTCCGGATATTCAGGCAATTCATTCCGGCCAGAACAAAGCCCAGCACGATGAATCCTCCGGGCGCCTGGCCCAGCACGGCGAACCCGGATTCCCAGCACTGCATATGCAGATTGAAGATCGTGCCGGCGGAAAGAAATTCCCGGATCACGCCGACGACCGTCAGCGCCAGAGTGAAGCCGAATCCCATGCCGGCCCCGTCCAGAAGCGAGAGGAACAGTCCGTTTTTGGAAGCGAACGCTTCCGCCCGGCCCAGCACGATACAGTTGACCGTGATGAGAGGCAGGAAGATTCCCAGTGCCTTGTAGATTGCCGGGGGCGCATACGCCTTCATGAAAAGGTCCGTCACCGTTACGAAGGTGGAGATTACCACGATGTAGCAGGGAATGCGGATCTTGTCGGGAACGATCCCCCGGATCAGAGAGATGACCAGATTGCTGCATACCAGCACGAAGGTGGTGGCCAGACCCATGGCCAGTGCATTGGAGGCATTGGAACTGGTCGCCAGAGTCGGGCACATGCCCAGCGCCAGAACCAGCACCGGGTTTTCCTTCCAGATCCCTTTCGTGAATTCTTTGGCAAAGGATGTCATGTCAGTGGCTCTCCTCTTCTTTCAGAATATCCGCCGCACGCCGGACCAGATCCAGCATGGCGTTGGAGCTTATGGTCGCCCCCGAAACGAAGTGGACGGTGCCGGGGGAAAGCTCATCGCCTGTCCGGCCTTCGTACGAGTCCAGCGCTTCATTGGCGGGAAGTCCTTCTTCCGTCTTTTGGCCCTTCAGCACGTCCCACAGACGACGGACCGCTTTCCGTTCCACCACCCGGGTCCCGATCCCGGGCGTTTCATTATGGGATATGACGACGATCCGCCGTACCCGGTTTGCCGGATCGAAACTCACCAGAGCCTCGATTTTTCCGCCGTATCCGTTCATCGTGGATGTCTGAACGGCCTTTCCCGCGGGTTTGCCGTCTTTTTCAGCGAGGAAAAGAACGGAGTCCGTTCCGTCGCTGCCGGAAATCTTCCGTTCCTTGACGGCGTCGAAATCGGGCAGGACCAGTTTCAGATTTTCTTCCACCAGAGATTTTTGCCGCTGGCGGATGGGCTTCTCGGTCAGAAGCGCGGTGAACGCCATGACCGCGGCCGCCGCCGCACAGATGAGAAACAGGGCGAAGGAAAGATAAAGGATCCCGGATTTTTTTCTCAAGTCCGTCATTTCACTTCTCCCCGCCGCATGGTGTACGCCGCCGCGCTGGAAGGATGCCATCCGAACGGCCGCTTGTAGCAGATCCGGTCAATAAGAGGAACCAGAGCATTCATGATGAGGATGGCGAAGCTGACGCCTTCCGGATATCCGCCCCAGATCCGGATGACGCAGGCAATGATGCCGATCGACGATCCGAAAATCAGCTTTCCGCGCCGGGTGGTCGGACTGGTCACCATATCCGTGGCCATGAAGAAGGCTGCCAGCATCATGCCGCCGGAGCACAGATGGAAGAGAGGGCCGGGCGTAAGGGAAGGATCGGCCTTGCTGACGATCCAGGTGAAGATCAGCGTGGTCCCCAGCATGGCCGCCGGAATGTGCCAGGAGATGATTTTCAGCAGGATCAGTGCGATTCCGCCGATGAGCACCGCCAGAGCCGACGTTTCGCCCAGCGATCCCTGGGTCCGCCCGAAGAAGCATTGCTTCAGAAGATCCGGCGTCTGCAGCGCCTGGATCTCTTCCGGGGTCTTCGCCATTTTCGCAAGACTCAACGGCGTGGCGCCCGTCGTGAAGTCGGGCTTCCGCTCGGTTTCGTGGACCTGGATCGCCGCCGGCGCCTTCTCTGCGTCCGGGAAAAATCCCTGACAGGGAGTGACCCAGGCGGTCATGGGGCCCGCAAAACCCACCAGCAGGGCCACCCGGGCCACCGCGGCGGGATTGAACGGATTCTGGCCGAGTCCGCCGTATATGGCCTTGGCCACCACGATGGCGATGAATGCGCCGATCAGGCAGATCCACCAGGGCACGCCCGGAGGCAGATTCATGGCCAGCAGAACACCGGTCAGGGCTGCGGAATAATCTCCCAGCGTGCTGGTCTTTCCGGCCAGCTTGCAGCAGATCCATTCGAATGCCATGCAGAACAGCGTCGTCAGAAGGAGGATCCGGACCGCGTGGAATCCGAAAAAGTAAATGGAGGCGGCCGCGGGCGGGATCAGGCAGATCAGTACCGTGCGCATGATGCCGGGGACCGTATCGGCGCACTGGATGTGCGGCGAGGCGCTCAGAATAAGTTTCTTCGGATCCGGCAGCATGATATCGGGCTGCGGGGTTTTTTCAGGTATGGGTGATTCGGACATGATTGAATTTCCTTCCGGACTGGTGGCTTAATGTTTTTTCCGGGCGCGGCGGATGGCGTTGATCTCGGCCTTCGCCCGGCGGAAATGCTGGACCAGGGGGCGCTTCGCCGGACAGACGAACGTACAGGCCCCGCATTCCATGCAGTCCATAACGAAATTGTGTTCGGCCAGCGCATAGTTTTCGCATTCGACCATGACGCTGATCGGACCCGGCAGCAGCCGCATGGGACAGACGCTCACGCAGCGTCCGCACCGGATGCAGGGCGAGGAAAGATAGCGTCCGGTTTCCCTGCCGGTCAGCAGAAGGATCCCGGAGGTGTTCTTCGTCACGGTCACATCCATGGAGGATTGGGCAAAGCCCATCATGGGGCCGCCCAGAATCAGTTTCGCAGGCTGTTCCCGGACGCCGCCGGCCAGTTTCAGCGCCTCTTTCACCGGCGTGCCGATCCGGAAGATCCAGGTGCCGGGATGGACCACCGGGGTCCCCGTGACCGAGGTATAGCGTTCGATCAGCGGATGTCCCTCCACAACGGCGTCGCGGATCGCCGCGCAGGTTCCTGCATTCTGCACTACGCAGCCCACGTCCATGGGAAGACCGCCGGTCGCCACGGCCCGGCCCGTAACGGCGAAGATCAGCTGCTTTTCGGCGCCCTGCGGATACCGCACGGGCAGGGGAACGATCTGGATCCCGTACGCGTCCGCCGCTTTTTTCATGGCCGCTATGGCATCCGGCTTGTTTTCTTCGATCCCGATGAAAATGCGGTCAACGTCCAGGATCCGGGCCGCGATGGCCGCACCTTCCAGAACGGCTTCCGTCCGTTCAAGCATAAGTCTGTGATCGGCGGTGAGATACGGCTCGCACTCGGCGCCGTTGACGATCAGCGTGTCGATGGTTTTTTCCGGCGGCGGAGAAAGTTTGACATGGGCCGGGAACGCGGCGCCGCCCATCCCGATGATTCCTCCGTCCGCCACGCGCTGCTTCAGAACCTTCCGGTCCGCCTCCTGCCACGGAACGATGGGATCCAGGCCGCTTCCCCACTCGTCCTTGCCGTCGGAGATGATCTCCACGGCCTGAAGCGTATTGCCGGCCACGCCGGGCACTTCCGTCAGATTTCCTACTGTCCCGCTGGTCGGCGCGTGAAGCGGAACGGAGACGAAACCGCCGGGCTCCGCAATGCGCTGGCCCTTTTTGACGAGCTCGCCTTTGGTAACCGTCAGTTTCGGCGGCGCTCCGATATTCTGATGAAGCGGGACCAGATATTTTTCCAGAAGCGGAGCGGTCCGGGCCGTAATTCCGTTGGACAGACCTTTGCCGTCCATGGGATGGATCCCGCCGGTGAAGCGGGCGACATGCGGGGGCAGACTCATTTTTGCGTCTCCTTCGGGGATATGGGCTGGATCGCGCGATGGGTTTCCTCCGTTTGGAGGGCGCCGGTGGGACATCCTGCCGTTTCCGCCAATGAGATATCGGGCGGATTTTCACAGTTAATCCGCACGGTTCCGTTTTCCTGTTTTTCCACCCGGCCCTGGCCGTCTGCACGGATGCATTTCCCGCAGGAGATGCAGGCCGCGGAACAGACCTTGCGCCGGGCTGCCGGTTTGTCGGCCGAGCTGCAGTATACATGAATCTTCACCGAAGCGGGAACCAGCCGGATCAGATTCCGGGGACAGACCGTTACGCATTTCCCGCAGCCGCGGCAGACTTCCGGATGCACCACGGCCAGACCGTCCCGCATTTCGATGGCGCCGAAGGGACATGCCCGGGCGCAGCAGCCGTAGCCGATGCATCCGTAGGCGCAGGCCTTCCCGCCGCCTCCGGCCACATTGGCGGACCGGCAGTCCATGATCCCGTTATACTGAGCCTTCCGAGCGGCCCGGGAAAGGGATCCGCCGCAGAAGACCACCGCCGTCATTTTTTCTTTTTCTTCCGCCTCCACACCCAGAAACGCGGAAAGATTTTTCAGTGCCGCGGCGCTTATGACCGTGCAGCGCGACGGGCTGATCCCGCGGTTCACGATGGCGTCCGCCAAGTCCGCACAGCCGGCGAATCCGCAGCCTCCGCAGTTGGCGCCGGGCAGGAGTTCCCGGACTTTTTCCACCTTGGGGTCGGCCTCCACATCGAATTTTTTCGCCGTGAATGCGATCAGGCAGCCGAGGATCAGTCCGATGATCCCCACCACGCAGACTGCGGCCAGAAAAGTCGTTGACATTCTTCCCTCTTCTCCTTTCGGCTTATTTGACCAGAAGCCCGAATCCCATGAACGCCATGGCCAGAATCCCCGCGGTCACCAGCGCAATGGCGGTCCCGCGGAAGGGCCGGGGTATCATGGAAAGTTCCAGCCGCTCCCGGAGACAGGCAAAAAGCAGAAGCGCCAGGCCGAAACCGAGTCCTGTGGCGAACCCGAACACCGTCGATTCCAGAATCCCGCGGCCCAGTCCGTTGTTTGCTCCCGCGTTGAGCTCCGCCGCACCCAGCACCGCGCAGTTCGTGGTGATCAGGGGCAGATAGATGCCCAGCGCCCGGTACAGGGACGGAGAGAATTTCCGGAGCAGGATCTCGATGATCTGCACCAGAGAGGCTATGACCACGATGAACACCAGAAATTTCGTGAACGAGAGATTCACCGTGGTCCCGCAGATCGTGATCTCGGCGGAGAGAAGCAGCTTGTACAGCAGCGCCGTCACAAAGGACGAGATGGTCAGGACGAACGTCACCGCGCCCGACATCCCCAGGGCCGTTTCCAGTTTCTTCGAGACGCCCAGAAACGGACAGATCCCCAGAATCCGGGACAGCACCACGTTGTTGACCAGTATCGCTCCGACGGTTATCAGGAGCCATTCATTGGAAGGCATCGCTCATTCCTCCGTTTCTTCAGCGGTACCGCCGCATTCGACGCGCGGCAATGTGAACTTCGATAAGCACATATAAGATACTCCGTTTTTCCTTTTTTTCAAGGGCCGCGAACCACTTCTCCCCGCCTTCCGCCCCGAAAAAAAAGTCCGGGCCGGCGGATAACCGGTCCGGACATCCTGTCTGCTTTTCACGCCGGTCAGAAGAGACTCTTGAACTCGGGGATCTTCCCGAACTGATCCTGCAGCTTGTCCCGCTTGCCGATGGACGCATTTTCCAGAATCAGTTTCAGGGCATTTCGAATTTCGTTGACGAACGGACCGGTCGCCTTCAACTCCTCCGGACTCATTTCCCCTTTGACCGCCTTCAATCCGGAGGCGTCGCCGGAAAGCAGCATGTAGAGGAACAGAGCATCTTTCTTGTCCGTCTTGTCCGCGGCGAGGAAGACCAGTTCCTGCTTGGTTTCGACGGGCAGCTTGGCGATCGGGATCGCCGAGAACTTGTTCTTGTCTATCTTGTAACGCAGCTTGCCGTTGGTTATGCTCTGGACCGCCACTTTTCGGCCGTTCAGATTCAGCTTGCTGTTCGCCAGCGTTTCCCCTTCGCCGAATGCGGCCTCGTGGATCGCCGCGCAGTCGCCCAGCGAAATGGAGAAGCGGCGCAGCAAGTCTGTCTGACCCTGGAACGGACCTTTCAGCTGCGGTGTCTCCTGGATCATCTTGTCCAGTTTTTCGCGCATGCCGTCGAGTGTCTTTTTGGCGCCGGAGAAGTTGCCCTTCGCCGTTTCCGTAAAGACGCCGGCCATCATGTCGGCTTTTTCCTGGGGCAAGGATGTCTTGGCTGCTTCCAGGATCTGTTTCGCCCTGGCGGCCTGTTCGGCTTTCTGCCGGGCGAGTTCTTCCCGTTTGCGTTTTTCCGCTGCTTCGCGTTCGGCTTTCAGCCTCGCGGCGGCCTCCTGCTTTTCGATGGCTTCCGTGCGTTTCCGGATATAATCTTCGCGCCGTTCTCCCGCAATTTTCCGTTTCTCTTCATATTCGATGAGCTTTTCGTCCGCCCGGGAGAGGAGGGCCATGAATTCGGGGAAGACCGCATTTTCCGCCTCGTTTTCGGGGCCGGCATAAGTCGAGAGGAATTTCTCACATTTCTGAAGCACTTCCTCCACTTTATTCTGGTTCAGCGCCGCATAGGCGAGAATGTCGTTCATGGTACGGGACGCCTCGGTGGCCGCCGGTTTTTTCTTCCGCATGGGCGGCTTCGGCGCATGATGGACCGTCGGTCCCTCGTCGGCGGAAGATATCAGCACAAGCGAAGTCACTGCGCCTGCGACCAGGATCACCGCTATGACAATGGCCGAAATCACCATCTTCATCTTCCGCTGTTCTTTTTTCTGGGCCTCGATGACCTGGGAAACGGATTCCTCGGTGAAGAGGTGATCCTGATTGTCCGTGTCCACCTTGCCCGCTGCAGCCTGCGGACCTTTCGGCCCCTTCTGCGGCTTCAGTCCGATTTTGTGCGGCGCCGTCTTGCCGTGTCCGGGTTTTACCGGGGCCGGGCCGGCGGCATCCACCATCTTCTTCGCGATGCGGAGGTCGTCCACCAGCGATTCCGCCGTCTGATAACGCATGATGGGATTCTTGGCCATCATTTTTTCGATGATGCGGGACACGCATTCCGGGACCGCCGGATTCACCTTGCTCGGCGGAATCAGCGGTTCCGTGATGTGCTTCTGCGCGATTTCCGCGCCCGTGCGCCCTTCGAACGGGAATTTCCCCGTCACGAAATGATAGAACGTCGCTCCCAGACTGTAGATGTCGCTCCGCACGTCCATGGGTGCTCCCGTCAAATGCTCCGGACTGATGTACTGCGGCGTACCCATGACTTCGTCGTCTTCCGAGTCATCGATATCACCGGCCACCCGCGCAAGACCCAGGTCGGCCAGCTTGGCGCGGCCCGAAGACGTCAGCATGATATTGTCGGGTTTGATGTCACGGTGGATCAGTTTCTGCTCGATCCACGCATAGTTCAGCGCTTCGGCGATCTGCTGGATGATGCTGATCGCCTGATCCACGGGAATGATCTTCTCCCGCTTCAGTACGCTCTTCATCGTCTCCCCGTCGATATTCTCCATGGCAAAGTAGAAGATCCCCTCGTCCTCTCCCACCGCGTACGCCTGCACGATGTGCGGATGATTCAGTTTCGCCGCCGCACGCGCTTCCTTGATGAATCCCACCACGAATTCCGCGTTGTTCGCGTACTGATCCGCCAGAACCTTCACTGCCGCAGGACGGTCCAGACTGATCTGGTGCGCCAGATACACCACACCCATGCCGCCCCGGCCGATCTCGCTCCGGATGATGAAATCCCCCACAAGACAGCCCGGCGCCACTCTGGACGAAGGAACCCTTACGATTTGCGAACAGTGTCCGCACTGGACCATGGTGTTGAGGTCGCCGTTGTCCACAGCCACGACCCCGCCGCATTCGGGACATTGAAATCGCATTTTAACGTTGGTCCTTTCCTCTGGTTCCGACTGGATCGTCCTTTTTCATATTTGTTTTGTTATTCATCTTCATAGCTTACCGCCGTCCGCCCGGAAATCGAATTCACTGTGAGCACCGCGTACGTCGTCTTTGAACCCGTCTTCTTCAGCGTAAACGTATCCGATCCGGGGATCTTCGTTCCTTCCGCCGCACGGATCGTAATGGGTTTCACCGACGAATCCGATATAAGGATCTGACCGCGGGGCGAGAAGGTGATCGCACGGGACGCCGCCGCCGAGGTTCCTCCGCCGAGATCGGAAAAATCTACGCTCGAGATAGAATAGGGGGCAGTGGTCCCGCTGGCTCCTTCGTGAAAGTTCTTATCTCCGTCGGGAATCACGACTCCGTCTCCGATTCTCTCCCAGGAACTGCCGTCCAGCCATTTCACAAACGCAAAGCCGGAGGAGGTTTTCCGGATCTCCGCCAGACGTGTCGAATCGCCCGAATAAAAAATCAGCGCCGTGTAGATATGGTCCGAGACCGCACGGGCACGGGCCAGCGAGATGTTCGCCGCTATGGCGCTCATGGCCCCGGTAAGCCGCCGGCCGGACGAGATATTGTAGAATGCGGGCAGAGAAATGGAGAGCAGGATGGCCGCAACGGCGCAGACCAGCACCAGCTCCAGAGCGGTAAAGGGCAGTCGTTTCTTCATTCTTCCGTCTCCTTGTTCTTTTTCTTCTTCTTTCCGCCGGACGCCGCCTTTTCCTTCGCCTTTCTCAACTCTTCCGCCTGTTTTTCCCGGTACCACTTGATGTATTCTTTTCTGCGGCGTTCCCGGTTTTTCGCCGCTATGGCGGAAAGATCTTCCGAGGAAAGTTTTTTCGGCGGCTTCGACATTATCGCAAGCGTTTCCGCCGCCGCCCGTTCCCAGGCTCTCTTCGCCGCTTGGTAGTTCCGCTCCTCACAAAGTATTTTTATGCCGTTCAGTGTTTCCACCGAACTTTGAAGGGGCAGAGCCGCATTGAAGATTTTTTCGTACCAGGAACGGGGAAGACGGGATACTTCCTCCAGATCGGGATCTGTTGCCAGATCGCGCAGACTCATCAGCTTCGTCCGGACATCGCCAATGGTTATGTTGTCGAAGTCTTTCGCCCGTTTCTGAAACTCCGCACCCGAGGCGGGCAGCTGTATGGCTTCCAGCCAATTCCTGAATTCCTTCAGCTTGCCGGAGAAATCCTCCGGTTTGTAGTAAGGCCGCAAAGCTTCCGAGGGAACTCTGATCTCCTCACTCCTCCCCGATCCCTGCGCAAACAGAGCCGTATTCGGCAGTATCGCCGGGAGGACAATAAGAAGAAGTACGATTCCCGATCTGTTAATCTTCATATTTCACCTGAATAATCTTCCATTTTCCCGCAACATGATCATACAGAAGGCGCGCTACCATCTTGGTCTCGCCCGTGATCCGGTCCGCACCGTTATCATAGCGCCCATAATGTGCGGTAATCTCGTCCCCGGGCAAAGTCGGAGTCGAGAAGAATCCCGGATCTTCGGGATCCGCGCTGGCTCCGCTGCTTTCCTTGTAGAAATAGTAGCCGGCTTCCTGTTTTTTCTTGCTGCTGTCCGTATTCCAGGTGCGGTACACCACGGCGCCTCCGCCCAGGTCCTGAATGGATTGCGCCAGCACGATGACGGTGGCGGAATCGGGCGCCGAATTCACCGTGGTGAGACCGATGATGCGCCCCATCAGCTGCTCCTGTTCCGCATCCTTATTCAAAGCCGTCGTACCGTCCCGGGGATCTTTTTCGATCAGATTCCAGAAATCGGTGTGGCTGGAGCCCGTCTGGTATATATCGGACCGTCTGTACAGAACGCGGTGATCCGCGCCGGACGTGTCGAAGGCCTTTCCCAGACCGTCGGCCAGACGCTGCGCCGCCGTCCCGTCCAGGGCCGCCGTAGTCGTCCTTGCATAATCGCCGTCCGTCGCCCAGGGCATTCCGCGGAACAGGGAATCGAAAGTGAACTTGCGAATCCCCGTATTGGGCGCGTAGAGATTGATCCTTCCGAACAGGCCGACCGGGACATACGATGTCTTACTGCCCTGTATGGTCACCTGATCCAGAATCCGGAAATCGCCTTTGCCGTATGCTCCGCCGCCCGCGGTCGTCAAATTGGTGGTCAGGGTGTCGGAACACGATCCCGGCTTCTTCAGATTGATGGTCTGCCAGGGCGCCGCCCGGTGGATCGCTCCCAGCTCCCACAGGGACTGCATGGGCGCATGCCGGATATAGGCGGTGGAAATGGATTTGTTCGCCGGATCCGTCGCTGTCTCTTTATCCATGTCCCAGCCGTTCTCGGCGCTCCATGAGGCTTCGGAGGAAGTTACGCCCGAATTTGCCGATCCCAGAGTACCGGAATCCGACACGGCCCAGTCCGCCGCATGGAGATTGTGTCTTGGATCGTCTGCCACGATATATTTTTTCAGTACAGGATTGTCTGCGGGTACAGCAGTAAGCGTTTGCTCCGCATTGATGGTGATATCGGGCAGCTGGGCATAGTCCACAAGTTCCTTCAAACCCGTCTTCGCTCTCCTGACCATGAGCCGGAAGTTTTTTATCTTGATGTTCTTGACTTTGAAAAGTCCCAGACCGGCTATATCCGCTTGAGACGGAGAGTTCGTGCTCCAGCCGAAATTGCCGGGAACTTCCACTTCTCTTTGCGCGACATAGGCTTTATCGGAACTCTTTGAAACCTTAAATGTCTGGTAGTATGTTGTGCTTGTTTCAGGTGTCGGATAACAGCTCGTGGTGGAAGGCTTCCGCGCCAGCGTCTGGTGCTGGTGTCCTGTGCCGTCGATGCTGAACTCACTGTATGTTCCATAGCCCGAACCGGAAGTGTTTGTAAAGAACGGAGCGGTTGTATTTCCCGTGGCGGAGCTGGACATGTTTTGGGCAAACTGGAATTCGTAGTCCAGATATCCTTCCACCGAATATGTTCCGTCGAGGACATCGGAGCCGAACATGTTGATGAGTTCCGGGAGGACATAGAGCCGGATCAGAAGTTTGTTTTTCGACGATCCGTCGCCAAAAGAGAACCATTCACCGACTTTCACGCCGGATCCGTTTTTGACGTCATGCTTTTTTGCCGCCCCCTTCTGGAACTCGATTTCAAGAACGAGACCGCATTCATTCAGGTACCATGTACGTTTGTTCCCCGTGTAGGTGGGGGCCAGACCATCCCGCCAAGGCATATTGTCATTTCCTTCGCTGTTGGGAATTATGGGGTCCCGATCGGACACTACCGGCGAATCCTCGGATGCGCAGTAGTTGATGAGGTTGGCCGCGATCTGCTTGCCTTTTGTCGCGTTATCGGGCCAGTTCCCGGAGTTCTCGGACCAGTTGTTCAGCCAGGGGATGCCGGCGGTATTCGATGCCTTGGGCACTCCGGATTCGTAGAAGGCCACGGCGGATCCGGAACCGGACGGGTTCAAAATCTCATTGACCGCACTGTCGCCGTCTCCGCTTTTTTCTGCAATGGCATCCCACTGGGTCTCCGTCTTGTTGAGGAGAAAGCGCTGATAGTATTCGTTTTTGTCTTTGACCCCATTGCTGTTTACATCGCCGCCGAACCAGGCGTCGGATTCGTCAAGGGAGGAGGCGCGGGAAACGGTAAACAAGGAATTGACCCGGTTCAGTGCGCTTGCCCAGCTGCCCGATACGGAAAGGCCGGACGTGAGCAGGTCTTCCGGACTGTTATACTGACGGATCTTGCCGCCGGATGTGACCGCCTGAAGTTTTTCCGCGCAAAGATTTTCGCCGGCGAGCTTGACGTTGGAGAATTTATCGGGATCGAACTGCAGTTCGACGGCGGTGTTGCCGAGCCGCTGCGCCCGGAGACATCCGGCACCGCCGTCGCAGGAGGTTCCGGCCGAACAGAGGCTGTGGTCCAGTATGGCATTGAGATTCAGGCGTTTTTCTCCGATGATGATATAGGCGTAACGACCGATGATGTGCCCCCTGGAATCACGGACATACTGCCAGCGGACAGGACAGCTCCCGTCCCTCTGGAGAATGTGTTTTTCCGGATCCAGTTTCCAGAGCCAGTCGTAATCGTTATCTCCCGCGAGACCGGAGTAGAATCCGGTTCCGAAGGCTGCGTTTTTCTTGAGCTGCAGGAGAGCACGGCCGAAGGCGGACTGAGCCAGATCCTTTGCCTCGCTGTAGTGGGAATAGGCGGATGCCACTTTCCGGTCGATGACGGCCCGCTGGGAGAAGATGAGAACCGCGACGATGACCAGGGAGAGGATCCCCAGGGCGAACATGACGGCGATGCCTCGGCGGGAAGCCCTGCATGTTTTGTGAAGAACGGGATTGTATCTCATAGTTCGGTTCCTTGGTTTTTCAGCCTCAGTATTGCCCTCGGTCAATCTCCACGATCCGGAAGAAGGACCTGCATTTATCCTTGACCGCCTGCGATGAAGGCTTCAGCGCGTCCGGCACTTTGTCACTGCCGAAAACTTTCACGGCATTCTTGTACGCCTCCACGGAATCACCGTCCATCAGCTCCAGTTCGATCTGCACATAGTCCGGAATCCGTCGCGCCCCTGTGTTTGCGGAAGTAAATTCGGTAAGAGTCGTGATCTCACTTCCATCCCTCTTGTGCGGCGCCACGCGGAAATGAACGACGCCCTCCGCAAGAGTACCCAGACTGCCGGAAGCAAGAGGCGAGCAGGAAGCCGGAATATGATCCTCGTCGGCGACTCCCATCTTGAGCTCATAATTGTCCGTGTCGTAGTGATAGGTGACGAAAGCGAGATCGGTCTTCGTATTTCCCTGCGTGTAGGGACGGAGAACAGGGAAAGCGAGACTCGTCGTGTTTGCACCGGATCCGCTTCCCGTGTTCGTCTGGTTGTAGACAACGGTACTCAACCCCTCGGTGTAGTAAATGCTCTGGAGATCGCTGGCCAGCAGATCCATGATGACGCGGGCCCGTTCGAACTGGTCGGTCTTGCTGGTGGACCGGTTCATGACGTCCTGAGAGGCGTTGTAGAAACGCATGACGAACAGCATGAAGATCATGAGCACGGCCATGGCCGCAGAAAGCTCCAGGAGGGTGAAAGGTTTTCTTTTCATGGTACAGCCTCCTCAACGTCCGCCTTCGCGTTATAGAACTCGCGGACGAAGATTCGTTTTTCCCGTTTGTCATAGGCGGTGCGTACCGGCCAGCTGACTTCCAGATAGACCCGGACAAGATCCGTCTGATCGCCCTCCGCATCGGCAATATCCTTGGGAAAGCATTTCCAGCCGCAGAGATCGGCTTCGAAATCGGGCAGGGTGGAATCCTTTTTCCCGACACGGACTTTCATATATCTTTTCCCGGAGGCGGTTGTGTTCGGATCGTTAGGGAAATTGACTCCCTCTTTCTCAAGTGCGGCACTGACCGTTTCCGTCCAGGGGGCAATATCGGAGACGGGGTTTGCGTACACGTCATAGGAGGGTCCTCCCGATTCCGGAGTGACATTTGTCGGTGTGGTGACTTCCTCAAAAGGAATGGTGGAAACGAAAGAGGCAAAACTGTCGGCTCCTGCCGCCTGGATATTGAGGGTCGCGAAATAGGAATTTGCGATATCGGCGACGAAAGACTCGGCCATGGCGTCGCGGTTGGCGTTGAGGCCGAGGGGGATAATGCCCATGAGGCCGGTGATGCCGACGGCGGTGATGGCGAGGGCGAGGAGGACCTCGATCATATTGAAGAACCGGAGTTTCATGGCTGCATATTCTCCTGAAATACTGATAAAGACAACATAATCCGTCAACTTGTAACTTATATCCTTTTTTCCGTCTTTCAAGTGAATAAAGGAGAAAAAAGCAAAAAAAGCGGACAAAGGGCCCCTGCCGGTGGATGTTTTTTGCGGAAAACTTGCATGTGCGTGTTGATTTCCGGGAGTTTCGGCAGTATTTTATATAAGAGGCAGCGTCAAAAGTCTTGCGCATGACTTTTGAAATTACCTCGTGAGACATGCTCTGCCGGACGGATCGTCCGCCGTGTTCTTTGGATCATCGGGATCAGGCCGTCCGGCGTCGGAGAGCGCAGGGAAAGAGCTTCTGAATCGGAGACCGAGACCAGATGAAAGAGGAATTTGATACGATCGAGAGCGTTCTGGAAGACGTTCGGGCAGGGAAACTGATCATTCTGACCGACGACGAACAGAGGGAGAACGAGGGTGACCTGATGTGCGCGGCGGAAAAAGTGACGCCGGAACTCATCAACTTCATGATCACCCATGCCCGTGGCCTGGTGTGCGCACCCATCACGGAAGCAAGAGCAAAGGAACTCGGCATCTTCCGTCCGCCTTCCACCGATCACTTCAAGACCGCCTTCACGGAAAGTCTGGATGCCTTGACCGGCGGGACCACGGGGATCAGCGCCTTCGACCGGGCCAACACGATCCGCCGTCTTCTGGATCCCGGCGCGAAACGGTCGGATTTCGGGATCCCGGGCCACATCTTTCCCATCGCGGCGAGACCCGGCGGAGTGCTGCAGCGGACCGGCCATACGGAAGGATCCACGGATCTGGCGAGACTTGCGGGCCTGGCGCCCGCGGGGGTGATCTGCGAGATCACGAAAGACGACGGGACCATGGCGCGCCTGGACGATCTCATGGAATTCAAGAAAAAGTACGGGCTGAAGATCTGTACCATCGCGGATATCGTGGCGTACCGGAGGAAAACGGAACGGCTCATAGAAAAGGAGTCCGAGGCGGCGCTGCCCACGAAATACGGTGACTTCCGTCTCTCCGTCTACCGTTCGAAGCTGGACGGCATGGCGCATCTGGCCCTGGTCATGGGCGATGTGACAACGCCGGAACCCGTGCTGGTCCGTGTACACAGCGAATGCCTCACGGGCGATGTGTTCGGCTCGGCGCGATGCGACTGCGGCGATCAGCTTCACGAGGCCATGCGGCGTATTGCGGCGGAAGGACGCGGCGTGCTGGTGTACATGCGTCAGGAGGGCCGCGGCATCGGACTGGAGAACAAGATCCGGGCCTATCAGCTTCAGGATCAGGGATACGACACCGTGGAGGCGAATCTGAAGCTCGGTTTCCCCGCGGACCTGCGGGAATACGGACTGGGCGCGCAGATTCTTCTGGACCTGGGCGTCCGGAGCGTGCGTCTTCTGACGAACAATCCGAAGAAGCTGGTGGGAATCGACGGATACGGGTTGAAGATCGTGAAGCGGGAGGCGATCGAGATCCCGCCGCAGGCGCATGATCTCCGCTATCTGGAGACGAAGAAGGAGAAGATGGGGCATCTTCTGAATCTGGGCGGGGGTGTGAAATAAAGGGTGCGGAGGAAACAGACACGACAGTCGACAATCATACAATAATTGAAGAACAAAGGAGTCGGACCATGGAAAAAACAGTGAAAAACGTGCTGGAAGGAAAGCTGGATGCTTCCGGGTTGAAAATCGCCATCGTCTGCGCGAGATTCAATGAATTCTTCGTCAGCAAACTTCTGGGCGGCGCCATGGATTCCATCGTTCGCCACGGCGGCAGCGCGGAGAATGTCACGGTGGCCTGGGTGCCGGGCTCGTACGAGCTCCCCTTCGGAGTCAGTCAGCTGCTGAAGAGCGGAAAGTTCGACGCGGCTATCGCCATCGGCGTGGTGATCCGGGGAGCCACGGCTCACGCGGACTACATCAACGGCCAGGTTTCCAAATCCCTGGCGCAGATCGGCCTGGATACGGGCGTGCCGGTGATCTATTCGGTGGTGACCACGGAAAATATCGAGCAGGCCATCGAACGCAGCGGCACCAAGGCGGGCAACCGCGGAGCCGACGCAGCGGTGAGCGCCATCGAAATGGCCAATCTGACGAAACAGATCCGGGGGCTGTGATGAACGGAGAAGATGATATCGCTCCGAGTCCGGCGGCCGGGCATGCGCCCCGCCGCACGCTGAATTACAAACGTCTCGGACGCGAGTTCGCCATGCAGTTTCTTTTTCAGTGCGATCTGACCGGAGGCGAACGGACCGAAGAGATGGATTCGTGTTTCTGGAAACAGGCGGAGGAGTCGGGCGAGTTTCCGGTGAACCGCGTGTTCCGGAAGGCGCGGACCTACGCGGAGAAGCTCATCGAGGGCGTTCTGGCCTACGAACCGGAGATCAGCGACCTGATCGTGAAGTTTTCGCGGAAATGGGATTCGGAACGGATGTCCGCGGTGGACCGCAACATCATGAAGGTGGCGATCTACGAGCTGGTGTACTGTCCGGATATTCCAGTGCTGGTCAGCATCAACGAAGCCATAGAAATCGCCAAGGAGTTCAGCTCCGAAAAATCGGGGATGTTTATCAACGGGATCCTCAACAGCGTGAAAGATACGCTTCCCCCGGACGCGAAAACCGTCCGGAAACCGTGATGGAGCGGCAAAAATGTCTTTTTTTCAGAAAATCAAGGACGGGCTGAAGAAAACCGCCACAAGCCTGAGCCGGGGATTCACCGGCATCTTCACCAGGACGAAAACCTGGGATGACGATACCTACGCGCAGCTCAAACGCATGCTTCTGGAGGCGGATTTCGGGCCCGAGGCATCTCAGAAGATCGTGGAGGAGCTCCGGAAACTTTACGAGCTCGGAAAAATCGCCACCGAAGCGGATGCGCGGTCTGCCGCCGCCGATGTCCTGACAAGTATGCTTCAGCCCGCAGTCCGGAGCCTGAAGAAGGTCGAAAACGGACCTGCCGTGATCCTGTTCACCGGAGTCAACGGAAGCGGCAAGACCACCAGCATCGGTAAACTGGCCCATCACCTCGTCGGGCAGGGCTTCAAAGTCATGCTGGGCGCCTGCGACACCTTCCGGGCGGCCGCCACGGAACAGCTTCAGCTGTGGGGCGAACGGACCGGGGCCGCCGTCGTCGCCGGACGTCAGGGCGCGGATCCCGCGGCCGTGGCGTTCGATGCGGTGAAATCGGCAGTGGCCAAGGGTGTCGATTATCTTCTGATCGACACGGCGGGGCGCCAGCAGAACCGGAAGGGGCTGATGGACGAATTGGTGAAGATCCGCCGTGTGATCGGCAAAGTCATTCCGGACGCGCCCCACGAAACGATCCTGACCCTGGATGCCAGCCAGGGAATGAACGCACTTTCCCAGGCTCGCGAATTCGCCGCCCAGGCAGGAGCCGATGCTCTGATCCTGACCAAGCTGGACGGGACAGGAAAGGGCGGAGCCGCGTGCGCGGTCCATCAGGAGTTTCATCTGCCGATACTCTTTACCGGACTGGGCGAGCAGCCGGATGATCTTCAGGCATTCGATCCGCAGAGCTATTCCCGGGCGGTTTTTTCCTGCGAAGACGGAGAATAAAAACAAGAACGGAGAGCCGTCATGGCGCGGAACACGAGTCAGGAGCAGGATGTCAAATGGATGCGCCGCGCCCTTCGTCTCGCACAGCGGGGACTGGGCAGCGTCAGCCCGAATCCCCTGGTCGGCGCCGTGATCGTCAAAAACGGCGTCCTTCTGGGCGAGGGCTGGCATGAACGGCCAGGCTCTCCCCATGCCGAGATCAATGCACTGGCTTCTCTGCGGTCTCCCCGATCCGCACGCGGCGCCACGATCTACGTGACGCTGGAACCCTGCTGCACCTTCGGACGCACGCCGCCCTGCTGCGATGCGCTGCTTTCCGCCGGGTTCGCCCGGGTGGTCGCCGGATGCGTCGATCCCAATCCTCAGCACGCGGGCCGGGGATTGGAGCGGCTCCGGTCTGCCGGCGTGGATGTGACCGAGGGCGTCTGCAGGGCCGCGTGCGAAGAACTGAACGAGTCCTTTTTCAAATGGATCCGCACGAAGCGCCCCTTCGTCCTGCTCAAAATGGCCGAGACTTTGGACGGACGGATCGCCACCGCCTCCGGTTCCTCCCGCTGGATCACCGGGCCCGAGGCCAGAAAACGTGTTATGCGCCTGCGCCTCTGGGCGGATGCTGTCCTTGCCGGAGCCAATACCTGGCGTCTGGACTCCCCCTCCTTCACGGCCCGGACTCCCGGGGGGGCCGTTCTGAAAACGCCTCGCCGCTTCATTGCATCCCGGACCGCCCTTTCTCTGCCGGAGGGATGGGAGACCGTGAGGCTGGATTCCGCGATGGACTGGGATGCGTTTCTGGCCCGGCTGGGTGCGGAAAATGTGACATCGATCCTTATCGAAGGCGGAGGAGAACTGGCCTCTTCCGCTCTCCGGGCGGGTGCGGTGGACAAGGCGGAATTCCATATTGCGCCGAAAATCCTGGGCGGACGGGGAAGCCGTCCCTCCGTGGGCGGCGCGGATCCGGAGTCCATCGGCGAGGCGCTGGAATTGAAAAAAATGCGGGTACACCGGGCGGGAAGCGATTGGATCGTGACCGGGTACCCGGCGAGAGGAAGAGGAGAGACGGCGTAATGTTTACGGGACTGATACAGGGCACGGGGCGGATCGTCGATCGTGCTGCGTCATCGGGCGCAGGCCGCCTGACGGTGGAGTCGGAGAAGGAATTTGTCTCGCTGGCATACGGGGAGAGCATTGCGGTGAACGGAGCCTGCCTGACGCTGGAGCGTCACGACGGCCGGATCCTGGTGTTCCACGTAATGGAAGAATCGTTCCGCCGGACCAATCTCGGCAAGCTCCCTCCCGGTTCTCCGGTGAACCTGGAACGCGCCATGGCTTCCGGCGACCGCTTCGGCGGACATCTGGTGACCGGACACGTGGATGCCTGTGCGCGGATCCTCTCGCGCGGGCCGGCGGGCGCCGATACCGAATTCGTTCTGGAAACGCCCGGCGAAGTCGCGCCCTTCCTGGTTCCCAAGGGATGCATCTGCGTGGACGGCATTTCTCTGACCGTGGCCTCTCTGGAGGCGGACCGTTTCTCCGTGCGGATCATCCCCGTGACATGGACTGAAACGGCGCTGCGGTTCCGGAAAGCGGGCGATTTCGTGAACCTGGAAGCGGATCTGATCGGAAAATACGTCTGCCGTCAGCTCCAGCGTATGCTGGGACGCGGGCCGGAGACTGTGTCCGATCCCTCTTCCGGCCGTCCTCTGACCATGGATGATCTTCGGGAGGCCGGATTCCAATGATGGAGAAGCGTGACAGACTTTTCGGGATGGCGCTGGGACGGATGGAACTGCCGCCCGGGGATATTCCCGATTTCTTTACATTTTCCCATTTTTCCGCCGTGGAACTTCCCGTGGAACACTGGACGAAACCCGCGGATGGAGGTCGGCGTTCCCTGCGGCTGGGCTCTTTCCGGTCCGTTTCCTGCGGGAACATCATGGAAACGGCGCTGTGCGGCGTGATCGCACACACCCTTCCGGCGAGGCGGAAAGAGTTTGCGGATGAGGCGGGCCGCGTGCTTGCCGTTCTGGCGGGAAAAGGCGTTACTTCCGCCGTGCTGGACTGCAATCTGGAGGAGGTTCTGGGCGATCCCGAGGCCGAAGAGGCCATGCGGGGAATCCTTCTCCGTCTCGCGCCCGTTCTGCTCAAGAACGGCATGACGCTGATCCTTCCGTTCCGGGCGCCTTCGCGGCATCAGCCCTGCGAGCTCGGTCGTTTCCTGCGCCGATCGCTTCTGCCGTGCGTCAGGACCCGGCTGGAGGTGCATCCGTTCGAACGAGAGGCGCCGAAGCCTGAAACATCGGGCGGAGCACTCCGGCTGGATCTGCACTCTATCCTGTTTGTATATGATGCGGACAGCGGAAGCCGGATCCGGAAGACCCATGTTCAGCCGTGGCTCGACTGGACGGAACGGCTGGGCGTACGGGTCCCGTTCCTCCTGTGTCCGAATTCCCGGAGGCAGAGAATGGCGCTGCCGGAGGCGTCGGCGTGGGACGGAATCGCGGAAGAACTGCAGAACGGATGAAGAAAGCGAAGTAAAATCGAAGGAGAAGAGACATCATGGATCCACTGTATTGGAAGTCCCTGGCGCAGGGTATTGTGCAGGGCGTTACGGAGTTCCTTCCGGTGAGCAGCACCGGGCACATGATCCTTTTTGACGAGTTTCTGGAAATGGGCAAGCCGTTCAGCGATCTTTTCGAGGTCGTGATCCAGCTCGGCTCCATCCTTTCGGTCCTCGTCTACTTCCACCGGAAGATTTTTCCCTCGTCCCTTCAGAAGGAAGTTCTTTCCAGCTGGTTCTTCATGTGGCTGAAGGTGGGTGCGGCCGTGGTTCCCGCCCTTATCGTGGGCGCGGCATTCGGCAGCCTCATCCAGTCCCGTCTCTACAACGCGGTCACGGTGGCTTCCGCGCTTCTCCTGGGCGGAATCGTGCTGATCGCCGCGGACTCCGCCGAACGGAAAAATTCCCGTCTGGCGGAGATCGCGGAGCTGTCGTGGGGCCGGGCATTGGGGATCGGCTGTTTTCAGTGTATCGCCATGATTCCGGGTGTTTCCCGGTCGGCGGCCACCATCGTGGGCGGGATGTTTCTCGGGTGCACGCGTCCTCTGGCGGCGGAATTTTCCTTTTTCCTGGCGATCCCGACCATGCTGGCCGCGTCGGCGTACAGCCTGATGAAGCACGGCGCCAGCGTTTCCGGGAATCAGTGGATCGCGCTGGCTATCGGGTTCGTGACGGCCTTTCTGGTGGCCTGGGGTGTGATCGCTCTGTTCATGAACTGGATCAAGAAACATGATTTCAAGATCTTCGGCTGGTATCGGATCGTTCTGGCGATCGTCGTGTTCGTCCTCTTCTTCTGCGGTCTTCTCGGAAAGGCCTCGTAACGGCACAGGAGCGTGCGCTTATCATGGAAAAAAAACTTCTCACGACAAACGAAGCCGCCGCCTATCTCGGCGTCTCCCGGTCGAGTCTGGCCAACTGGATTCGGCAGGGCCGTATCTCCGGAGGCGTGACGCCCGGCGGACACTACCGGTTCACCGAGGCGGAACTGGATGAATTCGCACGGTCCCGCGGACTGGAAATAAGGAAGAACGCACTGTCCGCGGCATCCGGGCCGAAGAAAATTCTGGTGGTGGACGACGATGAAGCGTTCTGCGAATACGTCCGTGACGCGCTGGAGGCGTTCCGGGACTATGAACTGCGGGAGGCTCACGACGGGATGGAAGGCGCCATGACGGCCGGTTCCTGGAAGCCGGATCTGCTGATCCTGGATATCCGGATGCCCAGCATGAACGGGGCGGAACTGCTTCGTCTCATCCGGGCGAATCCGGAGATGAGCGGGATCCGGGTGCTGGTGGCGAGCGCGCATCTTTCCGCCGAACGGAAGGCGGAGCTGGAGCCGCTGGAACCGGATCTGATACTGGACAAGCCTGTGCATCTGGCGAAACTGGTGGCCTCGATCCAGAAGCTGGCCGAACTGGAACTTGCGTGATCATGAATCTGCGCGATGCCGGAAATATCAGAGCGTTCTCTCTGATCCTCTATCTTCTCTTCTCTCTTCTGTTTACGGCTGTTATCCTGATTTCCGGCCGGTTCTCCCGGATCTCCTTCGCCGAGGCTCTGGACCTCAACGAGCGGACCTCTTCGCACCTGGCATCTCTCCGGTCCGCTCTGGCCGATGCCAGACTCGCCGCCGAAACCGGTATTTCGAACAGTTCGGATTCCGAAGCTGCGGAGGCGCAGTCTGCCTCCGCACTCCTCCGGGCCGCTCTGGCCCTGAAGGCCGAGGCGGAACGGATGCAGCCTCTCGCGTACGGACAGTCTCCGGAATTCCGTCAGGCTGTCCGGGGTGTGGGGGAGGCGGCCGATCAGATCCGGAATGCGGGCCTTTCCTCCGCTGTTTTCAGTGGCTTCACCGAGGCGGAACGGCAGATATCCATTCTGGAATCGCACCAGGGAGAGGCGACCGCCCGCCTTGCCGGACGGCTTCAGCGTTCGTATTGGATCCTGGCGGCGGTGCTTTTTCTCTTTTTTCTGTTCTCTTTCCTGTTCGTCTTCGGTTCCTTTGCCCTGCAGGGCCGGGTCCTGAAGACCTCACTTCAGTCTCTCAGCGGCGGTACGCGGGAGTTCCGGAACGGCAACATGGAATATCGTTTCCGCGACATCACGCCGGACGAGATCGGGCAGGTGAAGTATGATTTCAATATCATGGCGCATCGCCTGTCGGCTCAGGCAAAAACGCTTCAGTCGGCGAACCTGGAACTGCGGGATCAGGCGGAAAAACTGATCGCCGCCCACCAGCACAAAGACCGATTCCTTTCCAACATGAGTCATGAACTCCGGACGCCTTTGAGCGCCATAATCGGCTTTTCCGAACTGCTTTCCGACCGGGCGGAGAAGCTGACTCCGGAAAAGATCCGGTCCCATGCGGGGCGGATCCAGACCGCCGCCCAGCATCTTTTCGATCTGATCGTCGCCCTGCTGGATCTGGCGAAGTCCGGGGCGGGTGTGCTGAAGCCCGTGTTTTCGGAGTTCGACATGGCTGCGGCCGTGCGCGAGGCGGCATCGTTCCTCATTCCGCAGGCGGAAAAGAAGTCCCTTGCCGTGCATCTGAATCTGCCGGATACCCTTATGGTCCATGCCGATCAGCGTATGATCAAGCAGATCTTTCTCAATTTGTTCGGGAATGCCGTCAAATATACTCCCTCCGGGTCCGTGACGGTCTCGCTTGCCGAAGAGGACGGTGCTGTCGTGCTGACCGTGGCGGATACGGGGATCGGGATCCCGGCCTCGGAACACCGGAACCTTTTCACGGATTTCTACCGGGTGGATCACGGCCCCGGTTTTCTGGCGGACGGAGTGGGAATCGGGCTGGCGCTGAGCCGACGTCTGGCGGCATTGCACGGCGGCGAGATCACTTTCGAGAGTGAGGAGGGGCGGGGCTCGACATTTTATTTCCGGTGTCCCTGTCTTTCATCCCGCAAATAAGTGGTGAATTGCAAAGGTAAAAGCACTTTTGGGAAAAATGAGGAGAGATGAAGTGCGTTTAGTCTTACAAACTCCCTTTCGGGGACCGCGAGAATGTCATTTTCGTGCATTTACTCTTACAAAAAATCGTTTAGTCATGCAA
>JAFZZR010000063.1 GCA_017615635.1 Lentisphaeria bacterium
CTGGATCCGGCGCCCGAGGTGGCGGAGTATTACATGGTGGTGTCCGGCGAAAATCTTTCCGACCGGATCGATGTCTACGCCGCGCTCAAGACACCCGGCACCAGCCTCAAAAATCTGGAAGAACGCCTCAGCGTTGCCTGCCGGATGCACATCCCTGTCCACGAGCAGGATCTCGATTCGGTCCGGCTTCAGGTCTTCGGACGTTCCCGCAAACCGGTCCGCTTCGTAGACCGCCGGTCCGGCGGAAAGGATGCGTGAGATCATGGGACGTGTTCGGGATCCGCGCTTCGACTTCTCCATGGAGGACATCCGTTCCGCCATGGCGGCGGGCCGTCTGCTTTCCATGGAAATGGAGTTTACCCGGGCCTGCAACTATCATTGCAGTTACTGCTATGTGTCGGAGACGCATCTCCGGAACGAACTGACGCCCGAAGAGTGCCGTTCCGTCCTGAAGCAGGCGGCCGAGCTCGGCGCCCGAAAGATCGTGGTGCTGGGCGGCGAGCCGCTGGTGTATTCACACCTGGAGGAGATGCTGGATTACATCGGATCCCTGGGCATGGTCTCCGAAATCTTCACCAACGGTTCTCTGATCACGCCCGAGGCCGCCGCCATGCTGTTCCGCCATCGCGCCCGGGTGATCGTGAAGCTCAATACGCTGGATCCGGAGAATCATGACCGTCTGACCGGCTTCAAAGGATCCCTTCAGAAGACCTGGGATGCCATCCGGAATCTGGAGGAGGCCGGATACGCGGGACTGGATCACATGCTGGGGGCTTCGACGATCATTTCCACGGCGAACCTGGAAGAGATCCCGCGGATGCGCGTCATGCTCCGGGAGAGGAAACTTCTTCCCTATTTCGAATGCATTACGCCTCAGGGACGGCTCCTCGACCACGAATCTCTCATGCCCACGGCCGATCAGCTGAAGGCCGTTTTCGATGAACTGGCGGAGATCGACCGCCGCTACGGATTCGAATGGGAGCCCCAGCCGCCTCTGGCCGGCGACAAATGCTTCCGCCATCAATATTCCTGCGTAGTTCAGAGCAACGGGACGATAGTTCCCTGCGTGGGGCTGGATTCACCCATTGGAAATGTCCGGGAGAAAAGCCTGAAGGAAATCCTTTCCGAAAGCCTGATCCTGTATCATCTCAAGAATTACCGCAAGTTCATCAAAAAGCCCTGCGCTGACTGCGACAAGATCGATCACTGCTACGGCTGCCGCGGGACCGCATACCAGCTCACGGGAGATTATCTGGCCGCGGATCCCACCTGCTGGCGCAACAAGGATAAGCAGGATCAGATCCGTTTTCTGCCCTGTTCCTCGGACAATATGCTTCCCCATGCCCGGCCCATGCTCTTCGTGGACCGCCTTTTGAAGCTCGGCGAAAAACGGGCCGTCACCGAATCCATCGTCCGCAGGGACAATCCTTTCGTCGACGGAGCGGGCTGTCTGGCCCGGGAGGCGTTCGTGGAATACGCGGCGCAGACGGCTGCCCTGATGGACAGTTTCGAAAAGGACGGCCGGGTCTCCCCGGGTCTGCTGATCGAAGTGCAGAATTTTCAGATTTCCGGAGATGCGAAGATCGACGACCGGATCACGGTTTATCTGAAAAAGGAATTCGATATGGATATCTGGCATGGAGTTTCCGTTCAGATCGAGGTCAATGGAAAATTCGCCGCGCAGGGAGAGCTGAAGCTATGCATATTCAATACGCCTGCGGGATCCTGACAGCCCTCCTGCTCGGGACTTCCGTGCTCCGGGCGGAAAGTCCGGATGATTTTTTCACCCGGGCCTCCGGGAAAATGGCGGAGACCACGTCTCTCCGTTCGGATTTCGTCCAGACCAAGCGGCTCAAGGCGTTCCGGAAACCGCTGAAGATCACGGGCGAGCTCTGCATGGACCGGACGGGCCGGTTCGCCTGGCATGTAAAAACCCCGATCCGCTACTCCTGCGTGATCGCCGACGGGAAGCTGCGGCAATGGGATGCGGATACGGGAAAGACCCTTACGCTGGATGTGGATTCCAATCCCGGTCTGCAGTATCTGGCCCGTTCCCTTGCCGGGTTCTTTTCCGGCGATTTCACCGAAATGAAAAAAGATTTCGAGGCGGTATCTGTCTCGGCCGACGGCCTGAGCGGTGAAATGCGGCCCAGACAGGGCGTCCCTGCCGCAAATTTCATCCGGTCCATCCGGTTTTTCTTCGAAGACGACTCCCTCGCCGCGCTGCGCCGGGTCGTGATCGATGAGTGTTCCGGAGACGAGACGGATATCGAGTTTCTTTCATCCGTGCGGAATCAGCCGGTCCCGGAGGAAAAATGGCGTCCGGACGGGAATTGAAAAGACATCTGGTCCGGCTGCTGTTCACCCTGTTCCGTCATCCGCGGATCATGGGCTCGGTCCTCCTGATCCTTGCCGCCGTTTCGCTGGTCTCGGTTTTCAGGGGCACATTCCGCAACGACGTTTCCCACATGCTGCCGGACGGATCCGAGGCTGCCCGATGCTACGAGACCATTGCCCGGTCCTCCATGTTCAACAAGGCGCCGATCCTGTTTCATGCGGAGGATCCGGGTCTGTTCCGGACTGCGGAGTTTTCGGAGAAGCTGGAACGTCTGGTCCGCCTTCTGAGTGCGGATGAACGGATCCTCCGGGTGGACTATCGGCTTCTGCCCGGCACACCCGAAGAGATCCTTTCGGAACTTGTTTCGTACATTCCGCAGTATCTTCCGTTTTCCTCTCTGCCGGAACCGGCGGCGGCCGTGGCGGAATGCCGCAGGCAGTTTCTTCTGCCGGGCGGGACGGGACGGTCCCGTCTTCTGGAAGCGGATCCTCTGTCTCTGGCCTCGCGTCTTCTTCTTCCGCTGGAACATTTCCGGCGTGTTTCCCGGTTTTCTTCCGCGCCCGATTCTCCGTATCTGGTTTCGCCCGACGGTCGTTCGCTGCTGATCCTTCTGGAAACCGCCGTCCCGGCCACGGATCCGGGATCCGGCCGCGCGCTCCTGACATTTGCGGAGGCGCAGCTCCGCGAGGCCGGATTCGTCCCGGGAAAGGATGCGGAACTTCTGTTTCCGCATCGGCGGGCCATGGCCAACGAGGCGGTAGTGAAGGCGGATATCCTTCAGGTCAGCATTCTTTCGCTGGTGATCTTTTCCCTTCTCACCGTCTTCATTTACCGGTGCGACTTCCGGGCCTTCCTGATCCCGGCCGGTCCCTTCCTCAGCGCTCTGTTCACCACGGCCCTCATGCCTCTGGTTTTCCGCACGCCTCTCTTCTTCATCGTGGGCATGGGCGGGATCGTTATCAGTCTGGCGCTGGACTACGGGATCCACATGTATGCGGCCATGACGGGACGGGGTTCCTTCCGATCTCTCACGAAGATCCTGACGCCCCTCCTGTTTGCCGCATTGACTTCCGGCGCGGCATTCCTTCTTTTTCTTTTCGGCGCCACCGACGCCGTCCGCCAGCTGGGGTTCTTTTCCGGCGTCAGCCTCCTGCTCAGCCCCCTGCTGATGCTTCTGATCCTGCCGCCCGCCTTCGCGCACCGGAAGGGACAGCGGAACAAACCGCCGGTTCTCCGGCAGCGGGGATTCCCTCCGCTTCCTCCGCGGGCCGTCCGGATCGTCTGGTTGATCCTGATCGCCGTATCCGCGGCCCTGATCCCCGGGCTGCGCGTGCATTCCGACGCCCGTCAGTTCGATCTTTCTCCGACGGAATACGAGGAACAGGATGCGGCCCTGATCCGTACGTTTCAAGGCGGCGCGGCGCCCGCCATGGCGCTGTTCCGGGGAGAGACCGCAGAGCAGGCAAAGGATGCGGCTTCGGCAGCCGAATCCGTGCCGGAGTGTTTTTCCGTGTCGGAACTGTATCCCCGGAAAAGCGTGCGGGAAAAGAATCTGGAGGCGTGGCGCACCTTCGAAAAAAAATCCTGGACGGAGTGGACGGAACGTTTGCGGGCCGAAGCGGATAAAAACGATTTCGATCCCGAATTCTTCACGCCGTTCCTGAACCGGCTCCGGCAGGGGATCCTGGATCCGCCCGCCGATCCGCCCGTCTGCTTCCGTCCGGTGCTGGACCGGCTTCTGGTTCGGGGGACGGACGGACTCTGGACTGCGGCGGCGCTGTATCCGGAAACATCGGAAACCGCGGCGCGTCTTTCGTCTCTGCCCGGGGCCGTAGTGATTGCCCGGGATCATTTTGCGGAGATCCTGGCCCGGGATCTTACCCGCGGGATCCTTCCCCTGGCGATAGGGGCCGTTATCTCCGTCCTTTTCCTCACCTGGCTGTTTTTCCGGTCGGTACGGGATACCTTCCTGGCGCTTCTCCCCGTGTTTTCCTCCCTTCTTTTTACCGGGGCATTGTTTTCTCTTCTGGGAAAACCGGTGACGGTGCCGGTTCTGACCGCCGCCATCATCCTCTGCGGTCTGGCCGTGGACTACGGGATCTTTGCCGTCCACGCCATCCGGACGGGAAACACGGACAATATCTTCCGTGCCGTGACGCTTTCCGCCCTGACTACGGCGGCGGGCGGGCTGACGGTGGCGTTCACGAGGCATCCGATGCTTCATTCGGCCGGGCAGACGCTGATCGCCGGGATCGGATTTGCCTGGTTCTCCGCTCTGTTCCTGCTGCCTGCGCTGGTTTCCGGAAAAAAGAAAAAGGGCGTTCCTGCCTGCTGCTTCCTGCTTCTTCTCCTTCCCGTTTTCCTTACGGGATGCCGGTCGGAGCCCTTCGAATATGAATCGTTTCCCCCTGTTTGCGAACTGGCGGGATCCCGGACGAAGATCCCGTTTCCGGACAACTTCTCCATTCTGGGCAGCGTCGTCATGGAAACGCCCTTCTTCGCCATGGATTTTCTCTGCGCGGCGGAACGGAAGGACGGATTTTTCCGGATCGCCGGACTCAGTCCCGGCGGCGTGAAGCTTTTCGAGACGGCGGGAAAGCTCGGCGAGGTTTCCGAATTCTACTTCACACCGGCCGCGGAAATGCCGGGCGATCCCCGGGATCATGCGGAAACTCTGCTCCGTCAGTTCGAATACATTTTCGAAGGTCTCGGACCCTGTCCCGATTCCGTTCTGAAGGCGGCGGAACCGGTCATGGACGGCCGGGCCATGGAAAAGGACGGGCGCCGCTGGGCCGGGAGGAATCTGGATCTGATCGAAAAGGAAAAGGCGGGATACTATCTGTACCGCAACTTCGGCGGATTCCGCTTTCCTGTTCATATCGTCTATCGCGGCGACTGGGGATACCGGCTGATCTTCCGCATTTCGGAGGCGGAAGCCCTTTGAGAAACGGCCTGTAAACGAGGCGTGAAAGGGCAGATATTTTCAGGATTGCCGAAGAGAGGAACCGGGGAAGACGGTCAGCCGAGTATTTTCATCAGCTGTTCGACCCTGTGCCGATGGGTGTGTTCCGCCAGACAGCGTCTGCGTCCGGCTTCGCCGATACGCCGGCCGGCATCCGGGTCCCGGAGAATGCGTTCGACGTGTTCGCGCAATTCCGGGGCATCCGCGAAGGTAAGCACCTCTTTCCCATCGTCGAACGCCTCGGGAAATTCCTCTGTGCGCTCTGCGATGAGACAAGAACCCGCCGCAGGGACCGCGAAGCACTGTATGCTCAGGATCGTACGGAACTGTTCAAGAGGCTCCTGCAGAATGTTGATCATGGCGTCGGAAGCCCGATAGATACTCACCAGTTCGCGTCCGGCGACATTGCGTTTCATCCGGTTTGCGGGGGCGCAGGCGGGATAGTTCCGCCACCGGTCTCCGTAAAGAGCCAGTCCGGATTTCACAAAGGGAGCGCACCATTCCGCCCGGCGGTCCGTCGCCCGTCCGATATAGGAGATCGGAGCCTTGAACCGCAGGAGATCGGATTTCGAAACCTCCCCTGGCGCATAATAATCCGTATCGACGCCATGCGGCAGATAGACACACCGGAAGTTCCGCTTCTTCAGTTCCCTCTCCAGATACCGGGATACGGTCAGCAGCAGATCGACCGGGCCGATATCGAGATAATCCTGTACGGCAAGACGGCGCGGACCGTCGTAATCCCAGACGACGGCCAGTCCCGGATAGTATTCCCGGAGACGGGAAATGTCATGTCTGCACACGGAGGCAAAGAGGATCAGGTCGGGTTTCCGGCTTTTCACGATGCGTTCGAGGCGCCGGTCAAGCAGCTCCTGCTCCAGACCGGGGACTTTTATCCTCGGACAGATGTGCGTGCCCAGGATCGTTCTCATGGACGGATAATCCGCACGGCTGACCGGATGCCCTGCTGCGGAAAAGGCCGCGGACACATGGTTCAGATGCAGCCCCATCCATCCGTGAAACGATCCGACCAGTAAAACTTTCATTTTCCGTTACTCTTTTCTGTCTGGGACTTTTCTTTTTTTCGCCGTTCACTCCTGCCAGACCCGGAGGAACCGTTTCCAGGCGGATTCGCTCCAGTCGCCGGATTCGGTTTCCGCGTGACACATCCGGGGACAGGACTTCAATCGGGGGATCAGAGCGGCCCAGTCGATATTTCCCTCGCCGGGCACGTTGTGATCGTCGAACGAACCGTGATTGTCATGCATGTGGCAGGTTACGATGTCCTTCTTCATCAGTTCGAGCGTGGGAAAGAGTCCGTCTTCGGCATAACAGTTTGCATGGCCCGTATCGAAGCAGAAACCGATCTGCGGATGAGAGTATTCTCCGGCGAATTCCACGAGCCGGTGCAGATTGTCCATGGTCTCCGCGCTGTTTTCCAGCGCCAGGATGATCCCGGTTTTCTCCGCCGCCGGAAGCAGCTCGTCCACACTCCGGCGGATCTGCCGCCATTTGGCCTCGGAAAGCGGTTCGCCATGCTCGATCCCCAGGTGCAGCGTATAAGTCCTGACGCCCATGGGGGCAAGCTGATGCAGGAACCGGACGTGTTCCTTCATCGCCTCGCTGCGCCGGGCTTCGTCCAGCTGCGCCAGGTCGAACAGGTTTCCCCAGAACCCGTGGCATGCGGGCGTCTTCAGTCCGGCGTGCTCCAGCAAACGTGCGGTCTTCTCCAGAAAGCCCGGTTCGCGCTGATCGCGCAGGCCCCAGACCGGATGGGCAACGATGTCCGTGACGCCCCACTGCCGGAGCTGAGCCATGACGGATTCGACGTTGCGGTCTTCGATTTTCTTCCATTCCACAAAGTGAACGAGCTGCCGTGTTTCATTCATGATATCATCATCGCCTTTTCTGTTTATGTGACGGCCGTGTTCCGGTTATTATACCCCGGCTTTGCCGTTTTGCAAGTACCGGATTTCAGATTTCCGGTCAGCAGAAAATTCTGCCGTTCCGGTAGTCGCGCGGCGGGATTTTGTACCGCTTGGAGAACAGACGGCTGAAGAGGAACTGGTTGGAAAAGCCGCACCGTTCCGCGATCTGGGCGCAGGTCAGGCCGGTCTCGCGCAGCAGGCTTTCGGCGGCGGCGAGCTTCAGGTTGATCAGGTACTGTCCCGGCGAGGAGCCGAACACGATGCGGAATTTTTTTTCGAAGGAGGAACGCGACATGTGGCAGTCGGCCGCCAGCTGATCCAGCGTCAGTTTTTCGAATTTGTGCTTCTGGATCCGCAGAAAGGCATTTTCGAATTCCGGGAAACCGCGGATCATCAGAAACAGCGTCTCCCGGGGCGTCGAGAGATTCAATATCTCCTTCAGAAGAAGAAACATCACGGCCTGATCCTCCAGCTGCTCCGTCAAACCTCCCGCTTTGCGTTCGCAAACGGACCGGACATCTTTTCCCCGAAGGACGGTGCGGCATCCGCGGTTCAGCCGGCTGACGAGGGTGCGGCATCGCCGGGCCGCGGCGCCCCGTATGACGCAGGGAGTATGAAAGAACTGCAGGAGAGAGAGATCCGGCTCCAGACGGAACTGCAGATGCGCCCAGATGCTGCGGTGCCCCTCGTCACGCCGGATGAACTGGCGGCAGCATCCCTCCGGGAAAATCAGGCAGTCTCCGCTTTCCGCACGGAACGAAACGTCATCGATCTTCACGTCCATTCCGTCGAACGGGAGCCCGCGGTACGGCAGAAGGCAGGAGATCGCCATACAGGACATGGGTGCGCCGGAATCGTAAAACGGAGGCAAGACCGCCGTGTCTGCGCCTGTGATCCTCCGGATCCGGATGCGCGGGAGAAGGGCGGAATTTATGTAATCGGATATATTATTTACGTAATCAGGCATGACAAATTTCCATTTGAAGTTATATTATTCGGCAATATAGCATCAAACGGGAAAGATGCAAACGACAGATCATAATTGACGGAATGAAGGAAAGGAAGTCTGACTATGTGGAGTCATTTCGGCGGGTTTCTGATGGTCACCGTCGCCGGTTTCCTGTGGATCGCGATCGGCATCGCCGTAAGCAAATGTTCCGCCCGCGGCTGGAACTATAACATCGTTCAGGGATTGACCTATCTGGGCGCCTCGCTTATCTGTGCGGTCATCGTAGGCGGAAGGAGCCTCGGCGCCGGCACATTCGCGTTTTCCCCGTTCGGCTTTTTCATGTGCTGTCTGGCCGGGTTCTCCAATTTCTACATCTACGTTTTCACCGCGAAAGCCATGCAGCGGGGACCCAACGGACTGGTCTGGGGGATCATGCAGTCCGGCCTGATCGGCACCTTCCTGATGGGGATGATCTTCTTCGGAGAGAAGCCCTCCTTGCCGCGGGTCGCCGGGGCTCTGCTGATCCTCTGCGGCGTGCTGGTCATGGGGCTGGCCAAAGACCGGAAATCCCCCGGCGGACAGAGTGGAAAAGCGTGGCTGCTGTTTTCTCTTTGTGCCATGCTGCTCAGCATGATAACGCAATGCTGCAACACCCTGCCCTCGTATTTTCCGGAGATCGGGGAAAACGGTGCCTCCGTCCGGACGCTGGGCATGTATTGCGGCGGCCTGCTCGGATTTGCCTTCACCACGCTCCCGGGCCTGATCCGGAAACGGGATTTCGGCTGCCGGAGCGAATGGATTATGGCCGGGATTCTGATGATCCTGAATACCTCGGCCAGTCTCATTTTCTTCTACCGGGGACTTGACATGCTGGCGAAAAACGGCTGTGCCGGACTGGGCTATCCGCTGTCCATCGGCGTCTGCGTCATCGGTTTTTCGTTTTACAGTCTGCTGATCCTGAAAGAAAAATTTGCGCGCCTCAGTCTGATCGGTCTGGGCGCGGTCTGCATCGGGATCATAGCCGTCTCCATCCGCTGAGGAGCGGACCGCCTGTTTCCGGCATGCGCGCCGTTTTACAGACGGGTATCGTTTTTCCAGTTCCCGTGCTCATCGCGGACGAGGCGGAACGAAACGACGGCGGGCGGGCTGCCGTCCTTTTTTACAAACGATCCTGCCGCCTCGGCGCCGTTTTCGTTTTTGGTCAGCACGATCCCGGAGAAGGAACCGTTTTCGTATTTCTGCTTCAGCGAGACGGCGCAGCGTGACACAGCGTCCTCGAAGGTGATTTCCGGATACAGAAGCGCGAGTTCGTTGCGGAGCATGCTCCGTACCCGGGGTGTGGAAAGCGCGTCCAGTCTGTCCATATCGCCTGCGGCCAGGGCGGCGAAGAGGTCGTCTGCGAGGGCTTCGGGCGTGTTTCTCAGGCGTACACGGCGGACAAGTTCGTTGTCGCGGAAGGAGTTTTCCCGGCATCCCGCCGTCAGCAGCAGGGCGAAGGTGAGAATCGGCAGAAAAAGAACGGTCGGTGTTCGCATGGTCATCGTCTGCCTGCCGCGGACGGGATCCGTCCCTCTTTCATGAGACGGTCCAGCAGGGCGGCGCATCCTTCCGAAACATCGTTCCAGGTCTGTTCGAATTGTCCGCTGTACCAGGGATCGGCCACGTCTCCGGGCCGGTTCGTGAAGTCCATGAGGAAGCGGATCTTGCCTTCGGGATCCCGGCAGCTTCGGGAGAGATTCCGGAAATTGCTGTGGTCCATGACGATCAGCAGGTCCCAGTCATCGTATTCGGACGAGCGGAAAAGCCGGGCTGTCCGGTTCGGATCGAAAGGAATCCCGTGTTCCTTCAGGAGACGCCGCACAGGCGGATATATTGGATTCCCAAGCTCTTCTGCACTGACGGCCGAGGAGGCGATCCGGAGACTGGAACTCACGCCGGCCCGCGCCGCAAGGTCTTTCATTACAAATTCCGCCAGAGGACTCCGGCAGATGTTTCCGTGGCAGATGAACATGAT
Source organism: Lentisphaeria bacterium (assembly GCA_017615635.1). Taxonomy (GTDB): domain Bacteria; phylum Verrucomicrobiota; class Lentisphaeria; order Victivallales; family UBA1829; genus RGIG8244. Next base: position 10,192 of record JAFZZR010000063.1, read on the forward strand.
CCGAACCATGATTCCGAAACCTCCCGGTCAGAAAAGGGTATAGAGATCGCTGCGGAGCACGCGGACCAGATCGTCCATATCCCGCACGGGTTCTTCGGTGAGGATCCCGGCGCGTCCCGCGTCCTGGACCTGGTGGCAGTCGGAGCCGCTGATTCCGTGAAGGCGGAATTTTTCCGCCCAGCATTTTGCCACGTCGTTCCGGCTGTCGTGGCGCGGATGCGCGTTGTTGACCTCGATCCCGAAGAGATCGGCCGGATCCGTGATCCTCATTTCGTTGCGGAAGGGATGCGCCTGATAGAACAGAAAATTCCTCTTCCGCGCAAGCTCTCCGAATGTATGCGGATCCATGGAGAATATGCGGTCGGCGTCTTCTTCGATATCCCGGGGCATGCCGTACACCAGATAGTCGTTGACGCCGTTGTTCCGGAACCGGATCTCGTATCCGCAAAGGACCAGAAGTCCGGCCTCCCGTCCCAGCCGCGCGGCCTTTTCGTATTCCTCGTGATAGTATTTCGGGAAATCCGGACGTCCGGCCTCGGCATGGAGCTTCGCCGTGTAATCGTTGAAGTGATTGGTGATGACGAGACAGTCGTAGCCGGCTTCCCGGTACAATCGGACCAGTTCTTTGGCGGGCACCTTTCCGCAAAACGAGACTTCCGAGGTATGGGCATGGAGTTCGATTTTCATAAGAAGTGTATCTCCGTTCTGCGGTAATATATCCCGATGCGGGAGAAAAAACAAGAAAGGGCGCCGATCCGATCCGGCAAAAAGCGCGGAAATTTCGAAGTTCGGCTTGAAAAAAACGTTTCGGGGAAGTACATTGCAGGACAAACGGAAAGGATGTGGAATCATGGCGGAAAAAGAAACGGCAAAGAGCAAGGCCGTCGAGGCGCAGAAGGCGTCCGACGGGCGGGATAAGAATCTTTCCATCGCGCTGGCGCAGATCGAAAAGGAGTTTGGAAAAGGCTCCATCATGCGTTTGGGCGACAACCGGGTGGTGGATGTGCCTGTCATCAGCACGGGGGCGCTCTCCCTGGACATCGCGCTGGGGATCATGGGATTGCCCCGCGGACGCATCATCGAGATCTTCGGGCCGGAATCGTCCGGTAAGACGACTCTGTGTCTGCATGTGATCGCGAACGCGCAGAAGGCGGGCGGTACGGCCGCATTCATCGACGCCGAGCACGCGGTGGATCCCATTTACGCGAAGAAGATCGGCGTGAATATAGACAACCTTCTGATCTCGCAGCCGGACTGCGGCGAGGATGCGCTGAACATTGCGGAAATGCTGGTCCGGAGCAATGCGGTGGACGTGCTGGTGATCGACTCCGTGGCGGCGCTGGTCCCGAAGAACGAGATCGAAGGAAATATCGGCGACTCTTTCATGGGCCTTCAGGCAAGACTGATGTCCCAGGCGCTCCGCAAACTGACGCCCGCTATCAGCCGGAGCAAGACCTGCTGCATCTTCACCAACCAGATGCGTGAGAAGATCGGCGTCATGTTCGGGAATCCCGAAACCACGCCCGGCGGCAACGCCATGAAGTACTACTGTTCCGTCCGGCTGGATATCCGCCGGATCCAGGCGATCAAGAACAGCTCGGGCGAGTCCACGGGCGCCCGCACCCGGGTGAAGGTGGTCAAAAACAAACTGGCGCCGCCCTTCAAGGTGGCCGAGTTCGATATCAACTGGAACGAAGGCATTTCCCGGGTCGGATCCATCCTGGATGTGGCCACCGATATGGGCATTCTGGAGAAACGCGGATCCTGGTTCGCCTTCGAAGGCGAGCAGATCGCGCAGGGCCGCGACGCGGTCAAGGCGCTTTTGACCGAGCAGCCGGAAATGGCGGACCGCATCTACGCGAAAATCCGCGAAAAGCTGGCGGAACGCAACGCTCCTGCGGAAGCCGCGGGAAATGCCGCCGAATCCGCCGCAGCATCGGAGACTCCTGCCGAATGAAGCTCAATTCCGGCGAAACCGCGTCATCCCGTCGAACCGGGGGCGTCCGGCGGTTTCTGCCGGTATTCCTCTGCGTCTTCCTGTCTCTTTCGGCGGCGCCCGGGGCGTTTGCGCAGTCGGCCCGCGAATATCCGGACAAACGGTCCGGCGATGAGGCCTGCCGGGCGGAGGATTTCGCCGTGGCAGTCAGTTTTTACCGGAAGTACCGGGAAGAGGCGGAATCCGCAGGAGACCGGGCGGCGCTGCAGGACGCATATGAGCGGGAGATCGATGCACTGATCCGCGGCGGTCTCGCGCAGGAGGCGGAAAATGCGCTGAACGCATACGAACGGTCGTTCGTGGGGCTGAATTCCCTTTCCGTTTCGCTGTGGCGCGCCAATATCATGATCCTGCGCCGGCAGGTGGCCTCGGCCCGGACTCTTCTTTCCCGGATCCTCGCGGGCCTTCCCGCAAAAGATCCGCGCCGGATGCAGGCCCTGGCCTCCATGGCGTTCGTCGAAGAACTGGACGGCCATTATGCGGCCTCGGCCCGCCTTTATCTGGAACTCGCCAAACTCGAAGGCGAAAGCTCGCTGGTCCTCCGGAGCCTGGAACGCGGGATCCTGATGCTGACCGCCGCGGGCCGCGTCGACGACGCCCTGGCAAAACTGAAGGCCATGCCCCTGGCCAACCGGAGCCGGCGTGAACTCCGCGCCGCCCGCCTCCTGGGCTTCTATCTCCGGTTGAAAAAAGAGGGCCCTGCCCAGCTGGGAGACGACTGGAGCGAGGTGGCCGAGGATCCTCCGGAAAACCGGGAGATGTTTTTTCATACGGCTTTTCTTCTGATCTCGGATGAATTCAAGCGGGCCGGCGATATCGCGCACGCCCTGGAAGCCTGCGGCCTCGCTTTTTCCTGCGCTCCCTCCCGGACGGAGGCTGGAGGCACGCTGGCCCGCATGATCGACATGCTGGAAGCGGCCGGGAAGAAAAAATCCGCCGCCGATCTGACGCTGGCCTGGTATGATCTTTTCCGGGGAGCCGACGCCTCTCCTGCCGTGAAGCTGCGGGCCGGTATCCTTCTGGCGGCCGGAGGCCGCGGCGACAAGGCGCTGATCGTCTTCAAAAGCATTTTCGAAAATCCGGGGCTTTCCCCGGACGACCGGGATTCCGCTTTCCGGGTCGCGTTCGATACGCTGCTGAAGCAGAAGATGTATGCCGAGGCCGATGCTCTGGCCCATTTCCGCTACCGGACGGAACCCGAAAACCCGGAACTTCTCTTTTTCCGGGCGGAGGTCCTTTTGCGCGAAGGAAAAACAAAAGAGGCGGCGGACCTTTATCAGACGATCGGCGATGGCGGCGGGCCCCGGGCGCACGAGGCGTACACCCGGGCCGTCCAGGCGTATTCCGGGCTCCGCATGTATGACGACGTGATTCGGCTTTGCAACCTGATTCTGAAAAAGGATCCGTCTGATCCGGTCCTCTTCTACCGTGCGGACGCCTACGAAGGCAGGAAGGATCCGAAGAACGCCCTGGCCGATTATCAGGCCTGCGCAGCGCTGCCCGCCGAGGTCATGCCCTCCGAGTGGAAAGCCCGGGCACTTTACCGGTCCGGATGCCTCCTGCTGGAAGAAGGAAAGACAGCCGAGGCTGTCAAGGCCTTTCAGACCGTGTTCCGGAAATTCGGCGATTCCCCCTACGCAGCGCCGGCCGGGAGCCGTCTGGTGCACGCCTACTCCGCGCTGGGCGACGATGTAAATGCGGAAAAGACCACCTGGCTCCTGGCCGAACAGTTCCCCGAATCCGAGTATACGTTCTTCGCCTCCTTGTGGCTGGCGTCCCACTACAGCTCCGGCGGATCGCTTGCCAGAGCCGAAGCCGCTTTGGAAAAGGCGGCGTCCCAGACGAAATTTCCCGCGATCCGGGCGCGCGCACTGTATGAAAAGGCTCTCCTTCTTTTCCGCAGCGGGAAGGACGATCAGGCGGAAAAGATGATCCGGGAACTGGAAACACAGTATCCCGACGATACCTGCCTTTCCGCCGCCTACTTCCTGCGCGGCGACATCCTTATGAGGCAAAAGGCGTTCGCGGATGCCGAAGCGGCATACGAAAAGGCGGCAAAACGGCATCCGGGCGGCGTGCTGGAGCAGGCCGCCTGGGGCGCCGCCGGGGACTGCTGCTTCGCCATGGCGGCGCAGGAGGACCGCAGCGCGCTGTACGATCGAGCCCTTTCCTATTACCGGAAGATCTCGGAAGCCGGGCCGGTCTGTCCCGAGTACCGGGCCATGGCATGCTACAAGACCGCGAGATGTCTCCAGCTTGCCGGACGGGAGGAGGAGGCCTTCACCGAGTACCGGAAACTGCTTTACCTCATACCGGCGCGTGAAGCTTCGGATCATCCGGCCGAAACGCTGTGGATCGTCAAGGGCATGGAGGCGCTTGTTTCCCTGGCGGAAAAGAATCCGGCGGGCGGATATCCGGAGGCGGCCGTCGCCGGACTGAACTGGCTCAGCGGATCCGGCGTGCTGGATCCCGCCGCGGCCCGGAAACGGATCCGTACCATACGCAAGAAAAAATACAGACCCATTATACAGGAGATACACAAAAAATGACGTATCTGCAGATGATCCGGGACGGCGGGCCCGTCATGTTCCTCATTGCTCTCTGTGCGCTGATCGCGGCGTACATCTTTCTGGAGAAGTATCTTCAGTTCTACCGGGCTCAGGTCAACGTGGATGAACTCATCACCGGTCTCGTCAACGTCCTCCGGCGCAACGGCATGATCGAGGCTATCACGCTCTGCGATCACACGCCGGGCCCGGTGGCCCGCATCCTGGCCGCTTCCATTCACGCCTATCAGAACGGGGATGACATCCGCAAGGCGCTGGAGGATCAGTCCCAGCTGGAGGTCCCGCGTCTGGAATCCCGGCTGAACATCCTGGCCACGATCTCCCATATCGCGCCGCTCCTCGGGCTCCTGGGCACGGTTATCGGCATGATGGATTCCTTCCATGCCATGCAGGCCAGCGCGGCGGCCACGCTGCCCGACCTTTCGCGGGGCGTCTATACGGCGCTGATCTGTACCGCGGCGGGACTGACGGTGGCGATTCCGTGTCATATCGCCTACAATTTTCTGCTGACCCGGGTGCAGGCGTTCTGCGTGGAGATGGAACGGGCGTCCTCTTCGATCCTCTCGTTCTATCAGCATCACGAACAGGAAAAACGCGAACAGGAAGCCGGCCATGAAAAATGAGACAGGCATCCATGTGAGGCCGAATCTTAAGATCGTCAAGGGGTTCCCTGACCTGATACCCTTTGTGTCCGTCTTCTTCATCCTCCTCTTCTTCTTCGTCCTCGGTTCCAGCTTCGTTCCCGTTCAGGGCTTCCGGGTCACGCTCCCCCAGGCCGCCGCGGAAACGTCCTATGTGCCCCGGTACTGCATCGTCACGGTGGACGCGCAGAACAATCTTTACTTCAACGATGCGCCCGCCGCCTCCTTCGATGTGCTGAAGCGCAGGATCGCGGAGAGTCTTTCCGGCCGCGAGGGCGTGACGGATCTGGCCGTCCGCAGCGACAAACAGGTACAGGCGGAAACGCTGACGAAGCTGCTGGAGATCGCCGGAGAACTCAACCTGAATGTCAAGCTCATGGTCGATCCGCCGGCCAGAACGGTCAAAACCAACTTCATGGAATCCGAATGAAGACTCCTTCCGCTTCCAGCTTCACCCGACCTCGCCGCGCTCTTCTGGCGGCAGGCGGATCCCTGGCGTTTTTTCTGCTGCCTTTCGTTCTGTTCCATCCGGAGAAAAAGCCCGTCGTGCCGCATATCACGTCCAGGCGGAGCATCGAATATCTGCCCGAAGGCGGCAAAAACGCCGATCCGGGGCTTCGCTACATGCTGCAGCGCCACGATCCGCGGCACTACCTTTTCCCCGGTGAAAAACGGGGATTTGCCCTCTTCCGTGTGCGCCCGGACGTTCTGGAGCCCGATGTTTCCTCTTTCGGACTCCATTCCGGCCTCCCCGTTTCCTCCGCCTCTTCCCCGCATGATTCCATGAAGCCCGGTTCGCTTCCCCGTTCCGAGGCCGCTTTTTCCGCTCCGCTTTTCTTCCCGTCTTCCCTCCCCGCAGCCTCGGATCCGGCGGAACTCCCCGTGTCCGCCGAGGGCGTGACACCCGAAAAATTCGTTCCGGTGATCCGGAGCGCATTCGGCGGCATCCTGCCCGGCTCCCGTATAACCGCCTTCAGCGAATCGGAGATACAGTCGCTTCATCCCCGAGGGCCCACGAAACTTCTGGTGGAGCCGCCGTCTCTTCCCGAACTGCCCTGGCATGCCGGAATTCTGACGTCCTGCGGCGTTCCCCGCTTGGATATGGAGGCGTGCCGTCAACTGAATCAGCTTCTCCAGAAACCGGTGCTTTCGGATCATCCGGGCGGACCGGAGGTCTACAGCGTCTATTGGCTTTCTCCCGCGGTAAGTACCGTGTTTTCCGCCGGTCTTCAGGAGGACAAGGAGGAGGGGCCGGAATCATGATCCCGCTGGAACCGGAGCATTTTTTCAGTGCGTACGTCGTTTTCTGGTTTTTTCTTCTGGGATTTCTCTGGTTCTGGGAGATCCGGCGGCAGCGGCGCGTGACCGCGGACTGGTCTGCCGAAAAAAACCGCCTCTATCTTTGCGGTCGCTGCCGGCTTTCCTTCCTGGCCAACCCGGGTCAGTCCGTCATGCGCTGTCCACGGTGCAATGAAATGTGCTTCCTCCCCCGCCGGAAGAGGTTCTGATCCATGGGCGGTGAAGAAAAAAAGCCCCTTCTCCTCCATATCTGCTGCGGTCCCTGCGGTTCGGGCTGTCTGCCCCGTCTGACGGATCGCAGGGTCGTCCTTTACTATTCCAATTCCAACATTGCCACGAGGGAGGAGTACGAAAAACGACTGGAGCAGGTGCGGATCCTGGCCGCGTACTGGCAGACAGAACTTCTGACGGATCCCTACGATCATGACGCCTGGCTCCGTCATATTCAGACTCTGGAAAACGCCGGCTCGTTTCCGGAAAAAGGTCCCCGCTGCACGCTCTGCTTCGGCTTTTCTCTTCAGCGAACGGCACTTATGGCGGAACAGATGGGGTTCCCCTTTGCCACGACACTGACGGTCAGCCCCCATAAGAATTCATGCGTCATTTTTGACGAAGGTGCAAAATACCCCCTCTTCGAAGCCATCGACTTCAAGAAAAAAGACGGATTTCTTCTTTCCATCCGGGAAAGTACGCGGCTCGGTCTCTACCGCCAGCGCTTCTGCGGATGCGAGTTTTCACTCGCCGCTTCCGGTTCCTGATCCTTCCGTCGGTCCGGAATCGACGGCTCGCCGATATGTCTGGATCCCGTTAATTCTCTAGACGCCTCAATTCCTTTTTGGCGTCTTCATAGCCCTGTTCAGCGGCCTTTTTGTACCAGAAAACAGCTTTTTTTCTGTTTTTGGGGACACCGAAACCGTTGGCATAGCATTTTCCGAGAGAATACTGTGAATTTGCCAATCCTTGAGAGGCGGCTTTTCTAAACCAACTTACCGCCTGCTTGTAATCCACAGCCACGCCATTTCCATCGGCATAACAAAGGCCAAGATTGTTCTGCGCCATCGCCAGTCCTTGTCCGGCGGCCTTTTCAAACCAGGACACCGCCTGCTTGTGATCTACAGCCACGCCATGTCCCTCGAAATAACAAAGGCCAAGGTTGTTTTGCGCATCCGCAAACCCCTGTTCGGCAGCCTTCCTGTACCATGAGACCGCTTGTTCATAATCTCGTTCCGATTGAGCACAGTACAAGCCCATCTCATTCTGTGCCTTTGCATATCCGGCATTGGCGGAACGTCGGAGGAATTTCAGTGCTTTCGCCTTATTTTTCTCCCGGATATATTTCTCCGCCGTTTTATAATCCTGTTCTGCTTTTTCGAGATTTTTTTCTTTCAGTTCGTCCGTCGTTTTTTTCAGAGCATCCAGTGTTTCATTCAATGCCCTGTTTCTGGCGGCCGTTTCGTCCGGGGAAGGAAGCTTGAGCGTAATGACGGAGTTTTTTTCACCGTCTTCAGCCTCGTCCGCCGGCTCCTTTTCCGCCCCGTCGGTATCCGATTCTGTTTCCGAGACCTCGGAAATCTCCGTTTCGTCTGTTTCGGCTGGCGATTCGGAGGGGGTGGCCGTTTCCACATGACCGCCGTTTTTCAGGCGCTGATCCTCTTTTGCCGCATTCTCCAATACGATTCGTCCCCGCGGGGACTGGGAAAGTTGAGGGAACAATTCATTGAGGATCTCGACGCAAGAGGTCATTTCGTGCGGCAGAATATGTCCGGTGACTGCGCCGTTCAATAAGAGGATATTGACGTATTTTCCGTCGTGATTAAGCGGTTCGTCCATTGCAAGCGGGATATCATCCGATCCGTCACCCGTCTGTCCGCAGCCGAAGTAGACATACCCTTTATGAGAAGACGGACATTCAAGACAGTTGCTGTCTTTCAGATGCTTTTGAGAAAGGAGCTCCCGCAGATCGGCGGGATATTTTCCATCGGCGCCACAAGATATTTCGACCGCCGCCGCGATCTGCTTCAGATTGTCATGACAGACCACACGCAGGGCTTTTTCCTTTGATTCGGAAAGCGCGGCGGGGAGAGCCTTCGCCAGACTGGCATAGGCCAGTATGGCTATGATGCCACCGATGGTAATGGCAACCGCATTCCCTGCGCGGCTCCGGCTTTTTCCGTCATCGGGTATTCCCGCCGGATTCGGGCCCCATTCGTTTGCGCCCGGCTGGGATGAGGTAAGAAGTCCCGGCAAGCCGAAGAAAAGGCTGTTGAAGGGTAGAAAAAGAAAGATCCACCAGCCTGAATTTCCCATATCGTGCAACCGTCTTATCAGCAGGGAGAATCCTGCGAGGCCCATCGGCACCGACCAGACACAAGGAGCCCATTTCGGCAGATTCGTTCCCGTCAGACGCGGCAGCCAGTTCAGAGCAAGAAGAATCACAATGTTTGTCAGAATGAAGAAAAAGTACTCTTTCCGGCGCGATCTCCCGCCGTAACAAAAGATTTTCCTCCATGCGGTAAATAGTCCGACGTCTTCCAGTATGCTGTCATCCTGATGCGAAACGATTACGGCGGGCGCGGCCGCTGCACTCTGCTGCGGCCGGGGCATTGGAGTCGGTATTACCGGAAACAGTTTTCCACAACGGATGCATTTTATTGCATCGGGCAAATTGGAGCCGCCGCATTCCGCGCAGAATTTCGGTTTGCGGCAAATGAAATTCTTATGACATACCGTGCATTCGAGACTCATATTCAGGTACTCGTCGGGTATTTCCGGGAATTCCTGTTTGCAATGGGGACAGATGGTTTTCATGGTTTTCCTGTGCTTTCAGTTGAAGTTCAAAGATATTCTCGATTTTGGCATGCCCGGTAAAACCGTTGCGCATGGTCTGTCATCCGCGGCAAATCCCAATGATAACCAGTATGGTGCTGAGGACCGTTCCGATGATGCCGAGTATCAGCCCCGTTATACCCGATTCGTTTTTCCGATGGAGTGCGATCAGCCCGAGAATAACGGCTGCCGGACCATATATCCAGGGCAGACAGACGAAAGATATGATCCCGATGACAAGGCTCAGTTTTCCCAGAAGAATTCCCAGGGAATCCGATTGCTGCGCCGCGGCGGGAGGAGGAGGCAACGGTGCCGGCGGATTTGCAAAACCGGGCGCGGACGGAATCGGCGGCGGGATCGGTGTCGGCTGCGGGATCGGTGTCGGCTGCGGCACGGTAAAAGCGTTTCCGCACTGGACACAACTTGATGCTTTTGCCGGATTGGCGGCGCCGCATTCACTGCAGAACTTCGGTTTTTCGCAGACAAATGCCTTGTGACATGCCGGACATTCGATCTCCATGTTCAGATATTCTTCCGGTACGTTCGGCGTTTCCTGCCTGCAATGCGGACAGACGATCTTCATTTTTCTTGTCTCCTGATTGATGTTGTTTTATTTCAAGCGGCCTTGCATATTTTTCATCACAGATGAAACAGGATGGTCAGCAGTATGAGATTTATGACGAGCGCCACAATATCAAGAAAAAACCCGATCAAAACATATTCCAACCCTTTTTGGGCTTTCGTACGGCTGATCATCACCACGGTATATATTTGAAAGAACAGCGCAAGAAAGATCCCGAACGGGACAAAGAGGATCAAAAGCGGTCCGCACCACATTGTCGATATGGCCGGACCGACATAATCCATCTCCGCTTTCTCGAAACTCCGCGGTGGAACGGCGTTTTCGCAGATTTCCGGCAGAAACTGACCGGTCTTGTAATGATAGAAGCCGGATTCGATAGTATCGGTCAGCGCCTCCGCTCTCTTCGCCTGGTTGAACCAGTTGAGGGTTGTTTCGATGTACAGTACATCGCCTTCCTGATAAAAAATGACGAATCCGGTAAATCCTGTGTAGATACCACCGTATATAACGCGGATAAGACCCCTTCCCGCATCCGCTTTCACTGTCTGCCGTCCCGGCAACCTTGCCAAGGCTTCTCTCGCTGCTGCAAACAGTGTCGGATAATCTCCGCAGGCACAGATCCTGTTCTCGCCGTCCCGCCGGTAGTTGAACGTTGAGGGATCGGCGGGAGTCTTGGGTGTCCCTTGATTGAAATGGTTTTGCTGAAAGCAGGAAGAAGGCCGCGGAGGGGGAGAAGCGGATCCGGAATTGGTCCGTACGGAAAGAGCATGCTTGCAATGTGGACAGAATGCAGCGGCGGATGAAACTTTTCCGCCGCAGGCGGGACAGTCGATCAGTCGTATGGGCATATCGTTTACTCCTGTTTTCCAACCGTGGATACCCGAGGGATGAAAACGCTGTTTCTTCAGGAAAACGGAGCCCAAAAAAAGTGCCCCGCTTCACATTTGCTTGAGGCACCGCTAAGAGCCTTAATCGTGGATGCAAAGAGGGACACTGGCGCACAGACGTGCACTTCCCTTCAACAGCAATCCACAATTTTTGAAAATTAGCGGTTTTCAAGCAAATTATCTGCTGAAAGTCTTTTTCGAGACTTAACTTCTGGCTTTTATTCCTTTTCTGTCCGGATGCAAATTCTCCTCATGGTAAAAAATGAACTATTCCCCGGGAATATACCGTACATTTCCGAAAAAGCAAGTGACTCGGAACGTTTTGAACAAAAATGTTTTTCGACACGGGAGGTATAAAAGGTTGTCAGATGAAGATCGAAAACGTACCGGTGATGAACGGAAAAGGATAGTTTGGGCCCGGTATCCGCAGTTCAATTACCTCAAATGCTCTCTTTTTCGGAATCTTTTCTGAGGAACAGTGCTCCATAGGCGCCGTCGTGACTTGCGCCCGGCAGGAGAAGTTTGTCTTTCAGCAGAACAAAATCCGGACGGGCGGACACGAACGCTTCCGCCTGGATCCTGTCCTCTTCTTCCTCCAGACTGCACGTGGAGTAAAGAAGAAGTCCGCCCGGCTTGACCAGATCGGCCAGAGAAAGAAGGATCTCTTTCTGCAGCGCCGTCAGTTCCTGAAGATTTTTCATGGAAAAGCGCCAGGGTGCGTCGGGACGCCGCCGGATCACTCCGGTATTGGAACAGGGCACGTCCGCCAGAATACAGTCGAATGTGCCCGGCGAGAACGGCGTCTCCCGGGCGTCGGCGATCACGGTTCGGCAGAGGACGCGGGCCCGCTTCAGATTCCCGTTCAGAAGGATCACGCGGCGGCGCGACCTGTCGGCGGCCGTCAGGGAGAGACGCCATCCTTTCTCCCGGGCGAGATCGGACATGAGGATGGTTTTTCCCCCGGGCGCGGCGCAGGCATCCAGAAAACGGCCGTTCACCGTCCGGTCTCCCAGCAGAGACAGCGCCATGACGGTGGCCGGATCCTGAATGTACACCTTCCCGCTTTCCGGCAGACCGCTGCGGAAGAGCGCGGCGGGATCCGGCGTCTCCAGAAACCGGAACGGTCCGGCGGCGGGATCCGGCAGGTCCGCGGGGATGGCGGAAAGTTCTTCCGGGATCGGGATCTCCGTTCCGTCCTCGTTTTTACGGACCCGGAAGGAGAGGGGCGGATTGGATGCATAGCGGGCCAGAAGTTCCGCGGTTTTTTCTTCGCCGAACCGCGCCGTCCACCGTTCCTTGAGAATGTCGGGGAAGGATGACGGAATTTTTGACGGGTCGAAGGAGTCATCACGCAAAATGCTTCTAAGCATTGCATTTACAAATCCGCCACCACCCTTCCCTCCGAGCCGTTTCGCGTACTCCACCGCGATATTGACGGCCGATTGACGGGCCAGCCCCGTCTGGAAAAACAGCTGTGTGACAGCACAGCAGAGCAGCAGGCGCATCTCCCTCCGGATGGAATCCCGGCGGGCATGACGGGCAATCAGGCTGTCCACAAAACCCTTGTGACGGAAATACTCGAAAAGCAGCGATGCCACGGCCGCCCGTTCCGGTCCGTTTTCTTTCCGCAGGGTGTCCAGACAGTCATCCAGCGTGACTTCGCCCTCTTCCCAGTCGGAGAGAAACCCCAGGGACCGGCCGAGGATCTGTTCGGAAATGCCGCTTGGCTTCATCATGATGTCCTGCTCCTGCTCCGTGTGCCGTTACTCGAAAATGATCTTCCCGAAATCTTCCGGCACATGGAATGCCTTGGCCCGCTTCCACATCAGCCATCTCGGATGCGAGGTCTGGTCTGCGCAGTTGAAGAAGTTCGCCGACCAGACCTGGCCCGTAAGCGGAAGCGGGATCCCGGTATGCTCCACGAAGATATCCAGCGGGATCCGGAGCGCCAGACGCCAGACGGTCGGCTCCTCGATCTCGACGGTAAGAGGCCCGTTGAGCGTGTGGAACCGTTCGATCCGTGCCAGTTCCTCCAGTTCCAGCGGGACCATATTCTTCGATTTGTCCATATTTTCCGTGATATGATACAGAAGCAGCGTGCCCACGCAGCTGCACTCGAAGTTGAGATAGGGCCCCGATTCGAAGGGCCTGGCAAAGAATTCCATGCAGCTGTCCCGGCAGACGGAATCCTGATCGTTCTGATGTTCGCCTTTCACATACTGATCCTTGAGAAGATACTGTACGTACAGGTATTTGTCGTCGTACTGGAGCTTCGCCCGGGCATCCGGACAGTAGTCGGAAGACTGTCCGTAGCGGTACCAGTTGATCCCCAGACGAAGTTCCGGCACATCCTTCCATTCCGGTCCGTCCCAGGCCGCGTCGAGGGGCACCTCGCCGGCCGCCCGCTTCACGCCGTACACATACTGATCCGTTGCCCCGGGCAGCAAACGCCGGGCATGGATGTCATTTCCTTCGGCGTCCACATCCGGAAAGACCAGCGCATACTGACCTTTTGTACTTTCCGCATTTTCCCCGTCCTTTGTACGACGGGTGCGGTCCAGCGTAAGGTTCCAGGGCGGATTCATCTCATCCGGCCAGGGGCCTCCCAGATTTCCCAGTGCAAAATGGATCTCCGCCTCCCAGCGGTCCGCGAGACGCCGTGCCCGGACCGCGGTCTTGTCGTCGCTCCAGGCGGTGAAGGAGCCGTTGCGAATGACGGATTCCGAGTCGCTGGAGGAGTCCGCAAAGGATCCGTCGGGATTGACGACCAGGAAAAACGGGCCGCGCAGCGGAGACTGGAGCGTGATCCCGAAGAGATCCCCTTTGAAAAATTCGGGATCGTCCGGCAGACAGACGATAGACGGGAGATCCGTCATTTTTTCGTCAAAACAACGGATCGCCACAAGAAGACGGTCCCGGTTGTCCGTTACGCCCAGCGCTATCTCCGTACGGTTCGGACCGCTTGTGCCGCCCAGCGGGATCCAGTTTTTGTAAACGGAAAGATCTCCGGTGCAGGGCTTGTCAAAGGGAAATGCCTGTGCGGTCACGCGCGGATTTTCGGAGACCGCGGGCTCCCGGAATGCATCTTTCAGCCAGGCGAAGCGTTGTTCGAGTTCTTCCACCCGGCTGCGGTACAGCGTGCCCGGTTCCGTCTTTTCCTTCGCCTGTTCCAGCAGCTGGAAAATGACGGGTGCATCGTCAAATCGCATCTGGCTCTTCTCCGAAGCATTTACCGTCCTCGTTCCGTTCCGGGAGAGGATGTCCGCCCCGTAATAAATGAGGCATTTCATATCCGATCCGGCGGGCCCGAACCAGAGACGGCAGTATTCCGAAAGAAGCTCGTTCAGATCCAGATCCGGATCCCACATGAGTTTGCTGTTGATATAGATCATCAGATGCGTCAGAGGCGTCTCCGGCAATGCGCCCGCGGATGATCCCGCGCCGGTCGTCAGATCCATCAGCAGACCCGAAACCCCGTTTTCATGCTGTCCTTTGCGGACCTCCTGAAGAGCCTTCGGGAACCAGAAGGGAAGACGAGGCGAAAGGAAAAACTCGAATTCGTTCCACCATTCCCGCTGGATCATGCCCTTGGGGCGGAAGGCTTCGTTCAATGCCCACAGATCCTTCAGATACGTGGTCCTTTCGCTCATTTTTCCGTATGTATGCGGAGCGCGGGCGCGCGGTGCAGCCGTCAGATTGTCCGGACGTCCGGACAGGCGGTCCTCGTCGGGCGGCGCATCATTGACCGGACCCTGCCAGACGATCTGCCGGTCGGGATGCGATTTCTTCAGTTCCCGGGCAATGGACGAGGCGAATTCGAATGCGAGCGCCCGTTCGGAATCCGAGGGGGGATCGCACGGTTTTCGGATTTGCTTGATTTCTTCGGCATCCATGCTCACGCTTCTTCCGGGAGCCATGACGATCAGTTTCTTCAGATCCGGATCGGCGTCGAAGATCGACCGTATCTTGTCCACGCAGGCCTGGCGGAAGCCGGCATGAAGATACCTGGGGAAGCCGCAGAGATCGTGCGAAAGCAAAAGTTCTCCCCTCTTGCCGCGGGCCATCCAGTCGGGATGCTCTTTTTCCCCTGCCCGCATCAGATCGGCCAGCGCGAACACGCCGATCCGCGGGGAATGCGCCGATCCGCTTTTCAGCCGCTTCAGCCAGAGAACCCCTTCGGGATCCGTACCCTGCGAAGTGTACCGGTATTCCCGAATGCCGAACGCGGCCTCGCGGGTCTCCCGTCCTTCGGGAACGGAGATGGTCGTTTTCCGGGGGATGACTGTGCCGTTTTTGTACGGGGCGTAGAAACGGACGCCCAGATTTTCCAGAAACGCGCTGACCGCATGCATGGGCCCCAGGTCGTCCGCAAGGGAAAAACCGAGTTCGGGAACGACCGAAACCTGCTCCGTAGTTCCGGGCACCTTCAGGGCCGTGGCTGCCGCGAGTTTTTCGTGATATGCTTTGCCCTCGTCTCTGTGAAGGACCGACGGACCCGTCAGAACGATCCGGAAATCCTTTACCCAGATATCGTATCCGGATCCCCGGAATTCGGGCGCGGCGTATCCGGCTTCCCGACTGCAGCTGCTTTCTCCCACGCAGATTTTGGCGGGCATCGTGGATTCTTCCGGCGTGACGATCTTCAGTTCCGCCCCCGATATCAGCCGGATGTGTTTCTGCAGATCCTGCGCCGCGGCAAGTACGCCGGGTCCGGGATGTTTCGATATGACGATGTCCGCGCAGGGGACCCCGTCTTTGACCAGATCGACGGCATTCAGCGTTGCGCCAGTCATCAGTATGGCGCCGGCAATGCGGGAAAGCATGTGTCTATTCCTTTTGTTTGACGCGCCGGCGGATCCCTCCGGAGAACAGGAGCCCGGCGCTGTTGTAAACGATCCTGTTGAACCGGAGTAGACAATGTAGCCGGAACTTTGCGATTTTCAAGGGCCGGTTCACCCGGGAGACGAACTTTTTTCTGATCTTTCCCGTTTTTATGGTTTGTATTTTGCAAAAAAGGCATTATAGTAATGGAACATGCTTTTTCTGTCGGGATGTAGCGCAGTCTGGTTAGCGCGTTTGACTGGGGGTCAAAAGGTCGCGAGTTCAACTCTCGCCATCCCGACCATTTTTTTGCTTTCTTCGGCAAGAAAGCAAAAAAATGGTCAATGAAGCCTGTCAAGGCTTCGCTTCATGCTTTGCGGCGCCGCCGCAAAGCGCTTCATGTGCCGAAGGCACGCTTCATAGCGCGAAGCGCTGCTTCATAACAATTTACTCACCTTGACAGATGAAGCATTGCTCCGCATACGCTCCGCAATATAAAGCAACTTCGCTGTCGCTTCGTTATGAAGCACTCGGCAGTGAAAAAGGCACATGATGCCACAAAAAACAGCTCCGCAAGCGCCGGGAGAGCGGGCGCGGACGAAGGAAATCCGCCGCGGCAACCGCAGCCAACTGTATAAATTATTACCATTCATTGATAATCAGGGAGAATCAAATAGACGGCTTCTTTTTCTC
>JAFZZR010000064.1 GCA_017615635.1 Lentisphaeria bacterium
ACTTCAACGGCGACGGCGAACCGGACTACATCCTCTCCGTCGCCGGGATGGGAAACGGGGAGAATTTCGGAAACGGCGTGTTGTACATCTTCCTGTCGAAGTGGGACAACCGCTACCGGTGCATGAAGCAGGAATACGGAGGATTTGCGCAATAATAAATTGCTGCTCTCTATACTTGCAAACTGCAAAAACAATCTCTATATTAACATTGAAAGCAAACAGGCAACATAACGGTTTTGAACAACAAGGAGGAACCCATGCCGACACACAATGAGATTTCCGGAAAGAAAAACATGAAAAACAAGAAAAGCAAATCAGACCAGACAAAAATTGCGGCGGACCGCGCCAAAGGGATCAAATTCTCCAAAGACGGCAAAACCCTTCTGAAGTATCCCGCCGATCTGCCGGACGAGACCTATGATATTCCGGATGGCGTCACCGCAATCGGGGACAATGCATTTGAGTCCTGCGATAACCTTACGGAAATCCATATTCCCGACGGCGTCACGACAATCGGGAAATCAGCATTTTCATGTTGTCAGAGCCTCGTTAAAGTTTGTATTCCCGATGGGGTCACGAGTATTGGAGAAAAGGCGTTCTGGCTATGTTCCGATCTTCCCGAGGTAAATATCCCCGGCAGTGTCACGAGTATCGGGGAAGGAGCTTTTATGGCGTGTTACAATCTTGTCGTGGTGCATATTCCCGACAGCGTCACGAATATCGGGAAGAGGGCATTCATGGATTGTAAACTTCTTGACCAAGTGAATATCCCCGGCACTGTTGCGAGTATCAGCTGGGTGTTTTTGGGTTGCAGCAGTCTTACCAGTGTGCGTATCGGTGATGGTGTCACAAGAATTGGTGCTTCGGCGTTCGAATCCTGCAGAAGCCTTTTCGAAATCCATATTCCTGACAGCGTTACGAGTATTGAACAAGAGGCTTTCAAGAGCTGTGCGAAACTTTCCGAAGTACATATTCCCGACAGCGTCACGAGTATCGGAGAAAGAGCATTCAAGGGGTGCAAAGAACTTTCCGAAGTACATATTCCAGACAGCGTCACGAGTATTGGAGAAAGTGCATTCGAGGGATGCGAAAATCTGAAAGAGGTCATCGTTCCGCGCGGCTGCGAGATCGGGGAAGATGCATTTCCGGAGGACTGCCGGGTGAAACAAAGGGGCGATGTCAAGCGCGCCGCGTCCGCACATCCTGTCCGTGAAGCTGGACCGCGTACGGATAGGCAGAAACTCGCGGCGGACCGCGCCAAAGGGATCAAGTTCTCCGAAGACGGTAAGACGCTTCTGAAGTATCCCGACGATCTGCAGGACGAGACCTACGAGATCCCGGATGGAGTCGAATGCATTGCAAAAAATGCGTTTAACAGCGCCATGTCGCTTCACCATGTGACTTTTCCAAAATCTTTGAAACGCATCGAAAAGGAAGCGTTTATCTCGGCGGGGCTCCGGGAAGCCGTGCTGCCGGAAGGTCTGGAGGAGATCGGAGCAGCCGCGTTCTGGTGCTCGGAATTGACAGAGGTGTCCATCCCGCGTTCGGTAAAGGAGATCGGCGAATACGCCTTCTACGGCTGCAGCAGTTTGAAGAAGATCGTTACTTTCTGGGATGAACCGCATGGCAATGTCATGGCATTGAGAATATGCCGCGGCGATTCCGACTCATGGCAAGAGGGCGAAGCCCCGGCTTCGCTTTTCTGCAATCCGAGGGTATTTTCCGGATGCAAAAACCTTCTTGACGTGACTGGCTGTGAGGCGGTCAAAGCTCTGGTTTCCGAATATCAGCGCCGCGCTGCCAATCCCCTGCCGGAAGATGACCCGGAATGTCCACGCGATTACCAGTTCGATGATGAATGGTGAAGATATTCCCGCGAGGCTGTGATCCCCGGTGAGATCCGGCCGTCTTTTGCGTTTTTAGGGCGCTGTCGCGGCAAACGGACTCCGCAGAGCCGTTACAGCCGCCCTTTTTTTCATTCCCCGCAGGAGGGCGAGGGTTCGGCGTTACAACCGGGCGTTTTCCGTTAAGTCGAGCGAAACGACCTCACTTTTTGAGGGAGGAGGTCGTGGGCAGGAGGGCGAGTGGGGGGAGTTGGTGTCAACCGGAAAAAAAGCAGTTGGCGTCAAACTATCTGATCAGCCCTCACCCCCGATGGACGGTTGAGGTCAAAACACACTTTTCCGAGGGCGAGAGTTACAGTTGACGAAACACGGTCGGTTTTCGTTAAGTCGAAAATTTGCAAAAACGTGAGGGCGACCAAGGGATTTTTAACGTAAACCGGAGCCCGCGTTATCGTCAGTGCGAACCGATGCCCTGTTGACGAAAAATCATAAATCATTATCTCGATGGCTTTTATAAAAAGTCGTCCTCCGGATTTTTCTCTCGCATATGAGGTCGCCCCAGGAGGTCGTCAAACTGGGGTGTGCTTTTCGTTAAGTCGATTCTCCGGTGACCTCCTGGGTGAGGTCGCCTGTTCAAGTCTGCCGGAGAATTTGGGGCGTTTTTCGTTAAAATCATGCGCCCGACCTCCGGGAAGCGGCTCTCTCCGGAGAATCCTCCGGAATGGGAGTATTTTTGCAAATCCCTTTACAACAAGGGGTTTTGCGTAAAAATAAAAAACGCCCGAATCCGAGGGCTGGACGGGCGGAGAATCAAAAATTGGGGTGGTAGACCGGACTCGAACCGGCGACCTCCTGGGCCACAACCAGGCGCTCTAACCAACTGAGCTACAACCACCATAAAATTCAGATTCAATACTGTACACCGGTTTTCACGAAATACAAGCGGAAAATCGGCAAATGCATCAAAAAAACCGGATTTTCCGTTCGGCGGTCCGGGGAAGGTGCAACGGATCTCCGGGAAGGATCAACGATAAAGAATGGCGTGGGCGGATCCGGACCTTTCAAGCTTGAAAACAGGGACAGAAGGTCTATATTAACGAATGACCGGGCCGCCGGAGGCGGAAGTCCGGACGTCCTATGCGGAAATCATCAGTATTTCATTGCGGAGTTGACATCATGATCCAGAGAGATTGGGAAAATCAGAATCTGACAGAGTATCGGCGTCTTCCGGCGAGAAGCGTTCTCGTGCCCTATGCGGACCGCGAGGGCGCCCTGGCGGGCGATGAGATCCGTTCGGAATATTATCTCACACTGAACGGGATGTGGAAGTTCGGATTTTTCCCGGATCCGGAAAGCGTTCCCGCGGGGTTCGAGACGGGAGCCGTGAGCGGGGACTGGAAGGAAATCGAGGTACCGTCCCACTGGCAGCTGGAAGGATACGGGTATCCGCACTACACGAATGTGGTGTACCCGTTTCCCGTGGATCCACCGTTCGTGCCGAACGAGAATCAGACGGGATGCTACGTGCGGACCTTCACTCTTCCGGAGACGTGGCGCGACCGGGAAGTGATCCTGACGTTCCGGGGAGCGGATTCCTTCTTCTATGTATGGATCAACGGGAAGAAGGCCGGCATGAGCAAGGGGAGCCGGATCATCAGCGAATTCGACGTAACGGAATTTCTTCAGCCGGGCGAAAACACGATCGCTGTGGAAGTTCTCCGGTGGAGCGACGCCACGTATCTGGAAGATCAGGATATGTGGTGGCTCAGCGGGATCTTCCGTGAAATATCTCTCAGCGCCCAGCCGAAAGCGGGACTGTACGATGTCTTTGTTCACGCAGGGCTGGACGAATCGTACAGCACCGGTCTTCTCCGGCTCGACATCACGCTGAAAAACTTCGGGGCAAAGGGCGGAAAGGAGGTGGAAATCGAGGCGGAGCTTTTGGATCCCGAAGGAGAACGCGTAACGGTCCTGACGGGAAAAGCCGTTCCGGGCGCGGGAGAGGATGCCGTTCTGACGCTTTCCGCCGAACTGCCGGAGGTACGGAAGTGGAGCGCGGAAACGCCGGACCTTTACACGCTGGTGATCCATGCGGCGGACGCCTGTTATGCACTGAAGGCCGGATTCCGGCGGCTGGAACGCAAGGGCGATCAGTTTCTGGTGAACGGAGTGCGGATCATGTTCCGCGGAGTCAACCGTCACGAGTTCCATACGGAGCTGGGGCGTGCGGTTACGTACGAAGCCATGCTGGAAGACGTGTTGACGATGAAGCGGCACAATGTGAATTCGGTGCGCACGAGCCATTACTCCAATCATCCGCTGTTTCTGGAGCTGTGCGACCGGTACGGGCTCTACGTGATGTCCGAAGCCGACCTGGAGACGCACGGATTCGGGTATGACGAGGGGCGGAATCCGACCATGTGGCCGGAGTGGGAAAAGCCCATTGTGGAACGGGGTGTCCGCATGGTCAGGACGCTGAAAAATCATCCGTCGATCATCTGCTGGTCTCTGGGGAACGAAGCCGGCTACGGCTGCAACATCGAAAAGGAAGCCGAGGCCATGCGGGCCGTCGATCCGGACCGTCCGCTGCATTACGAGCGGTGCCGTACACAGGAGGAGTATCTGGGACATTTCGATTTTTACAGCCGGATGTACGTGTCGGTTGATGCATGGCCGGAAACGGTTCGGGAGTACGAGGGGAAACTTCCGGCGATCCTTTGCGAGTACGGACACGCCATGGGGAACGGACCGGGCAGCCTCGCCGATTACTGGAATACCTTCCGTGCCTGCAAAAACACGCAGGGCGGATTCATCTGGGAGTGGTGCGATCACGGGATCCGCACGAAAACGCCCTCCGGCGAAGAGTATTACGCGTACGGCGGCGACTTCGGAGACAAACCCAACGACGGAAACTTTGTGGCGGACGGGCTCGTGTTTCCCGATAAGACGCCGACGCCCGGTCTTCTTGAGCTCAAACAGGTGATATCGCCGGTGCGGTGCGAGGCGGCCGATTTGAAAAAAGGGACCGTAACACTGATCAACGACTACGATTTTCTTACGCTGGGACATCTTTTTATTGCGTGGAGCGTCACCGGAAACGGAAAAACCGTTCAGTCCGGATTCCTGCCCTCGCCCGCTGTGCCGCCGCACAGCGCCGTAGAGCTCCGGATCCCCTTTGCCCTGCCCGGCAGACCGGAGCCCGGCGCCGAGTACTTTCTGAATCTGCGTTTTCTCACCGGCAGGGAAACGATCTGGGCGCCCGCCGGCCACGAAATCCGCTTCGTGCAGTTCGCGCTTCCGGTCCCAACCGTTTTGCGGCGGCCGATGAACCGGGGTTCGGTCCGGCTGACGAGGTCGGGCGAAGTGTGCAGGCTGGAAGCGGCGGGTGCGGAATATCTCTATGACCTGACGAAGGGCGCGCTTGTTTCCTGGAAGCAGGAAGGGGTGGTGCTCCTGAAAACGAGCCCGAAGCTGAATTTCTGGCGGCCGCCCACGGATAACGACAACGAACGCTGGATGGCCCGGGAATGGCGGGAGACAGGCTGGGACGCGATGCAGCAGCGCGTGAAGGGAAGCGAACTGGAGGAAATGGCGGAGGGAATCCGGATCCGCACCTCGGCCCGGGTCGCCCCCTGCTCGAAACGCTATGGCTTCGACTGCGAATACAACTGGCTGTTCCGCGGCGACGGCACGGTGGAACTTTCCCTTTCCGGCATGTTCACCAATCCGGAAGGAAAAACGCCGATCCACCGTCTGCCCCGGTACGGAGTGGAGTTCCTGCTGCCTGAAAGTTTCACAAGGACAGCCTGGTTCGGACTGGGGCCCGGCGAGGCATATTCCGATTCCTGCGAGGCACAGCATGTCGGATTCTTCAAGAACACGGTGGACGGACTGTTCACGAATTACGTGCGTCCGCAGGAAAACGGGAACCGGCATCAGGTACGGCGCATGGCCGTGTACGATGGTAAGGGCGCGGGCCTTCTGGCCTGCGGGAATCCGGTATTCGATTTCGGGCTTTCCCGGTACGCCATGGAGACCATCGAAAAGGCGCGTCATCCGTATGCGCTGAAGCCGGCGGGAGGCATTATCTGTCACATCGACGGAAAACAGTGCGGGCTGGGATCCGGTTCCTGCGGTCCGAAGCCCATGGAGAAATACCGGATCCCGTATGAGAGCTTTGCGTTTTCCTTTGTTCTGTGCGGATTCGCTCCGGGCAAGCTGACGGACGAGGCATTTTTCACCCGGCTTTGAACGTATGCGAGCTGAAAAAAAGTCGACATCTCTTGTAAAACCGGATGTTTTGCAGTATAGTATGCGTTTTCCATCCGGAAAGATTCAATGGAAGGAGCAGCAGTCATGAAAAAACAGATCCTCTGTATCGGTGCCGGGTATGTGGGCGGACCAACCATGGCCGTCATTGCGGACAAGTGTCCCGATTGTACTGTCACGGTGGTCGATATCAACGAAAAACGGATCGCCGCCTGGAATTCCGACAAACTTCCGATTTACGAGCCCGGACTGGATGAAGTCGTTTTCCGCCGCCGCGGGAAAAATCTTTTCTACTCCACGGACATTCCGGGCGGGATCCGGAAGGCCGACATCATCTTCGTCAGCGTGAATACGCCCACGAAGACGTTCGGAGAGGGCGCGGGGGAAGCGGCCGACCTCCAATATCTGGAGAAGACGGCACGGAGTATCGTGGAGTATGCGGAATCGGGAAAGATCGTGGTGGAAAAGAGCACGCTTCCGGTTCGGACCGCGCAGGCCATGAGCCGGATCCTTCACTCCAACCGCAAGGGTCTGAAATTTCAGATCGTTTCCAACCCGGAATTTCTGGCCGAGGGGACGGCGATCCGGGACCTGAACGACCCCGACCGCGTGCTTATCGGCGGACTGGAAACCCCGGAAGGCCGTGCCGCGGTGGAAGAAGTGGCCTCCATCTACGAAACGTGGGTGCCCCGGGAGAAGATCATCACCACGAATTTGTGGTCCAGCGAACTGACGAAACTGGTATCCAATGCGCTTCTTGCGCAGAGGATCTCTTCGGTCAACAGCATTTCAGCCCTGTGCGAGCGGACGGAGGCCAATATCGACGAGGTAACGGCGGCGGCCGGAAAGGATACCCGGATCGGGGCAAAATTCCTGCGGGCCGGGATCGGGTTCGGCGGTTCCTGTTTCAAGAAGGACATTCTCAACCTGGTGTATCTCTGCCGTCACTACGGCCTGCCGGAAGTGGCCGACTACTGGGAACAGGTTGTCCGGCTCAACGACTACCAGGCGACGCGGTTCGTCCGGAACATGCTGGACGTTATGTTCAACACCGTGGCGGGGAAGCGGATCGCCGTGCTGGGATTTGCCTTCAAGGCCGATACGGGCGACACGCGGGAATCTCCGGCCTGCGCAGTCTGCAAACAGCTGCTGAACGAACGCGCGAGCCTGGCCATTTACGATCCCAAAGCGCTGGAAAACGCCCGGCTGGATCTGGCGGGCATTCCCGGCGACATCGAGTACTGCGATTCTCCCTACGATGCCGTGGAGAAAGCGCACGCGGTGGTGGTCCTGACCGACTGGAAGGAATTCAAGGAGCTGGATTACAAGCGCATTTACGGCGCCATGCAGCAGCCTGCCTTCGTGTTCGACGGACGCAATTTCCTGCCGCATGCCGAACTGTTCGATCTCGGGTTCAACGTATATCCCATCGGGCGAAAAGCTCTGTCGCATTTCTGACACGGAGATTTCCGATTTTTTTCAAACGGGGACTTGACAAATCGCGTTTCCGCTGGTATACTTTTCGGCGTTTAAAGTTCAACAAACAAAAAGGAACATCCGAACATGAAAAAAACAATTCTTACGGGTTTGACTCTCGCTCTGACCGCCCTCTTCTCCATCGGGCTGCTTTCCGCGGCGGATAAGCCCGGACTCTCCGCCAAGAAGGCGAGAGCGGCTGCCGTGGTCGCAACGCTTCTGCCTCCGGAACTGAACCGGTCGCTGAATCTCATCCCCAACGATGCGGTCATTGCCGGCTTCATCAATGTCGAAGCCATCACCAAAGGCAAACTCTTCTCCGAGATCATGAAGACCCTCGAACTGGACTGGGAAACTCTTTTGGCCGCTACCGGCGGAAAGAAAGAGGATGCCGATGCCTGCAGTCTGTTCTATGTCAAGCTGAAACCCCAGACGGCCGAAGCGGCGGCATCTCCGATTCCGGCATTTGAGATCGGCGGCGCCGTGGTCTACAAGCAGAGCAACGTCGTGAGCGAGCAGTTTGCGAAGTCTGCGGAAGATATCAAGAACAGCATGGGCGGTCTGGACCAGGATGCCTGCGAGGGCGCGAAGGTTGAAAAGATCAAGATCGGCGACAAGGATGCTTTCATGATTTCCCTGCCGGCCCAGAACATGACGGTCATTTCCATCGCCGCTGCGAAGAACATCGTTCAGTTCCGCGTTTTCTTCAATACCGCGCCCGTCAAGGAGCTGATTCCTGCCCGCGGCGGGATCACGCAGCTCTCCTCCTCGCTGGATCTGGGGTCCGCGTTTTCCTTCGCTCTTGACGCCACGCAGGCCCGCGCCATCGCCGGAGAGATCCAGGATGACGCCGTGCTTCAGACCGTTCAGTTCGCTTCCTGCTCCATCACGGAAAAGGCCAAAGGACTGGCTCTGGTATTCCGGGTCACCGCCACCAACGCGGACGGTGTCCAGCTGATCAAGACGCAGATCGATGCCGCGCTGGCCGGTCTCAAGGACGATCCCTCGTTCGGAACCATCGCCGGCAAGACCACCGTTACCGTGGAAAAGGGCACCGACGTGGTTGTCCGGTCCTTCATCCCCTCCGAATTCATCATTGAGAATCTTCAGATGCTCGGAGCCATGCAGCAGGATGCCGGAGAACCTGCGCCTGCGCCGGCGGAGTAAAACCGCACGCTTTTTCGAAAAGCACTGATTCCGGGGGCGTCCGCAAAGGCCGCCCCCGTTTTCGTTTTATTTCAGGAGAACGCCATGAAACAAAAGACCCCGACCCGTGCCGAACTGGATCCGGCCCTCTGCTGGGATTTGACTCCTCTTTATCCATCCCGTGAAGAATGGGAAAAAGATTTTCGCCGGCTGGAGGATGCCCTGGCCGCTTTTCAGCGCTGGCGGGGCCGTCTGGCCGAATCTCCGGAAACTCTTCGCCATGCGCTGGAGGATGGCGATGCGCTGGGGCGTCTGGAGGAGAAGCTGGCGACATACGCCCATCTCCGCCACGATGAGGATACGGCCGATCCCGGCAACGCCGAACTGAACGGACGTATGGAAGCCAAGTGTGCCGAGCTGGCCGGCCTCACCGCGTGGTTCGATCCCGAACTCATGGCCATAAAAAAAGAGATCTTCGACCGTTTTCGCAGGGATCCGGTTCTGGCGTTTTACAAGCGCACGCTCGATGAGACGGAGCGGGAACGCGAACACACGCTTTCCGAACCGGAGGAACGGATCCTGAGCATGAGTTCCGATGTCATGAGCGCCTCGGAGAAGGCATTCTCCCTCATGAATGACGCGGATCTCCGCTTCCCGAAGATCCGCGATGCCTCCGGCAAAACCGCCGAACTGACCCACGGAAGCTACCGGAAATTCATGGAATCGCCGGTCCGGTCCGTCCGCCGGGCCGCCTTCAAATCGCTGCACAAGACGTTCGGTTCCTTCCGCAACACGTTCGCCTCCCTGCTGGAATCCACGGTCAAGGCCAATGTGCTGAGCGCGAAACTCCGGCATTATCCCGACACTCTTTCCGCTGCTCTTTCGGGCGCCAATATCCCTGTCTCCGTCTACGACGGGCTGATCCGGTCCGTGCGCAGCGGCCTTTCCTCCGTTCACGAGTATTATGCGTTCCGTGCGGACCGGCTGG
The DNA here is from genome assembly GCA_017615635.1 of Lentisphaeria bacterium. GTDB lineage: Bacteria > Verrucomicrobiota > Lentisphaeria > Victivallales > UBA1829 > RGIG8244. The sequence continues at coordinate 9,724 of JAFZZR010000064.1, forward strand.
GTCTGAAGAAAATCGAAATGTACGACATCCAGAATCCCGTTGTGCCGGGCGTGTCCGACCGGCGCTGGACCTGGGAGGAGGCTGTGGAGCTGGTGAAGGAGGCGTGCTGTCCTCTGGGCAAAGAGTATGGGAAAGCGCTGGAAAAGGCATTTGCCGAGCGGTGGATCGATGTCTGCGAATGCCGAGGCAAACGGTCGGGGGCCTATTCCTCCGGCTGCTACGATTCCAATCCGTACCTTCTTCTGAATTTCAACGGGACGCTGGACAGCGTATCGACACTGGCACACGAGCTGGGCCACTCGATGCACAGCTACTTTTCCAACCGGACGCAGAAGTATCACTACGCATCCTACCACATTTTTGCGGCGGAAATCGCCTCCACCTGCAATGAACTGCTGCTGCATCATCACCTGATGGAACGGAATCCGGATCCCGCCTTCCGGGCCTATCTCCGGAACCAGCTTCTGGACGATTTCCGGACCACGCTTTTCCGGCAGACCATGTTCGCCGAATTTGAGCGCAGGATCTACGAGCTCTGCGAACAGGGCGAAGTCCTTACCGCCGACCGGCTGTGCAGCCTGTACGGACAGCTGAACGCCGACTATCACGGACCCGCGGTACACAATACGCCCGAGATCCGGTACGAATGGGCCCGGATCCCTCACTTCTACTACGGATTCTACGTGTACCAGTACGCAACGGGCATTTCCGCCGCCGCTGCTTTGGCCAAAAATATCCTGGCGGGAAATCCCGATCCTTATCTTGCGTTCCTTTCCGCCGGAGATTCCAGGGATGTGATCGATATCATCCGTTCCGCGGGCGTGGATTTTTCAAGCGGCACGCCGGTGGACGCCGCAATCGGGATCTTCCGGGAAACGCTTCACTCTCTGGCGAACGAGGTCTGATCCCGAAGGATCTTCGCCATGGCGACAAACTGCTCCGGGGAGACCCGTTCCGCACGGGTCTCCGGATCGACCCCCGTCCGGTCCATGGCATTGCGCAGCTTATCCGGATCCGCCATCGAAGTCAGCTGCCGGAACATCTTTTTCCGGCGGTGAGCAACGGCGGCGCGGACGAATCGGGCGAGAAAGAGCCGGAAATCCTGCGGTTCACAGGGCTCGCGCAGAGTCATTTTCACAAGAGAGGAATCCACTTCAGGCCGGGGATGAAAGAGCGCGGGCGGAACCGTTTTCCGGGGCAGCGTCACATCATACGAGGCCTGGATGCGAACGGAAAGCGCGGAATAATCCGGCGTTCCGGGCTCGGCGGCCAGGCGGAGGGCCACCTCCTTCTGGAGAAGGACGAGCATATCCGAGGGCGGAGTAAGCAGATCCAGCATCCGGGCGACGACCACCGTTCCGGCAGAGTACGGCAGATTGGAAATGAGGCGGAACGGCGTCTCCGGTCCGAAAATGGAAGGAATATCCACACGGCAGGCATCGCCTTCGATCAGGCGGAGTCCGCGGGGAACCAGCGTCGTACGGAGCCAGGAAGCCAGTTTTCCGTCCAGCTCCACCGCCGTGACCTGCGCGCCCGACGCCAGAAGCCGGGTCGTCAGGACGCCCAGTCCGGGACCGACCTCCAGGATGCGGTCGCCCTCCGCGGGCGCGGCCTCCCGGCAGATGAAATCGAGAAAGTTCTCATCCGTGAGGAAATTCTGTCCCAGGGCACGGCTCGGCGTGATCCCCAGGCGCGAAAGAAGTTCCGCCAGTTCCGAATGTTTCATATCCGCCGGGCCCTCCTCTTCCGTCAGGAGTGATGGTGATGACAGCATCCCCCACAGCAGCCGCCGGCCGCCTCCGCCGAGGGACAGGTCCGCGCGGCGGGGCAGGCGGACTTCGGCGAAGAAGAAGCAGGCGCGAAACGCGACACTTTGCGGACGGGATCGGGCGCGCCGCACTTTTCACAGAGGACGGACTGGGAAGAGGAACGCACCAGAGCTTCGAATCGTGCGCCGCACTTTCTGCATTCATACTCGAAGACAGGCATGGTCGGCCTCATCAATGACGTTCAAACTTTTTGATCAGCCAGAAAGCGAAAAGACCGAGAAAGACCATCAGCAGGACGAAGACCGGATAGGCAAAATACCACCGTACGCCTATCTGCTCGCACATCATCATGGTGAACTCAGACATTCCGAACACGCCGGTGAAGAATGTGGGGACCGCAACCGCTATGACGATGGCGTTCATATTCTTCATCATCACGTTCAGGTTGTTGTTGATGATGGATGCCCGGGCGTCCATGAGGCCGGAGAGGACCTGCGAATACACCTGAGCCTGATCCAGGAACTGCCGGTTTTCGATGCCCAGATCGTCCAGCAGTTCGATATTTTCCTCCGTGAACCCGAATTTCGAGGCGCTGGCACGCATGCGTTCGATCACCCGGCGGTTCCCGCTCAGCGCGTTCACGTAGTAGACCAGTCCTTTTTCCAGCGTGAACATGTCCAGAAGCGACTTGTTGTCCTTCGATTCGTTCAGTTCGTTCTCGATTTCATCACTGCACATATTGATGACGCGCAGATGACTCTCGAAATGGCGGATCGTCTGAAGCAGCGTCTTCAGCACCACATCCTGCACGGACCGCACATTCGCCGCGATCTTCCCCTGGAAAAGAGGCACCACGCTGTCCGTCACGATGACAACCCGGTCCGGGAACATGAAAAGCCCCATGGACTTGACGCGGAACAGGAAATTGTCGTCCGCCGAATAGTTTTTCGGGTATTTGAGAATGACCGCGATATACGGCGGATCCGTCTCGACCTCCAGTCGCGGCGTTTCGTCCGGGTCGGTGGACGATGCAAGCGTATGCTCGTCGATGCCCAGATCGTTGATCAGATGCGTGCGCTCGTCATCGTTGGGCAGCACGTACACATCGATGGGGATCGTCCCTCCGGGCGAGCGGGAAATGCGCCCGTCCAAAACCGAATACTGCTGAAGCATCCGAAGCCTCCTTTCCGCCTCGCATCCGGCGGTGCTGCCTTTGCGGAAGCACGGCCGGACGGCGGACCTTCAAGAGCAGACCTTCGGGCCTGGTCTTCAGTTGTTCTTCCGGAAATCCGCCATGAACGAGAGAAGACGTTCGATCCCTTCCATGGGCATGGCATTGTAGATGCTGGCGCGGATCCCGCCGGCGGAACGGTGGCCCTTCAGACCGATCATGCCCGCCGCAATGGACTCCTTCACGAACTTGGCTTCCAGCTCTTCCGTGGGAAGACGGAACACCACGTTCATGCGGGACCGGGAATCCTTCCGGACCGGCGAACGGTAGAAGCCGTCGGAGGAATCGATTCCTTCGTAAAGGGCCGCCGCTTTCCGGTCGTTGACCTTCTCGATGGCATCAAGTCCGCCCTGCTCCAGAACCCAGTCCGTCACCAGCGAGAGCATGTAGATCCCGAAGGTGGGCGGCGTATTGTAGAGGGAGTTGTTCTCGGTGAAGGTGGCGTACCGGAGCATCGTGGGAACGTTGGCGGGCGTGCGATCCACCAGATCCTTGCGGATAATGACGACCGCCATGCCGCTGGGCCCCAGGTTTTTCTGAGCGCCGGCATAGATCAGGCCGAATTTGGAGACGTCGAATCTCCGGGACATGATATCGCTGGACATATCCGCGATCATCGGGCACGGAGATTCCGGGAATTTCCGGTACTGGGTGCCGTAGATCGTGTTGTTGGACGTAATGTGGAAGAAGGAGGCATCCGCGGAGGGCTTCATGGAATCCACATCCGGGATGTACGTGTACTTGTCCGCCTTGCTGGAGGCAATGGCTTTGACTTCCCCGAAAAGCGCCGCTTCCTTCATGGCCTTGGCCGACCACGTGCCCGTATCGGCAAATTCCATGGGCTTGCCGGGAATCGCCAGGTTCATCGGGATCATGGCGAACTGAAGGCTGGCGCCGCCCTGGATGTACACAATGTCGTAATTCTCCGGAACGGCCAGAATCTTCCGGATATTGTCGTTCGCGTGCGCCAGAACTTCATCGAAAAGCTTATTGCGGTGCGAATGCTCCATGATCCCGCAGCCGCTGCCGTGATAATCGCAAAATTCCTTTTGAGCCCGTTCCATGACGACAGCCGGCAGAACCGCCGGTCCCGCATTGAAATTGAACACCTTCATCTTTCAGCTCCTTCTCTTCTGCGAATGGTTGTTTTCAAAGGTTATCCGCCGCTCCACGCGGGGGAGACAATAATATAGCATGATTCCTCTTTTTTGCAACCCCCCTTTTTCACGGTTTTCCATGCAGGGAGATGTCTCCCCCGTCAAAGACACGGGAACCGTAGCTGCCGCATCGGGCAGACCGGAGTCAGAGCACGTACTTCAGGTGGATCTCAAGTATTTTTTCCGCCATGGGATCCTTGGCGCGGACAACGGGCACGGGACGGCTCGTTTCATCCTTGAGTTTCGGTACGTTCGAACCGCAGATCAGGATGGAAGGATACTGCGCCCGATACAGAAGAGCAGCCATGTCCTGTATGTTTCGGCATCGGGCCACCGGGATGCTGTACGACCGGGAAAGATTGATGAAGTTCTGCTCCAGTTTTCTGGGACACCGTCCCACGATCCACACACAGGGCGCCATGATTCTTCCGTCTCCTTATGATCGGCTCTTCCGTTCTTCCCCATACGATATACCGAGAATGAAAAAAGTCAAATATATTTTATAAAATAAATTCATTCAGGCACGGAATCACTGATATATTTTCATAAGATAAACAAATATACACAAAAAAATCACACAGAAAAATCCCGGAAGGCCGATGATGAAGAAAACCGGACCGCAGCACGGTCACTCCGCCGCGTTGACTTCCTCCAGCCGGACGTGGTCGATCCAGACCTTTCCGACCGCCTTGCGGAGAATGAAACTCAGCCGGGGCGTTTTGCCGGGAATGACCGTTTTCGAGGTTCTGAACCGGAGGCTCATCGGAGTCCACGGGATAGTACCGGAAAATGCGGCCGTGCTTCTCGGCGGGAAACATTTTTCCTTTCTGCCGAAATCGTCGATCCGCAGATAGAATCCGCTGGAATACGCCTCGTTCGCCTCAACATTCTCCATCCTCACATAGAAGGTGAGTTCATACTCGGTATCCGGCTTGAAGGCCGGAGTCTGCCGGATCTCACAGGCATCCTTGCGGAACCGGGCGGAATCCAGGAGAGCAGAATGCCTGCCGGTGAGAAGGAAGTCGGAGGCGGCGGGGAAACCGCCTTCGCCATACCAGACCCATTTGCCGAGGAAGCGGGACGATTTGCTGTCGGGCTCCCGGTCGAAATCTCCGTCTCCTGCCAGATTTTCCTTTTCATCGGGCTGAAAACGAAGCGTGCCGAAGTGATCGATCTCGTTGTTGTGCTTCACATAGAATGGCCCCCAGACACAGGAGCCGGGCTGCTGCGACGGCGGAAAATAGCGGCGGGTGAAGTTGGCCAGCATTCCGGATTCCGCCGCCGGATCCATGGAATTCCGAGGGATCCGGATCTCGATGGTCCAGCCTTTGCCGGGCGTAACCGCACTCTTTACCACCGCGCCGCTGTTCCAGGACCAGTCGTTCACGCCGCTGCGCCGGACAAGATCCGCGATGGAGCCGGAGGCATTGACCATGATCTGATAGCAGCGTTCAGGATTTTTATCCGGGGAAAGAAAGACTTCCACGCACGCGTCCTTCCAGAGATCCTGACTGTCGAACGGCCGGACTATACTCTCCGGAGTCTCCGTATCCCCGCACTCGAAGGCAAAATAGAAATTCTCCCCGTCACGGAGCGCCCGGACCGTGGTGCGGACCGTAAGCGGCGAGCTTTTTTTCGAGGGGATCAGCGTGATGGCCTCCGCCTTCTTCCAGGCTGGATCATCCAGGGAACCGTCGATGGCCGGCGCTTCTCCGGTCTCCGGCATGTAAGCACCCCAGTCGGCGACGGCTTTCATCTGATTGGAGAACCCGGCCGCGGCATCGAGGACAGGCTGCCACATTTCCCGGCGCAGCGTTTTGATCCGGGCCAGATATTCCGGGGCATCCGCCGTGAGTTTTTCCGCCTGATCGAAAAGATCCGTCAGCCGCTGCCGTTCGGCGGGAGAATAGACGGCGCTCCACATTTCCAGCTCCGAGGGATACATGGGGATGGGTCCCAGGGAGGTTTCCGTGAAGTTTCCGCAGACCTTCATCCAGTTACGTTCGATGGAATCGAAGAACTCCTTCATCTGCGGAGCCGCAGGTCCGAACATGAGCCGATGGTGTTCGTCCAGCAGCGCTTCCACATCGGAATCCGGATTCCAGAGCATTTTTCCGTATATGTAAAACACCAGATAATTGTAGAAGAGGTAGTCCGTCTTTGTCTCGAAGTAACACCCATAGGCGTAGGGCCGGACCCGCTTCAGGAAAGAGGCGGCATAACGCGGCGTGCCGGTGGGGATACCCGGGAATTCCCCGTAATACCGGCCGGGATACGTCCAGAGCAGCAGTTTGTCTCCGACTTTTTCCGACCAGGCCTTGAGTTCGGCTATTTCCTGATCCCGTTCCGCAGAATTCAGTTCCTTCCATTCCCCGACCATGCAGAAATTCAACAGCAGATTGTCCGGCAGTTCGAATTCCGGAGGCATTCCATTCCACCAGGCATAGTGACAGGATATGACGCAAATCCCGTCAACGCCGGAATCCTTGATCCCCTGCGCCACATCCCGGAAAAAACGCAGATAATGGTCCCGCTGCTGTTCCTTCGTTCCGAACACCTCGGGAGCGCACATGGGACAGGTACATTTTTTGGTGCCGTCCGGGGTATCGATCGTGAAGAATTTACCGCCTGCGGGAAAATACGAGGGCAGCCATCCGACCTGACGGGTCCGGCGGCTGATGACGCCGCGCACCGAAGCGGGTTCGCCCTTGAAATAGGAAAGGGCGTCGGCAATGACTTCGTCCTTGATCCCGCTCGAGAGACAGAAATGACTTTCATCCCAGTGAAAGCTGCCGGTGAACTCGGTATCGATGACCCGTTTGCCGTTGCTCTGCAGCGCAAAGTATTCCGGATGCGTTTTCCCGAAACGTGTCCCGTAATTCAGTTCCCGCAGGGAATGACAGCGGAAGAAGTACGGCCGGGTCTGGTGCCGGTTGCGCAGATGATTGAGATGGCGTATGCTTTCCGACATCTCCGTGCCCGGGTTTCCGGTCCGGTCACCGTACTCGCGCTGATAGAAGTCGGGCCGTTCATAAATGTCGATGGCCGGCAGAGACCAATCCTTCATTTTGGGAATGACGGTCCCATAATCGCCCGGCAGATAGAAGCGTATTCCCGCGAACCGTTCCAGGAAATCGTAGACACCGAAAAGCGTGGCATGATCCGTCTGAAGCTCCTTCACGCCCTTTTGAGGGTCGTCCCGCCCGATAATAAGCACGCCCTCCGGACAGGTTTTGATGACAAAGCCGTCACGGTCCAGCTTGCCGACGTCCACGCCCAGCTTCGCCGCGTATCCCGGACTCCCGAGAATGACGGCGGGACATTTTCCCGAAGGCGCATCCAGAACCTTGAGTTCCGCGCCGAACGCCTTACCCAGAAGCCCGGCGGCCTCCTTCCCCGCAAACTTCGCCGAGGGCGCCGCATCGGCCGGTGCCACGATCTCGAAGCCGATCGTTCCGTCTTTCACCAACGTCAGCTCGGGCGTTTCACCGATAACAATCTTCCGGGGCAGCCGCGGTTCCATTTGTTCCGGCAGTTCCACGCCGGAAAGAAGAATGGTTCCCGTCAGCAGCAGAAAAATGAAACGGATTTTCATCTTGTCTCTCTCCCGATATCGTATTTGTTCAGAGTTTTTCGACCCTCACATAGCGAAACGCGACTTTTCCCGGCTTTCCCTCACGCAGCAGCAGAAAGTAGGAATCATCATCGGTCTTCTTGTCCAAATCCAGGCTGAAGATGAAACTCTCCGTCTTCCCCGACGGGGTGACGACCCGGATATTGGCGTTCCGCCCGGTCGCCGTGGAGCGAAGCACGAGAGTCCAGGTGGAATCGAGCGGCTGGTCAAGCGCCATCCGGATGGCGAACCGGAAACGGGTCCCTTTCGGCCCCGCCCAGACCTCATTCGGGAAGATCAACCGCGTATTGCCGCCCGGATAATTGAAAATCCCGTCCTGCGGCTTCAAAACGGTCCCGTCTGTGAGTTCGGTCATGTAAACGCAGCTCTCCTCCGGTTTCTCCGACTCGAAAACGACTTTTCCCCGTTCCGGCGTGCCCGTCCGGAATGTCTGCTGCAGGGGCTTGCCGACCGTACCGTAAAAGTTCTGCGGAATGACGGTGATCCGGTACTCTGCATGGGGATCGAAGACCGCCGCACTGAAACGGACCTTGATTTCTTCGGGCGGACGGGCCTCCTTCAGATAGAAGGGACCGAAATCATCCATCTCCGTTACAGCTTCGAATCCACCGGACGGCATTTTCTTTTCCAGCCGGATAAGGTAACGGTAACAGCCTTCCGGATGCTCTGCGTCCGGGAAAGAAAAATCCACCTCTTCGAAGGGATCCCCTTTCGCATGAACGGTGATTTTCGAGCCTATGGGAAATTCCAGTGCAGGAGAATGCGCTTTGCGGTTCGCAAGGCGGTAAGGCGCATTTTCCGGATCGAACGGCCAGGGGATGCGCCAGGGATTCTCCGGACGTATTTCACGGCCGTCCGTCACGGAATAGCGATGGAGCAGGATCTTATCGGGAAACACCTCCATGACGAGGACTTCATCCGACTTCTTTCCACGGCCCCAGGTAGCCAGGCAGCCCGCATTGACGGCTGTGAAATTGCCCTGCCAGATGCACAGTTCATTGCGAAGCGAATTGTGCGTATGACCGGAAAAATGGATGACCTGCGGGAACTGGTCGAACACGGTCCGCCGGGGATGGTGTCCCCATACCCTGCTGCCCTCCGTTGTGTCGTAGGGCGATACATGATCCAGCACGAAAACCGGTTTTCCCGGATACTTCCCGATCATTTCACGCACGTCCGCGGTCATTCGTTCATCCAGCGGATACCCCGGGAAATCCGGATAAACCAGAAACGGATACCCTTTCAGCACAAACTTGTCGCAGACTTCATTCTGAATGTTCAGCGCATTCTTGAATTTCACCATGTCTGCGTCGAAGCCGGCCTCGGTCTTGATGTCGACCCGGTCATGATTGGCATAGATGTAGATTTCCTTCGGCTTTTGGTCTCCGAATACTTCGTCGAAGTAACGGCGATAGATCTTATACCCTTCCGGATAGTGCCGGTCCGCCAGGTCGCCCAGATGAACCACCATGTCCACCTTGTGTCTTTTGAAGAGCTCGAAGGCCTGACGGCTCAGCTGACAGGATTCCTCGGTCTTCCGGATATGCGTATCGGTGAAGATCCCGACCCGCAGATCCGGTTCCTCCGCCCCGGAAAGCACGGCCGAACCGGCCAGAACCAGAAGGGACAATGTGCGTTTGCTGTTCATCAGGGATCTCCTTTGTATCACCATTCGGGGGTATCGCTCATGGGATTGTAAAATGCTCTACCGGAAGTGCCGCTGACTTTCGACTGATCGGGCACATCGTCACGCCGCATCCAGTCCACGTGTCCGTCGCCGAAAAGAACGTTGACGCCGTCGCGATGCCGGGCCTCCATCCGATGATCTCCCGTCCTGAAGAAGGGATTGTAATAGTGGGCAAGACGCGAGGTGGCATCCGTTATGATCATCAGCCGCCAGGGGTGTTTCCAGCGCGACGATTTGAAATCGCCTCGGGTTATTATGGAGACATTGCTGGTGAAGGCGATATTGTAGCCGTGCGTATAATAATAGCCTTCACTGGTCCCGCTCCCCGTGAAGCTGTTCGCCCCCGATGATTCCGTTTCCGCGCTCGCTCTTGCGGAGGGACATGCATAGGGCGATGTTATTCTTTTGCCGGGATAGCCGATGGCGCCGTACGCCGTGGTGGAGCTTATCTCCGGCCAGTAGTCACGCATGGGACAACTGGCGTGTTTCTGGTAGAAAATGGTACTGCCGCTTTTGGGATAATGGGAGTCGAAGTCCTCGGAATACATCATCAGCGCCTTCCCGGAGGTGATGAAGTTGTTGGCGCACCGGATCGTATAGGCGTGCTGCTTTGCCTGACCCAGCGCAGGCAGAAGCATGCCCGCGAGGATGGCAATGATGGCGATGACGACCAGCAGTTCGATCAGTGTGAAAAACGACCTCTTTCTCATGATTTTTGCCCTTCCTGAAGTTTTGTTTTTCTCTAACCGTTTTTCTGTTTCTCCGGTATCCCGGACCCCTGCAAAATTCTTCCGTCCATACCCTAAATTCCGTATTCGTCTTTTTCAATAGCCGCGAAAGAAAATAAGAGTAAAATTTTCGGCGCGCATCAAAGTGCGATACGGTTTGCGATACGGTTTGCATTTGCGTCAAGCAGGACTATATTATGGAAAAATCAGGGGGATCCGGAAAAATGGATCGGAGAGACAACATATACAGCCGGAAAGTCCGCAAGGCGGCGGACTGTTTGAGGCAAATGATTCTGCCGCTTCCGGGCGGAACGGTGCTGCCGGGCATCCGCTCGCTCATGAAACGAACTTCCGCCGGACAGGTCACAGTCACCAATGCTCTGCGGGAACTGCAGGAGGAAGGGCTTATCCGGATCAAGCCGTCCAGCGGGATCTTCCGGATCCGTCCGCCTGAAAACAACCGGGAGATCCGCCTGATCCACTGGCAGGTGGTGGATCCGGAAAGGAGGACCGGATTCTTCCAGATCCTTTTCCGGAAACTGAAGGAATATGCGGACGCTTCCGGCTGGCGGATATCCGTCGAGTATGTCGAAAACCGTCTGCCGGAAGAGATCGCCGCAGAACTGGCGAATGACGGAATCTCCCGCTGCATCATCTGCAGTTCCCTCGTGCCGGATTTCGCCGCCCGTTTGAAAAAACACATGGCCGTCTGCCTGGAGCTGCTGCCGAGGCATACCTGGCAGGTGACGGCGACCCTGCGCGATGCCCCCGATATGACCGTGAGGCAGATGAAGTATCTGTTCCAGCGCGGATACCGCCGGATCGGGTATTTATCCCAAAGCATGAACGATACCTCCCGATATCCGATCCAGGTGCTCCGCATTAAGGACTATTACCGTCTGATGGCGGAGAACGGGCTGCGGGTCGATCCGGACTGGGTGTTCCAGTATTCGGAATCTTTCGATGATCTGGGCGAGGGCCTGACCCGGATCATGAGCGCAAAACCGCCGCCGGAAGCGCTGATCGCGCCTAGCCCGAGCGTACTCCGCCGTCTCTATCCCTGGTGCCGGAAACATCACATCCGGATCGGGAAAGACCTGGCGATTTTCTGCTGCGACGAGGGACAGGAGCGCTTCGATCCCGAAGTTACGACGATCACCAACAATCCGGAATCGATCGCAAAGACATTCTGGGAGATGTTTCAGGCTGCGGAACGGGGCGAAAATGTGGAAAGCCGGTATACGGAGCTTTTCATCCGTACGGGATTGACCGTACCGTCCCGAACTCCGCCGTCCCCCCGGGAGCAGGAAAACCTTCCCTGACGTCCCTCCCGGTCATGGTGCAGATAATCCCGGAAGAACCGGGGAGCCGGGGCGGATCCGACCCCGTTCCAGGGCCAGAAGACGGGCTTTCCGGTCCAGCCCGGCGGCATAGCCGGTCAGGTGGCCGGAGGCGCCGATGACACGGTGACAGGGAATGATCAGGGCGATGGGATTGTGTCCCACCGCGCCTCCGACGGCCCGTGGAGAGACACGCGTCGCGCTTGAGGCGGAGGAAGACATCATGGCGGCGATCTCGCCGTAGGTCCGGGTCTCGCCGAAGGGGATAGTGAGAAGGAGAGACCAGACGTCTTTGCGGAAGGGCGTGGATTTCAGATGAAGAGGCGGGATGAATCCGGGATCGAGTCCGCGGAAATAGAGGGAGAGCCACTTCGAAGTCATGCGGAAAACGGGGAGATCGTTTGTCTCCCGGATATCGGAAGGGAACAACGCGGAGAAAAACCGCTGTCCCTCGAACCGCAGGCCCGTGAGACCGGAATCGTCGGCCGTCATGACAAGAGGGCCGAGAGGAGAAGACACCCGGGAGAGATAATCCATAATCGACGCGGCCTCCGAAACGAAATCCTGTTTTTCTCCTTAACTATATCACGGAGCCGCTTTTTTGCAAACGGAAAAGATAAGGAAACAGATTAAATTGTGCTGGTTCCGGGACAGGAAAAAATCGACGAAAAAATTATTCCGGCTGCTTGTAATTGCGATAGGAAAAAAGTATAGTACGTCCCGTTCTGTCCCGGGGGTCTCGCGCCGGAACTTTCGGGTCGGATCAGGGTGTTGTCATTCGCATTCCGGCGCCGGGCTGCGCCGTCCGCCTCCGGGAACGGGAAGGACGGGGAAAGAGCCGGGGCGAGCCGGAGGAAGCTGTGCGGAGAGATGAAAAAGATCGGGTTTGACAACGAAAAGTACCTGCAGGAACAGACAGAGGAAATCCTGAGACGTGCGGAACGGTTCCAGAACAAGCTGTATCTGGAATTCGGCGGAAAACTGGCCTACGACTATCATGCGGCCCGGATCCTTCCCGGGTTCGATCCCAATGTCAAAATGAAGCTGCTCCAGCGGCTGAAGGATAAGATCGACGTAGTCATCTGCATTTACGCGGGCGACATCGAGCGGAAGAAGATCCGCGCGGACTTCGGGATCGCCTACGATGCGGACACGCTGCGGATCATCGACAATCTGCGGGAATGGGATATTCCGGTGAAAGCGGTGGTGGTGACCCGGTATGAGGATCATCCGTCGGTGAACAGCTTCATCCGCAAGCTGGACCGTCGGGGCATCCGTGTGTATACGCACCGGGCCATCAAGGGGTATCCCACGGATGTGGATCTGATCGTCAGCGATGCGGGCTACGGAGCCAATGAATACATTGAGAGCGACAAGCCCATCGTGATCGTGACCGGCCCGGGTCCCAGCAGCGGAAAGATGGCCACCTGCCTCTCTCAGGTGTATCATGAGTACCGGCGCGGCGTGGCGGCCGGATATGCGAAGTTCGAGACGTTCCCCGTCTGGAATCTGCCGCTGAATCATCCGGTGAACATTGCCTACGAGGCGGCCACAGCGGACATCGGCGATATCAACATGCTGGATCCGTTCCATATCGAGCATACCGGCACCTCGGCGGTCAACTACAACCGCGATATCGAGATTTTCCCGGTGGTCCGCCGGATCTGCGAACGGATCATGGGCGAAGGAAAAGCCTACTTCTCCCCCACGGATATGGGCGTCAACAAAGTCGGTTTCGCCATTACCGACGACGCCGTAGTCTGCGAGGCTGCCCGGCAGGAAGTCATCCGCCGGTACTTCCGCTACCGGTGCGAATTCGCCATCGGCGGCGCCGAGGCGAAAACGGTGGAACGCGCCAAACTGCTGATGGATAATCTCTCCCTGAAGGAGGAGGACCGTCTGGTGGTCAATCCCGCACGGCAGGCGGCCGCCGACGCTTCGTCCATTCCGGGAAAGGGCGACGACGGATTTTTCTGCGGAGCGGCGGTGGAGCTTCCGGATGGAAAAATCATCACGGGCAAAAATTCTCCGCTGCTTCACGCAGGCTCCAGCTGCATTCTCAATGCCATCAAATATCTGGCGAATCTTCCGGACGAGCTGCTGCTTATCGCGCCGGACGTACTGGATGCCGCCTGCTCCATGAAGCGGAACGTTCTGGGAAGCCGCCGGATCAGTCTGGACCTGGATGAGACGCTCATCGCACTGGCCGTAAGCACCACGGGCAATCCCGCGGCGAAACTCGCGGCCGCCCAGCTCCGCAAACTCTCCGGCTGCGAAATGCACATCACGCACATGCCGACTCCGGGCGATGAGGCGGGACTCCGCAAAATCGGGATCAATCTGACCTGCGACGCCAAGTTCGCCAGCCGGGATCTGTTTGTGGACTGACCGGGATGATCAGCTCCGGGCGTCCGGCAGTTCCCGCAGGATTCGGAACAGGCGTTCCAGCCGGTCGGCAGGCCGCATGATGTCGGGGATCCGCGGGATGATGCCGTTCGGCTTGACGACAGTGTGTGTCTTTTCCAGGATGGCTTTTCCCTCGTACACGGAAAGCGTGGTGATGCCCTTTTCCGCCGCGAGGAGACGCAGTTTCGCCACGGAAAGAAGATTCCGTGCACATTCCGGGAGTTTGCCGAAACGGTCCCTCAGTTCTTCCTCGAAGGAATCGATCTGTTCCGCCGTACGGAACAGCGCCAGACGGCGGTATGCCTGAAAACGGAGCTTTTCCGAGGGTATGTATCCGGCCGGCAGCGCGGCCCCCAGCTTCCCCGCCGCAGGCTGCTCGGCGTGATCCAGAAAATCCAGCCGGAGATCCGGCAGGGAGATGATCGAAGCCTCGCGCCGATCCTCTTTCCGGTTCAGCTGTGCGATGCAGTCCCGCAGGAGTTCGCAGTACAGATGGAATCCCACCGCATGGATCTGACCGCTCTGCTCCGCACCGAGGATGTTTCCGGCGCCCCGGATCTGCAGATCGCTCATGGCCAGCTTGAATCCGGCGCCCAGATGAGTGTACCGCCGCATGGCCGCGATCCGCTGCCGTGCGTCGCCCGTGAGGATCCCGTGTTTCGGCAGGAGAAGATAGGCATAAGCCTGACGGGTCCAGCGCCCCACGCGTCCTCTCAGCTGATAGAGCTCCGCCAGCCCGAACCGGTCCGCCCTGTCGATGATGATGGTGTTGGCGTTGGGGATGTCCAGTCCGGATTCGATGATGGTGGTGCAGACGAGGATATCGATTTTGTTTTCGATGAAACGGCTCATGACGTCTTCCAGTTCCTCTTCCGCCATCTGACCGTGTCCGATCCCGATCCGGGCCTGCGGGAACATGGCCTGCAGCTTGCCCGCGGCATCCTGGATCCCCTTCACCCGGTTGTACACGAAATAGACCTGTCCGCCCCGCTGAAGCTCCCGGGCAACGGCGTTCCGGACCACGGCCGGATCATCCTGCACGATCAGGGTCTGGACCGGCATGCGCCGCACGGGAGCGCTGAGAATAGTGCTGATCTCCCGCATGCCGGACATGGAAAGATAGAGGGTGCGGGGAATGGGAGTGGCGGTCATGGTAAGGACGTCCGCGGAGGTGCGGAGCCGCTTGAGCTTTTCCTTGTGGAGGACGCCGAAACGCTGTTCCTCGTCGATGATGATCAGTCCCAGATTCTTGAAATCCACGTCGTCCTGCACCAGACGATGAGTCCCGATCACGATATCCGCTCCGCCCGTCTTCATCAGCTCCAGCGTCCTGGCCTGTTCCGCCTTTGTCCGGAAGCGGCTGAGCTGTTCGATGGTGACGGGTGTCCCGGCAAATCTCTGCAGAAAGGAGTAATAATGCTGCTGAGCCAGGACCGTTGTCGGGACCAGCACGGCCACCTGCCGGCCGGACATGACGCATTTGAAGGCAGCCCGCATGGCAAGCTCGGTTTTCCCGTAGCCCACATCGCCGCAGAGAAGACGGTCCATGGGCTTTTCCGACTCCATGTCGTGCTTGATCTCCTCCGCGGACCGCAGCTGATCCGGCGTCTCCTGAAACGGGAACGCCTGTTCGAACAGTCTCTGCTCCAATCCGTCTTCCGGAAATGCCGTTCCCTTCATGGAGGACCGGACTGCCTGAAGCCGGAGCATGTCATACGCCATGTTGCGGACGGACGCGGCGGCCGTGGCCAGCGTTTTTCCCCATTTGGAAGACCGCGCAGAGCTCAGGGGCACGCTTTTTCTGCCTGCGCCGATGTACCGCGAGATCAGATACGCCTGATGCATCGGAACGTGGATCACCTCTTCATCCGCAAATTCCAGACGGATCATTTCCGAACGGACTCCGCCCGCCTGCACCATGGACAGTCCGCGATAGATGCAGACGCCCAGATTGAGGTGCACCGCATAATCGCCCTCTTCCAGATCCCCGCTGGAATCGATCTCCGGATCGTCGGCGGCTTCTCCTTCGGACTCTTCCGTCTTGCTCCCGGCTTTTCGGGAGGAAGGGAGACGCATCCGCGAGGGCGATGCAAAAATTTCCTGTTCCGTCAGCAGAACCAGTTTGCGGCGGGGACAGAAGAGCCCGCCGGGCAGGCAGGATTGTTCCAGAGAAACATGAGGATCGTTCTCCAGACCGGCTTCCGACAGCCATTGACGGAAATGAACCAGATCTCCTTCGGCGCCGGAGAGAAGGACCGCGCGGTATCCATCCGCCTCCACCCAGCGTTTCAGGGACGACTGCATCCACCGTTTCCCAAGCTCGAAAAAGTTCTTTTCTCCGCCTTCGGGCAGAGCCTTCTCCAGCTGCCCGTGCAGAGCGAAGAACGGCGGCGTCCGTGCTTTGCCGCTTTGCGCGGTTTCCGCGGCATCCAGAAACGGGAGCGAGGGAAAAGACTTCATAAAGCAGTCCCATTCCTCCACGGCTTCCGGCTGAAAGCGTTCCAGACGGGAACGGATCCCGGCGGGAAAAACCGGAACAATCAGCGGTTTCCAGCCGGCCAGATAGTCGGAGACACGGCCCGTTTCGCAGTTGCCGTTGGCGCTTCCCGTGCGGAGAATGATCTCGTATTCCTCCGCGCTGCCCTCCGACCGCTGGGTCGCCGGGGAAAAATATCGGATGGAGTCCACCGTGTCTCCAAAAAAATCAATCCGGACCGGGCGGTCCGCACCGGTCGAGAAAACATCCAGGATTCCTCCGCGCCGGCTGAATTCACCCGGCACCGTCACAGTTTCCTCGTCGTCGTAATCCAGTTCCACCAGCAGCTCCGCCATGCGGGAAGGAGCCAGCTCCATTCCGGTCCGGACCGTGAACGAACTTTTCTTCATGGCCTTCACCGAGGGCGCCGGATGAAGGAGGCCCGCCGCCGATGCAAACAGAATGTCCGGCGGTTCCGTCAAAAGCGAATGCAGGACCCGGGCGCGCAATCCGTCGGTGGAGGCCGCCATGCGGTCCGTGGGCGTTCCGTCCGGCAGCAGCAGACTCCGGGATTCATCGCCTGCCGCAGCCGCCCACAGATGGAATCCGGTCTGCGCCGCTTCCGCCTCCGCGAAGGACGAAAACACCGCCAGCACCGGCCGACGACGGGGATCCAGGGCCAGGAACAGGGGCGGTGCGGAAATTTCATCGACCGGACCAATGCCTCTTCCATGCGCCTTTTCGTCGAGGAATGGTGAAAAAAGGTCTCTTTTCCACGAGTTTTCCATGTTTTCCGTTTGATTTTTCACTTTTTTATGATAGATTAAAAGAATGCGGTTTTTTTTGTTTTTCGATGAGACTTTTTCCGTTGTCCGCTGTCT